>NZ_CANCLE010000005.1 GCF_947378715.1 Phenylobacterium aquaticum
AGCGCTTCGTCGTCCAGCCGCTTGAGCACGAAGACCTGGCAACGCGACAGGAGCGCCCCATTCAGTTCGAAGGACGGGTTCTCGGTGGTGGCGCCGACCAGGGTGACGATCCCCTCCTCCACGAAGGGCAGGAAGCCGTCCTGCTGGGCGCGGTTGAACCGGTGGATTTCATCGACGAACAACAGGGTCGACTGGCCGGCCGAGCGGCGCATGCGGGCCTGTTCAAAGGCCTTCTTCAGGTCGGCGACCCCGGAAAACACCGCCGACAGCTGCTGGAACTCATAGCCCGCCGCCTTGGCCAACAGCCGGGCGATGGTGGTCTTGCCGGTGCCGGGCGGCCCCCACAGGATCATCGAGGCCAGGCGCCTGGCCTCCGCCATGCGGCCGATCGGGCCCTCGGGACCCAGCAGGTGATCCTGGCCCACGACCTCGTCGAGCGTCCGCGGGCGCAGACGGTCGGCGAGCGGGGACGGCGCGTGGGGGGTCATCCCCGCAGCTTCGAAGAGGTCGGCCATCGGGGAGCCTTAGCAAATCGGCGAAGCGCGCGTTAGGTCCGGCGCAAATAGTCGACGCCGGACAGCACCAGCCGTTGCGGCCGCCCGCCCGCCATCGCCTCGAACCACAGACGCTCCGGTGACCAGTCGTCGTCGCCGACCCGGTAACCGCCACCGGGCAGCGGCGTCAGCAGCGTGCCCCCGTCCAGATAGAGCTTCTCCCCCTGGGCCAGGACATGGAACGATCCGCGCCAGGGATCGTCATTGCCATAGTGGCCCGTCAGGGCCTTGAGCGCCGGCGAGGTGGGCGGGGTGAAAGCCTGGCCCGAGCGGACATATTCCGTCTCGCCCCACCAGACCCGGGTCACCAGCTTGGCGGTCCGACGGAAGACCAGGGCGAAGGGCGTCGCGGCGGGATCGACGGCGATGAAGGCGTCCTCGTCGGCCAGCTCCATCTCGACCGCCTTGCCGGCCATGGTGGCGGTGACGCCGCGCGCCGAGGCCGCAACCTCCAGCGCCACGCCCTTGGCGTCGACATAGCGACCCAGCACGTCGGGGGTGTCCGGCGTCTTATGCGGAACCGGGGTGGGCTTGGGGGCGGGACGGGGCTCCACCACGGCTCGCAACCGGGCGCAGGCAAAGGCGGTCAGTTCCCGGGGGCGATAGCCCATCAAGCCGACATTGGTGCTGGCGAAGGCGCCGACCCCGGCGATGGGGTCGATGTGGATCGCCGAATTGAACGACAGCATGCCGCCGGTGTGGTGCAGCAGGGGGCGATCCTCGACCGGCACGACCGCCAGGCCATTGGCGTATTTGGCCCCCTTCACCGCCCAGCCGGGCGCGTCGATGCTCGGCGTGCAGAACCGGGCCGCAGCGGCGTCGGACAACAGCGGCGCGCCATGGCCGGACCCGGCCGCAATCAGGTAGCGGGCATAGCGGGCCATGTCGGCGGCGGTCGAGGCCACGCAGCCCGAGCCCTCGGTCATGTCGGTCCAGGGACCAGGGCCCAGGGGGCCGGCGCGGGGGAAGGACCGGTCGGCGTAGAACGGCGCGTAGCTGGCCGCATAGAGCGCCCGATCGCCGGTCAGGATCGCCGGCTTGGTCGCCGTCATGCCGAGCGGGGTCAGGATCTCGGCCTGCAGATAGTCGGCGAAGGGCCGCCCCGAAATCCGCTCCACCAGATGCGACAGGAGTGCGAAGCCGAGGTTGGAATAGGACCAGTGGGTCCCGGGCGCGAAGCCGCGCCACAGCCGCCCGTCCCCGCCACGCGGGAACATCGGCGCGTCATCCGGCAGGCCGGAGCCGTGGTTCAGCAGGCTCTGGACCGTGGTCGGCCCGTCGCTGGGCAGCGGCAGGTCGGGGAGCAGATCGCGGACATCGGCATCCAGGCTGAGCTTGCCGGCTTCCATCAGCTTGAACACGCAGAGCGCCGTGAACGACTTGGAGATCGAGCCCACCTGGAACAGCTGGTCCGGGCTGATCGGCGCCCGACGATCTGCGTCGCCGTGGCCATAGCGCATGAAGGCGGTCAGGCCGTCTGGCCCGACCACCGAAAGCGTCAGGCCCGGCAGGCCGTAGGCGCTCATGTGCTGAGCGCCATAGGCCGCGATCTCGTCCAGCGCTTCGGCGAAGCGGCCGGGCTGACCGCCGGCGACGGTGACCGCGACCTGGGTCTGGGCCTCCGCCGGCCTGGCCAGGGCGGCGCCCGCCGCCAAGCCCAAGCCTACGACCGCGCGCCTGTTGATCCGCATGCCCTGCTCCCCCGTCCCCACTGGAATGATGCAGTTGGGACGGGGACGCGGCGCGAGGCAAGGCCGCGTTTGGGCGCCTAGGTGCGGAAGTTGCCGGTGATCTCCTGGCCCTCGCGAACGATGGTCACCTGCCACTGGCCGCCGCCCGCGCTGAGCGCGCCGGTCAGTTCGCCGACCGTGGCGATGTCGCGGCCATTCACCCGCTTGATCACATCGCCCGGGCGCAGTCCGGCGTTCATGGCGAAGCCCCGGCCGATATTGATCACCATCACCCCCTTGGCGGCGAAGGGATCGATGCCGAGTTCGTCGGCCACCGCCGGCGAGACATTGACCACGGTGGCGCCATCGAAGGGATTGCGACCGGTCAGCAGCTTCTCGTCACGCGGCGGCGTGGCGGGAGCCGCCTCGGCCTTCAGGATCAGAGCTTGCTCGCCCGCGCCGCGATGGATGCCGAGCTTGAGGGCCTGGCCCGGGCGGCTGGAGCCGACCACGTAGCTGACGGCGGCGGCGTCGGCCACCGACTTGCCATCGACCGAGACGATCACGTCGCCCTGGCGCAGCCCGGCCCGGGCGGCCGGGCCGTTGGGCCAGAGGTCCGCGACCAGGGCGCCTTGGGGGATCGGCAGGCCCAGGCTCTTGGCGATGTCTGGGGTCACGGTCTGGGTGCGGGCGCCCAACCACGGACGGACCAGGGCGTGGCCGCCGCCAGCCGCGGTCTCGACGATGCGGCGGACCATGGCCGCCGGAATGGCGAAGCCCACCCCGGCCGAGGAGCCTGAGCGGGACAGGATGAAGCTGTTCACCCCGATCAGGTCGCCGTCCATGTCGACCAGGGCGCCGCCGGAATTGCCGGGATTGATGGCCGCATCGGTCTGGATATAGGCGTTGCCGGCGTCGCCATTGGGGTCGGTCGAGCGGTTCAACGCCGAGATGATGCCATTGGTCACCGTCTGGCCGACGCCGAAGGGATCGCCGATGGCCAGGACCAGGTCGCCGACCTGGGTCTCGCCGCTGTCGTCGATGGCCAGCGTCGGCAGGCGCTCGGCCCCGACATCGATCTTCAGCACCGCCAGGTCGACCCGGGGGTCGGCCAGCAGCACCTTGGCCGGAAATTCGCGCCGATCGGCCAGGCCCACCGTGATGTCCTGGCTGCCTTCGATGACGTGGTTGTTGGTGATGATGATCCCGTCGGCGCGGACCAGGACACCGGAGCCCAGCGAGCCCTCGACCCGCTCGCGCGGGGCGCCCATGCCGAACAGCTGCCAGAAGGGATCGGCCTGCTGGCGCACCACCCGCTTGGCGGAGATGTTGACCACGGCGGGGGCCGCCTTCTTCACCACGGGCGCGAAGGAGACCTTCAAGGTCGCGGCGTCGCCGGGCGCCGCCCGGGTCGGCTGGGCGAGCGGCGGGATCTGGGCGTTGGACCGGGCCGAGGGATCCGAGCAGGCCGCCAGCAGGACCAGGGCCGGGATCAGGAGGCGGTGAGCGCGCATGAAGTCTCCGATAGGTGGACCCGAAAAACAGCCGAGGTTTCGGGCGCAATGATGGCGGGGGCTAGGCCGGATCAGGGGCCCCTGCGCTCTCGCGCGTGAAGAACAGCACCAGCAGGCCGGCGATCAAGCTCAACGCCCCGCCGACCAGTATGGTTACGCCGGACCAGGCCGGCCCCCGGCCGGCGGCGATGGCCAGGGCGAAGATCTGGGTGAAGGCGATGGGACCGAACAGGCCGGTGAGGCTGGATATGCCGCCCATGGCCCCCTGCAGGCGTCCCTGTTCGTCCGGCTCGACCTTGGCCGTCATCATGGCCTGCAAGGCCGGGCCGGCGATGTTGGCCAGGGTCATCGGGATATTGGCGATCCAGAACAGCACCCCGGTGGGCGCCAGGCCGCAGGCGAGGAAGCCGATCACCTGGGCGACCAGGCCGGCCAGCAGGGTCCTGCGTTCGCCGATCCAGGTGACGGCGCGGCCGGAAAGCTGGCTGGTGACCACGATATTGACCGCCGCGAGCGCGCTGCAGAACACCCCGAGCGCCAGAGGATCCCAGGCGTAGCGGTAGGCCGTGTAGAGCACGAAGACGCTGTTCATGGCGAACATGGCGAACCACAGCAGCAAGAGCGCCAGGGCCAGGACCGGCAGTCCCGGACGCGACACCAGCAGACCCAGAGCCCCGATCGGATTGGCCTTGGCCCAGCGCATGGGCGCGCGCCGGTCGCGCGGCAGGGATTCCGGCAAGACCAGCAGGCCATAGAGGCCGTTGCCCAGGGCGACGGCGGCGGCCAGCCAGAACGGCGCGCGCGGGTTCCAGGCGCCCATCAGGCCGCCCAGCGCCGGGCCCAGGATCACCCCGGTCCAGGCCGCGGCGTTCAGCCAGCCATAGCTCTTGGCCCGATCTTCCTGCGGGGTGATGTCGGCCACATAGGCCATGGCCGCGCCCTGGGCGCCGGCAGTCAGGCCGCAGAGGATGCGGCCGACCAACAGCCAGGCCAGCGTCGGGGCGAGCGCCATGATCGCCAGATCGAGGCTGAGGCCGAAGATCGAGATCAGGATCACCGGCCGGCGGCCGAAGCGGTCTGACAACATGCCGATCACCGGCGCGGCGAAGAACTGGGCCACCGACCAGGCGGCGACCAGCACCCCCACCCAGCGGGCGGCGGAGGAGACCTGGCCGCCGACCAGCCCCTCGACCAGCCGGGGCAGGACCGGGAACACCATCGAATGGGACACCACGTCCAGGCAGATGGTGATGGCGATGAAGGGCAGCCCGGCCTGGCGGACGGCCGCGCGCGCGGTCTCGCCCGGGGCGGAAATCGGATCATGAGTCATGGGAGACACTCGACGCGCCCGCGCGAAGGGCGCGGGCGGAGCGGAATTCGGAAGGGGCGAAGGGGTCTGGCCGGGCGTCACGCGCCGGCGGGCCCCGTGCTTAGGCCGCCATGGTCCCGTCTGTCGTCGTCATTTCCATCGCGTGATCCTATCCGCCCATCTGGTTGTGGCAAGCCCGAAAGCGCCCTCTAGGCGAGGGCGGCGGCGGGCTCCAGGGGACGACCCACTTTCACCGCCAGGAAGAAGGCGGTCAGCATCAGGCTCGACGAGATGAAGATCGGCAGGCCGGGCGCATGCAGGGTGGCGTCATGCAGCACGGCGTAGGTGAAGGCGCCATTGAACACCAGCGGGCCCAGGATCGAGGCGATGCCCTGCAGGCTCTGGTTGGCGCCCTGGAGGCGGCCCTGCTCCTGCGGCCCCACCCGGCGCGTCATCAGCCCCTGGAGCCCCGGCTGCACGAAATTGATCAGGGCGAAGACAGGCGCCGCGGCCACATAGGCCCAGCCATTGGGAGCGAAGCCGTAGAGGGCGAAGCCAAGCGCCCCGCCGAGCGTACCCAGCAGCAGCGAACCGCGCTCACCGATCCGGCCGACGACCGGTCCGACCAGACGGGTCTGGACGAGAATGCCAAGCAGGCCGGTCAGCAGCAGGGTCAAGCCGACGATGTCGCTGCCCCAATGATAGCGATAGCCGGCATAGAGCACGAAGATCGACGGCAGGACGGTGTGGGAGATCTGGAACAGGAACCCGGTCGTCGCCAGCCCCAGCAGCGACCCGTGCGCCTTCAGGAAGCCCAGCGACCCGACGGGATTGGCCCGCGCCCAGTCGAACCGGGTCATCCGACGCTCCACCGGCAGGGACTCCGGCAGGATGAAATAGCCATAGAGCCAGTTGATCGCGGTCAGGACGCCGGCGACCAGGAACGGCAGCCGCAGGGCGAAATTCCCGATCAGGTGCTGCATCGCCCCGCCGGCCAGGAAGCCGCCCATGACGGGGCCGATCAGGAAGCCGAAACTGAACGCCGCCCCCATCATGCCGAAGGTCTTGGCCCGAGCCTCCGGTGCGGTGACGTCGGCGACATAGGCGTTGGCGGTGGAGAAGCTGGCGGCGGTCGCCCCATTGATGATCCGGCCGATGAACAGCCAGGCCAGGGTCGGCGCGAAGGTCATGAACACGAAGTCGATCGCCAGACCGAAGAACGAGATCAGCAGCACCGGCCGCCGCCCGATCCGGTCCGACAACATGCCGAGGATCGGGCCGCAGAAGAACTGCATCAGCCCCCAGGAGACCGAGAACACCATGCTGATCTCCGACGCGTGGGCGGTGTCGCCGCCGACGAACGACTTGATCAGGTTGGGCAGCACCGGGATCATGATGCCGAACGACACCGCGTTCATCAGGGCGCAGACGAAGATGAAGCGGAAGGCGGCGTTGCGCCCGCCGGGCGTGGCCGGATCGGATTGAGTCATGGTCGGGGTCCCCTCACGCGCAACATGAAACAAAGCAAGAACTCTGACAAGCCGGTCACTGAGCCGCGTCGCCCAGGCCGGTTAGCAGGTCGCGCCACCATTCGGCCAGCCGCATGCCGAGCGCCTGGTCCGGGAATCCATGGCGGGCGACATTGTCGCGGGGGACCTGGTCGAAGCCGCGATGCTCGACGCTGACCCGGGTCTCCTCGCCCACCGCCTCGAACCGCACCTCGACTTCGGTCGTCAGGTCCGGCGGAAAGCTGGCCTGGCGCCAGGAAAACACCAGGCGCTCCGGCGGCGCCCAGGCCAGGATGCGGCCGATCTCGAACACCTTGCCATTGGCGAGCGTCTCGGTGAGTCGACCGCCCTCTCCCGCCTCGAAGGCCAGGCGGCCCGGTGGGCGCGGCGTGGTCGCAAACAGCATGTTCGGTCGCCACCAGGCGCCGATCTCGCCGACGAAGGCCTCGAAGGCGCGCTCGCGGGAGGCCTTCACCCGCAGGGCGACGAAGACCTTGGAACTCACGCCTGGCGCTCGACATGGGCCTTGAAGGCCAGCAGCTGCTCACTCCACAGCCGTTCGGACTCTTCCAGCCAGCGCAGCAGATGGATCATGGGTTCAGGCCTCAGGGCATAGACACGGACACGGGCGTCGAAGGCGGGGTGGCTGTCCTCCACCAGGCCTGAGTCCTTCAGGGCCTTGAGGTGACGGCTCATCGCCGGGGCTGGCACCCCAACCTCGCGGGCGAGGTCCCCGGCGGCGCGGGGACCGCGCGCCAGCAGATCCACCACCTGGCGACGGCAGGGATCGGCCAGGGCCGCCAAGGTGCGGTCGAGAGCGAGGGCCGCGGTCATTCCCAGCCGGTGATCTTGAGACCCGTTATCGCCTCGGCCTCCTCGCGGCTGACCTGCTTGACGGCTTGGGACACCGTCCAGATGTGGCCCTCCGGATCGCGGCAGCGATAGGTCCGCGCGCCATAGAACTGGGTTTCCGGCTCGACCAGGATCACGCCGCCCGCCCGCCGCGCCCGTTCGCAATGGGCGTCGACGTCCTCGTCGATATTGACGTGCACGGCCTGGGTGTTGCGACCTCCGACCGAGGCCGGGCTCTGGTGGTCCGCCGACCATTCCGATCCGATCATCACCCGGCTATCGCCAAAGGCCATCTGGGAATGGGCGACATTGCCTTCGGCGTCTTCCAGCAGCATGACCAACTCGAAGCCCATGGCCTCAGCCAACCAGGCCAGGGCCGCGCGGGGATCGCGATAGAACAGGGCCGAACTCAGACTGCGGGTCATGATGGGCGCTCCAGCTGGGTGGTGATGTCGTGGCCCGTCGCCTCGGCCATCTGGGCCGCCGACAGGACGACCAGGGTCTGGCCGAAGGACCAGGGGTGATCCTCAGGATCGAAGCAGGTGTAGACCCGGTCCCCATAGGCCTGGGTCTCCGGTTCGCGGGCGATGCGGGCGCCGGCCGCCCGGGCCCGCTCGCAATGGGCGTCGAGGCCGTCGGGCAGTTGCACGTGGACCGATTGGGTGGAGCGTCCGCCGAACTGGCTCGGGCTGACCGCATGGTCCCGCGGCGGGCCGACCAACATGACCAGGCCGCCCCGGAAGCCCAGCTCGGAATGCGCCACCCCGCCCTGGCCGTCATCGACGATCATCAGGGGCTCGAACCCGAAGGCCCGTTCCAGCCAGGCGATGGCCGCGCGGGGGTCGCGATACCAGATCACCGGGACGATGGCGGAACGTTCGGTCATCTTGGCCACCTCCCCGGCAGGCGCACTTCATTTCATCTTGCGATAATATTTCTTCAATTATGCAACTATGTCAACCCGCCCGGCGTGGGCGTTGTTTCGCCGACACCGACTGGATGATCAGCCGGCTGGGCTGACGGGCGTCTATGGGCGGATCGGCCCGGGTCAGGGCCTGGTCCATCAGGGCGCGGACGCGGGGATCGTCCAAACTCTGAGCCCCTTCGAGCACGATGTGGCGCACCCGGCTCCCCTCGCCCCTCAGCAGGCCATCGGGATCGTTGAGCCCGATGCCCCGGGCGAAGAACAGGCTGACCCAGCGGGGATAGACGGCGATGGAGAACACCAGGCCCGCCTGCTTGTCCGTGGCCCCGAAGCCGACGGCCAGGGCGTTGTAGTTGTCGTAGACCAGGATGATCGCCCCGGGCAGCCGCCGGCGCATCTCCGCGATCGCCAGCCGAGCCTGGATCGCCGTAGCGTCGGCGTATTTGGCGATGAAGCCTTCCAGGCGGGTCTCGGCGCCGTCCATGGCGCCAGCATGCCCCCTGGCCGGCCGCCCCTCAATGGGTGAGCGCGGCCTGCAGGGGGGCGAGATCGCCGTCGCCCTTCAGGGGCGTCACCCCGACCAGCCGGGCCAATAGCGGATAGACATCGACATTGTCGAAGACCGGCAACACCACCCCCGGCTTGAAGTCTGGCCCCGCCGCCACGAACAGCGCCCGCATCGTCGGGTCATAGGGATCGAAGCCATGGGCGCCCTTGTAGACCATGGGGTGCTTGGCCTGGCCGGCATGGGTCTCGAGCATCCACCCCGTCTGCGCCACGCAGACAATGGGCGGGATCCGGGGATGGGTTCCGAAGTGCAGATGGACCGGCAGGCGCGCCTTGGGCCAGCAGGTGAAGTGCGGGTGGCGGCCGATCACGGCGCGCCGGACCTCGGCCTCTTGGCCCGCCGCCGGGAACAGCTCAATGGAGGATCCCATGGTGATGATGTTCAGGCTCTCTGCCGGAGCGACGTCATCGATATAGGCGATGCGGTCCTTGGAGACCGGCGCCATGCCATGGTCGGCGACCACCACGATGTTCGCGGCGAGCCCGCGATCCTTGAGCCCGGCGACCAGGCGGCCGATCTGGGCGTCGACGCGCCCCGCCGCCTGCTCGACCTCGCGACTATCCGGCCCGAAATAGTGGCCGGCCGTGTCGACGTCGTCGAAATAGAGGGTGATGAAGCTGGGCCGTTCCGCTGGCGGGCGATCGACCCAGGCCAGGACCTGGTCCACCCGCGCCGGGGCCAGGACAGCCTGGTTGAACATCAGCCAGTCGTGGGGGCGCACGCCCTGGACATCGAGGTCCGAGCCCGGCCAGAACATGGTCGCGGTGCGGAGGCCCGCCTGCTCGGCCGTCACCCAGATCGGCGTGCCGCCATCCCACCAGAAGCGGTCCCAGGCGATGCCCTTGGCCCCCATCCGGAAGGTCTGTCCCGGCCGCGTGGCGTCGACCATCACATTGTCCACCAACCCGTGATGGTCGGGCCTCAGACCGGTCACCAGCGTGTAGTGATTGGGATAGGTCAGCGAGGGGAAGGACGGCCGCATGCCGGCCTTGGCGCGGACGCCGCCGGCTGCAAGCGCGCTGAGCGCCGGGGTCACACCCCGGTCCAGATAGTCGGCCCGGAAGCCGTCGATGGAGATCAGCAGGGTCAGGGGCCGATCCGCCGCGAAGGCCGGAGCGCCAACCAGGCACAACAGGGCGCCCAGGGCGCAGAGGAGCTTGTTCATCACCCCTGATCTAACGCGCTTCCATGACGGACTGAAAACGCAAAAGCCCCGGACATCGCTGTCCGGGGCTCTGAAAATTCGCGAGGCTGGAAGCCCTATTCGTCGTCGAAGCCGCCGGAGACCTGGACCGGACCGGAGTCCTTGCCCTTTTCCGACGGATCACGGTCGACGAACTCGATCACGGCGACGGCCGCGTTGTCGCCATAGCGATAGCCGGCCTTCAGGACGCGGCAATAGCCGCCCATGCGGTCCTTGTAGCGCGGACCCAGCACGGCGAAGAGCTTACCGACCTGTTCGACGTCACGCACCGTGCTGATCGCCTGGCGACGCGCATGCAGGTCGCCGCGCTTGGCCAGGGTGATCAGCTTCTCGACCACGGGCCGGAGCTCCTTGGCCTTGGGCAGGGTGGTCACGATCTGCTCGTGCTTGATCAGGCTCGCCGCCATATTGGCGAACATCGCGGTGCGGTGGGCGCTGGTGCGACCCAGTTTGCGGTGGGCTTTTCCGTGACGCATATAAAATCTCCAGAGCCCTTCGGCCCGCTTTGAGGCCCCCGATATCCACGGGAGCGCTCCAACCTGATCAATCCCAAACAGCTCCCGCTTGGGTCAACACGATGCGCCGGGGCCCTTCACCGCTGGTGCGGCTTCATCAGGCCCAGACCGCCGAAGCAGCCCGGAGTCGGCGCGGGGAGCACGTTAGGCGGAAATGTTCCGCCGCCCGAACCTGCTCCGACTTCTAGATCCAAAATCTGCTGCGCAGATTTTGGGCCGTATTACATCTGGTCTTCGAACTTCTTGGCCAGTTCTTCGATGTTCTCGGGCGGCCAGTTCGGCACGTCCATGCCGAGATGCAGGTTCATGCCCGCGAGCACTTCCTTGATCTCGTTCAGCGACTTGCGTCCGAAGTTCGGGGTGCGGAGCATCTCCGCCTCGGTCTTCTGGATCAGGTCGCCGATATAGACGATGTTGTCGTTCTTCAGGCAGTTGGCCGAACGGACCGAGAGCTCGAGCTCGTCGACCTTCTTCAGCAGCGCCGGGTTGAACGGCAGTTCCGGCTTGGCTTCGCCTTCGACCTTCTTCTTCGGCTCTTCGAAGGTGATGAAGATCTGCAGCTGGTCCTGCAGGATGCGGGCGGCGTAGGCCACGGCGTCCACCGGCGAAACGGCGCCGTTGGTCTCCACTTCCATGATCAGCTTGTCGTAGTCGAGGCTCTGGCCCTGACGGGTCGGCTCGACACGATAGGCGACGCGCTTGACCGGCGAATAGAGGCTGTCCACGGCGATCAGGCCGATGGGCGCGTCTTCCGGACGGTTCAGTTCGGCGGGCACATAACCCTTGCCGTTCTGCACGGTGAACTCCATGCGCACGGTGGCGCCGTCGTCCAGGGTGCAGAGCACGTGGTCGGGGTTCAGGATCTCGATGTCGCCGCCGGACTCAATCTGGCCGGCCGTAACAGCGCCGGGGCCCGTGGCGCGCAGGGTCATGCGCTTGGGGCCTTCGGCGTGCATGCGCAGCGCCATCTGCTTGATGTTCAGGACGATGTCGACGACGTCTTCGCGGACGCCTTCAAGCGAGGAGAATTCGTGCACCACACCATCGATCTGCACGGCCGTCACAGCGGCGCCTTGCAGCGAGGATAGGAGAACACGACGCAGGCTGTTGCCCAGCGTCACGCCGAAGCCGCGCTCGAGAGGTTCGGCCACCAGACGCGCCTTGCGGTTCGCGTCTTGGCCGGTCTCGATCATCGGCTTCTCGGGACGGATGAGCTCGTTCCAGTTTCTTTCGATCACGGATGGATGTCCCTCGAACGCAGGATCGCCGGACGCGGCTTACGCGGTCCGGCGCATGGGGATAGCAGTACTTCGGTACTCAGACGCGCCGGCGCTTGGGCGGCCGGCAGCCGTTGTGCGGAATGGGGGTCACGTCACGAATGGTCGTGATGGTCATACCCACCGACTGCAGCGCGCGAAGAGCGGACTCACGTCCCGAACCCGGGCCGGAAACGTTGACTTCCAGCGTCTTCACGCCATGCTCGGCGGCCTTCTTGCCGGCGTCTTCCGCGGCCATCTGGGCGGCGTAGGGCGTCGACTTCCGGGAACCCTTGAAGCCCATCATGCCGGCCGAGGACCACGAGATCGTGTTCCCTTGCGCGTCGGTGATGGTGATCATGGTGTTGTTGAACGAGGCGTTCACGTGCGCCACGCCCGAGGTGATGTTCTTGCGTTCGCGCTTTTTGACGCGAGCCGGTTCTTTGGCCATCGCTGAGCTCTCTTACTTCTTCTTGCCGGCGATCGGCTTAGCCGGACCCTTGCGGGTGCGGGCGTTGGTGTGCGTGCGCTGACCGCGGACCGGAAGGCCCTTGCGGTGACGCAGGCCGCGGTAGCAGGCCAGGTCCATCAGACGCTTGATGTTGACCGCCGTCTCGCGACGCAGGTCCCCTTCGACGGTGAAGTCACGGTCGATGGTTTCGCGAATCTGCAGCACCTCAGCATCGGTCAGCTGATTGACGCGACGAGCGTCCTCGATGCCAACCTTGTCCACGATCTGGCGGGCCTTAGCCTGGCCGATGCCATGGATGTACTGAAGCGCGATGACGACGCGCTTGTTAGTCGGAATGTTTACGCCGGCGATACGGGCCACGTCGTGTATTCTCCTGGTCACGCAGAGATGCGCGAACGACGCCCCGGCCCCTGCATCCCTGACGGGAAGGCCAGCGCGGCGATCGCGCGTTTCGCGGAAGCGGCCCGTTATAGGGATCGTTACGCTTCCGTCAATGCCCGGTTTAACGAATTTTACTCCCCGCAAAGGCCCTTGCGGGGCCTGGCCGGGGAAATTCGGCGAACCGGTCTTCATCTTCGGGCCGGCACGCCCCCCGAAGGGGCCGCGACGTCCGTAAAACCCGTCCACGCCCGGGGGCATGGAGCGATTCGTCAGCCCAGGCCCCTAAGCCTGAAGCCTGACCAGCGCCTGGTCGATCCCGCCGGCCACCGACTCGATCGAGCCCATGCCGTCCAGTTCGACCAGTTTGCCCTGGTCCTTGTAGTAGGGCAGCAGCGGCGCGGTCTGGGCGTTATAGGCGCCCAGCCGAACCTTGAAGCTGTCCGGATTGTCGTCCGGCCGGCCCGACTCCGCGAAGCGCCCAGCGATCCGGGTCATCAACGCCTCGTCGTCCACCTTCAGTCGCAGCACCACATCGATCTTGGCGCCGCGCTTGGCGAGCATCGCGTCCAGCGCCTCAGCCTGAGCCAGGGTGCGCGGGAACCCGTCGAAGATCGCGCCGCCTGCAGCCTCGGCCTCTGGCAGGCGCTCTTCGATGAGCGCGATGACAATCTCGTCCGTCACCAGCTCGCCGCGCTGCATCACGCCCTCTACCCGCTTGCCGAGCTCGGAGCCCGAGGCGATGGCGGCGCGCAGCATGTCACCGGTCGAGAGCTGGACCATCTTGCGGTCCTCCACCAGACGCTTGGCCTGGGTGCCCTTCCCCGCCGCTGGCGGTCCGAACAGGATCAAATTCATAGTGGTCTTATCCCTCCCCGCCGGTCATCCCCATGACCGGTTGAACCGCGGCCAGGCGTCTGAAATTAACGCCCGCGCACCCCGCGCAGCTTCGACTTCTTGA
This sequence comes from Phenylobacterium aquaticum, assembly GCF_947378715.1. Taxonomy (GTDB): domain Bacteria; phylum Pseudomonadota; class Alphaproteobacteria; order Caulobacterales; family Caulobacteraceae; genus Phenylobacterium; species Phenylobacterium aquaticum_A. Next base: position 13,687 of record NZ_CANCLE010000005.1, read on the forward strand.
TCAGGCCCTCATACTGGTGGGCCAGAAGGTGCGATTGAATCTGAGTGACCGTATCCATGGTCACGCTCACCACGATCAGGATCGAGGTGCCGCCCAGATAGAAGGGCGCGTGAAAGGCGCTGATGAAGATCTCCGGCACCAGGCAGACCACGGTGATGTAGACCGCGCCGATGACCGTCAGGCGGGTCAGGACAAAGTCCAGATACTCCGCCGTCCGCTTACCCGGGCGAATCCCCGGCAGGAAGCCGCCGTACTTGCGCAGGTTCTCCGCCGTGTCCTCCGGATTGAAGACGACCGAGGTGTAGAAGAAACAGAAGAAGATGATCAGGGCCGCGTACAGCACCATGAACAGCGGCTGTCCGTGCTGCAGCTTGCCGACCACGGTCGGCAGCCACTGAAGCTGGCTTGGCAGATTGGCCGCGGTCAGGAAGCTCAAGGCCGTCGTCGGCAAGAGCAGCAGCGACGAGGCGAAGATTGGCGGGATGACGCCGGAGGTGTTGACCTTCAGCGGCAGGAACGAGGTGTCGCCGCCGAACATCCGATTGCCCTGCTGGCGCTTCGGATATTGCACCAGGAGCCGGCGCTGCGAGCGTTCCATGAAGACGATGGACAGGATGGCCGCGACTGCGACCACCAGGATGGCGAGACCGCCGAAGGTGGACATCTGGCCGGTGCGCATGACGGTCAGCAACTGCCACACACCGGTGGGCAGATTGGCGACGATGCCGGCGAAGATGATCAGGGACACGCCGTTGCCGACGCCACGGCTGGTGATCTGCTCGCCCAGCCACATCAGGAACAGGGTGCCGCCGGTCAGGGTGATGACCGTGGAGACCACGAAGAACAGGCCCGGATTGACCACCAGGCCCGGGCTGGCCTGCAGCCCCGTGGCGATGGCGAAGGACTGCAGCAAGGCCAGGACCACAGTCAGGTAGCGGGTATATTGGTTGAGCGTCTTGCGCCCCGCCTCCCCGCCTTCCTTGCGCATCTTCTCCCACGGCGGATAGACCGTGCCGAGCAGCTGGACGATGATCGAGGCGGAGATATAGGGGCCGACGTTCAGGGAAAAGATCGCCATGCGCTGCACGGCGCCGCCCGAGAACATGTTGAACATGCCCAGGATGCCCTTGGACTGCCCCTCGAACACCCGGGAGAAGGCTTCGATGTCGATGCCGGGGATCGGGATATAGGTCCCGAGCCGATAGACGATCATCGCGATGAGCGTGAACCAGATACGCTTGTGAAGCTCCGTCGCCTTTTGAAAGGCGCCGAAGTTCATATTGGCTGCGAGCTGTTCGGCGGCCGAAGCCATGCAAGTCCCCGAGCGTTTAAGACTGGTCGTACATAGGGTGTCTGACAGGCTCTGTCAGCCCTTCCCTCCCCCTTGTGGGAAGGGACTGGCCAGCGCGCCGGCCAAGGTGGGGTTCGGCCGGACCGAGCCCCCACCCCTCAGGCGCGCCGCGCCATCCACCCTCCCCACGAGGGAGAGGGTGTTTGGCCTCAGGCCTCGGCCTTGACCTTCTTCTGCAGCTTGCCCTTGGGCGCGTCGCTCTCGACCGGCATGGTCGTGGTGACCGTGCCGCCGGCGGCTTCCACGGCGGCCTTGGCCCCGGCGGAGGCCGAATAGACCGTGATGTTGATCTTGGTCTTGATCTCGCCCTTGCCCAGCAGACGGACGCCGTCGCGTTCGCGACGGATCACGCCGGCGGCCAGCAGGGCGGCGGCGTCGATCGGCTTCTTGGCGTCGAGCTTGCCGGCGGCGAAGGCCTGCTCCAGACGCCACAGGTTCACTTCCGCGAACTCGAGGGCGAAGGGATTGTTGAAGCCGCGCTTGGGCATGCGCATGTGCAGCGGCATCTGACCGCCTTCGAAGCCGGCGATGGCGACGCCGGAGCGCGCCTTCTGGCCCTTCACACCGCGACCGGCGGTCTTGCCCTTGCCCGAACCCGGGCCGCGACCGACGCGCATGCGGTTCTTGGTGGAGCCCGGCGCCGGGGCGAGTTCATTGAGCTTGGTCATGGGATGCCTCTCCTTGGAGATCTGTCGCCGGGGGCCCGCCCCCGACTCGGCTGATGTAAAAACGAATGGCCCGGAACCCCGGGCCGATGCGCGAACAGGGGCGGCGTCTCCGCCGCCCCTTGAGGCCTTAGCCTTCGAGCACTTCCACCAGATGGTGGACCTTGGCGATCATGCCGCGCACGGAGGGGGTGTCCTCCAGGATCGCGGTGCGACCAATCTTGTTCAGGCCCAGACCCGCGAGAGTCGCGCGCTGGTCCTTGGTCCGGCGAATGGGGCTCGCCGTCTGACGAACGGTGACCTTAGCCATGACTTATTCTCCGTCGGTGGCGACCGGAGCGCCGTCAGCCTTGCGGCCCAGCACGTCGGCGACCTTCTTGCCACGCTTGTTGGCGACCTGGCGGGGCGAAGACTGAGCCTTCAGCGCCTCAAAGGTCGCGCGCACCATGTTGTAGGGATTGGACGAGCCGACTGACTTGCCGACCACGTCCTGGACGCCCAGGGTTTCGAGCACGGCGCGCATCGGACCGCCGGCGATCACGCCGGTGCCGGCGGGCGCCGCACGGACCATGACCTTGCCAGCGCCCCAACGGCCCTTGCCGTCGTGGTGCAGGGTGCGGCTCTCGCGGAGCGGCACACGGATCATCGACTTCTTGGCTTCTTCGGTCGCCTTGCGGATGGCTTCCGGCACTTCACGCGCCTTGCCATGACCGAAGCCGACGCGGCCCTTCTGGTCGCCGACGATCATCAGGGCGGCGAACGAGAAACGACGGCCACCCTTCACAGTCGCGGCAACGCGGTTGATGTGCACCAGCTTCTCGACGATGTCGCTGTCGGCGCGCTCTTCCTGCGGGGCGTTCCGGTCCCGGCCCCGGCGTTGACCGCCTTCGCCGCGTTGTTCGTTTCCACGAGCCATTGGATTACCCCTAGAAATTCAAGCCGGCTTCGCGCGCGGCGTCAGCCAGCGCCTTCACCCGGCCGTGATAGATGTAGCCGCCACGATCGAAGACGACGTCCTTGACGCCTTTTTCAATCGCGCGCTGGGCGACGAGAGCGCCGACGCGAGCGGCGGCGTCCTTGTCGGAACCCTTGGTCTTGCCTTCGCCCTCGAGGGACGAGGCCGAGGCCAGGGTCACGCCGTTCGCATCATCGATGACCTGGGCGTAGATGTTCTTGTCCGAACGGAACACCGACAGACGCGGACGGCCATTCGACAGCTTGCGAAGGCGGATCCGGTTGCGCTCGGCGCGGCGCTTGGACGTTTCACGAGGAGTAAGAGCCATGGCCTACTTCTTCTTGCCTTCCTTGCGACGCACCTTCTCGCCCGCGTAGCGCACGCCCTTGCCCTTGTAGGGCTCCGGCGGGCGGATACGACGGATGCGCGCGGCGATCTCGCCGACCGCCTGCTTGTCGATGCCGCTGATCTTGATTTCAGTCTGCTTCGGCACGGCGAAGGCGATGCCTTCGGGCGGAGGAACGTCCACCTCGTGGCTGAAGCCCAGCTGCATGGAGAGCGCATTGCCCTTCATCGCCGCGCGATAGCCGACGCCGACCAGCTCGAGGGTCTCCTCATAGCCCTGGGTGACCCCATGGACCATGTTGGCGACCAGCGTGCGGGACAGACCCCACATGGCCTGAGCACGCGTGTTCTCGACACGCTTGGACAGCACCAGCTCGGCGCCCTCCTGCTTGACCTCGATTTCTTCGGCCACGGTCCAGGCGAGTTCCCCCTTGGGGCCCTTCACCGACACCGTTTGGCCGGAGATGGTGACCGTAACCCCGGTGGGGACGGCGACCGCCTTCTTTCCGATCCGCGACATCTCTAATAGACCCGGCAGAGGACTTCGCCGCCCACGTTCGCATCGCGCGCCGCGGAGTCGGACATGACGCCCTTGGGCGTCGACAGGATCGAGATACCCAGGCCGTTCTTAACCGGCTTCAGGTCCGCGATCGACGAATAGACGCGACGGCCCGGCTTCGAGACGCGGCTGATCTCGACGATGACGGGCTGGCCGTCAAAGTACTTCAGCTCGATCTCGAATTCCGGGAAGGCGCCGGGCTTTTCCACCAGGTGGTAGCCGCGGATGTAGCCTTCCTCGGCCAGCACATCGAGGACGCGCGCGCGCATCTTCGAGGCCGGGGTCATGACTTTCGAACGGCCACGGGTGGCGGCGTTCTTGATGCGGGCGATCATATCGCCAACGGGGTCGTTCACCATGGGACCCTCCTCACCAGCTCGATTTCACGAGGCCGGGGATCAGCCCGTGCGAACCGAGTTCGCGCAGGGAGATCCGGCTCATCTTCAGCTTACGATAATAGGCGCGCGGACGGCCCGTGATCTCGCACCGGTTACGGATGCGGGTCTTGGACGAATTCCGCGGCAGTTCCGCGAGCTTCAGCCGGGCTTCGAAGCGCTCCTCGAGGGGCAGCTTCTCGTCGTTGGCGATGTCCTTGAGCGACTCGCGCTTGGAGGCGTATTGCGCGACGAGACGCTTGACCATCTCGTTGCGGTTGACGGCGCTTTTCTTGGCCATTTTGCTTTCCTTCCCGCCCTTAAGCTTGAACGAACGGGAACTGGAATTCCTTGAGAAGCGCGCGCGCTTCGTCGTCGGTCTTCGCAGTCGTGGCGACGATGATGTCCATGCCCCACATTTGATCGATCTGGTCGTAGTTGATCTCGGGGAACACGATGTGCTCCTTCAGACCCATGGCGTAGTTGCCACGACCGTCGAACGAGGTGGGCTTCAGGCCCCGGAAGTCCTTCACCCGCGGGAGAGCGATGGTGATCAGACGGTCCAGGAATTCGTACATGCGGTCCTTGCGAAGGGTCACCTTCGCGCCGATCACCATGCCTTCGCGCAGCTTGAAGCCGGCGATGGAATTGCGCGCGCGGGTGGCGACCGGCTTCTGGCCGGCGATGGCCGTCAGATCCGCGATGGCCGTTTGGACCTTCTTGGTATCGTTGACCGCCTCACCGATCCCCATGTTCAGGACAATCTTGTCCAGCTTGGGGATCTGCATCTCGTTGGTGTAGCCGAACTGTTCCTTCATCACCGCGCGGATGCGCTGGCGATATTCGGACTTCAGTCGGGGCTCGTAAGCTTGCTCAGCCATTGATCACCTCGCCGGTCGTCTTAGCGACACGAACCTTCTTGTCGCCTTCGACACGGAAACCGACGCGGGTCGGCTTACCCTTGGAATCGACGATCGCCACGTTGGACACGTGAAGCGCCGCTTCCTTGCTCTTGATGCCGCCTTGCGGATCGGCCTGGGTCGGACGGGTGTGACGCTGAACCAGGTTCAGGCCTTCCACGACCAGGCGGTCTTCCTTGGGCAGGACCTTCAGGACATTGCCTTGGCGGCCCTTGTCCTTTCCGGCGAGGATCACGACGCGATCCCCCTTTTTGATCTTCGCGGCCATTACAGCACCTCGGGCGCGAGGGAGATGATCTTCATGTGGTTCTTCGCGCGCAGTTCACGGGGAACCGGGCCGAAAATCCGCGTGCCGATCGGCTCGCTCTGCTTGTTCACGATGACGGCGGCGTTCTTATCGAAACGGATCACCGAACCGTCCTTGCGCTTGATCGCGGAGGACGTGCGCACGACGATGGCTTGAAGGACGTCGCCCTTCTTCACCCGGCCGCGCGGAATGGCTTCCTTGACGGAGACGACGATCTTGTCGCCCACGCCGGCGTAACGACGGCCAGCGCCGCCGAGCACCTTGATGCACATCACACGACGCGCGCCGGAATTGTCGGCGACTTCGAGGTTAGTCTGCATCTGGATCATGGATCAGACCTTCCTTACGAGCCCTGGACCGCGGCTGCCTTAGGCAGCGCTTCCCAGGTCTTGGTTTTCGATTTCGGCGCGCATTCGATGATGCGGGCGATCTCGCCGGCCTTGTAGGCATTGGCTTCGTCGTGCGCGTGGTACTTCTTCGACCGACGGACGGTCTTCTTAAGCACCGGATGCAGGAAGGTCCGTTCGACCTTCACGACGATGGTCTTGTCACCCTTGTCGGAGACGACCACGCCTTCGAGAATTCGTTTCGGCATTTGGGTCTCCTTAGGCCGCGGACTGCTTGGCGCGCAGGACGGTCTTGATCCGGGCGATGTCCTTGCGGACCTCGCTCGAACGGTGGGTCTTCTCGACCTGGCCCGTCGCGGCCTGGAAACGCAGGTTGAACTGCTCTTTCTTCAGGCTCAGCAGGGTGTCGCCGAGTTGGTCGGGCGTCATGCCCCGGATGTCATCAATCTTCATCACGCGTGCTCCGCAACAGCGGCGTCGATGCGGGTGACGATACGCGTCTTCACCGGAAGCTTGGCCGCGCCGAGGCGCAGGGCTTCACGGGCCACATCGTCCGGCACGCCGTCGATTTCGAACATGATCCGACCGGGGTGAACCCGGGCGGCCCAGTACTCAACCGCGCCCTTACCCTTACCCATCCGAACTTCGGCGGGCTTGTCGGTGACAGGAACGTCCGGGAAGATCCGGATCCACACGCGACCTTGGCGCTTCATCTGGCGAGTGATCGCCCGACGAGCCGCTTCGATCTGACGCGCGGTGATGCGTTCAGGCTCGACCGACTTCAGGCCGTGAGACCCGAAGTTCAGGGAGAAGCCGCCCTTGGCGACCCCGTGGATCTTGCCCTTGAACTGCTTGCGGTACTTGGTTTTCTTAGGTGAAAGCATGGCTCAACCTCACGCGCCGGCCTGGTCGCGGCGATCGCGACGCGGACCGCGATCAGGGCGATCGCCCCGTTCACGACCGCCGCCTTCGCCAGCGGGACCGGATTCAGTGGCCAGGCGCTTATCCAGCGCCATGGGATCGTGCTCGAGGACTTCGCCCTTAAACACCCACACCTTCACACCGATGATGCCGTAGGTGGTCTTGGCTTCCGTCAGCCCGTAGTCGATGTCCGCGCGCAGCGTGTGACGCGGCACCCGGCCCTCGTGGTAGGACTCGGTACGGGCGATTTCCGCGCCGCCCAGACGACCGGCGACTTCGATGCGCATGCCCTTCGCGCCCAGACGCATCGCGCTTTGCAGCGAACGCTTCATGGCGCGACGGAAGGCGATCCGGCGCTCGAGTTGCTGGGCGATGTTCTCGGCCACCAGCTGGGCGTCGGTTTCCGGCTTGCGGATCTCAACGATGTTTAGGTGAACTTCACCGCCGGTGATGGTGGTGACGTCCTTGCGGAGCTTGTCGATGTCCGCGCCCTTCTTGCCGATGATCACGCCAGGGCGCGCGGCATAGATGGTGATGCGGCACTTCTTGTGGGGACGCTCGATGATGATGCGCGAGACGCCGGCTTGGTACAGGCGCTTCTTCAGCATCTTACGGACCTTGATGTCCTCGTGCAGAAGCTTGCCGTACTCGGCGCCGTCGGCGAACCAACGGGAGTCCCAGGTGCGGTTGATGCCGAGGCGAAGCCCGACCGGATTGACTTTTTGACCCATCAGGCGGCCTCACCCAGCTCGCGGACCACGATCGTGATCTCGCTAAACGGCTTTTCGATGCGCGAGGCCCGGCCGCGAGCGCGGGCGGAGAAGCGCTTCATAACCAGGTTCTTGCCCACGAAGGCCTCGGCGACGACGAGCGAGTCGATGTCGAGGTTGTGGTTGTTCTCGGCGTTGGAGATCGCCGAGTAGAGCGCCTTGCGCACATCGCGAGCGATGCGCTTGTGGCTGAATTCCAGTTCGTTCAGAGCCCGCTGGACCTTGAGGCCGCGGATCGACTGAGCGACGAGGTTCAGCTTGCGGGGGCTGATGCGCAGGGAGGTGACCTTGGCCACCGCCTCGGCGGCGCTGAAGCGCCGGGCTTTTGCTTGCTTGGCCATGACTACTTCCTCTTGGCCTTCTTATCGGCCGCGTGGCCCGGGAAGTACCGGGTAGGCGCGAACTCACCGAGCTTCATGCCGACCATGTCTTCGCTAATCAGCACCGGGACGTGCTTTTGGCCGTTGTGAACCCCAAAGGTGAGGCCCACGAACTGCGGCATGATGGTGGAGCGACGCGACCAGGTCTTGATCACGTCCTTGCGGCCGGAACCTTGGGCGGTTTCGGCCTTCTTCAGCAGGTATCCGTCGACAAACGGACCTTTCCAGACGGAACGGGTCATGGCTTAGCGAGCCTTCCGAGCATGGCGCGAACGGATGATGTACTTATCCGTCGTCTTGTTGGTGCGGGTCTTGGCGCCCTTGGTCGGCTTGCCCCACGGGGTGACCGGGTGACGACCGCCAGAGGTGCGGCCTTCGCCGCCGCCGTGCGGGTGGTCGACGGGGTTCATGACGACGCCGCGGACGTGCGGGCGGAAGCCCATGTGACGGGTGCGGCCGGCCTTGCCGAGCACCTGGTTCATGTGATCCTGGTTCGAGACGGCGCCGACCGTGGCCATGCAGCTGTCCTGGACCATCCGCAGTTCGCCCGAGTTCAGGCGGATCTGGGCGTAGCCGGCGTCACGACCGACCAGCTGGGCGTAGGCGCCAGCCGAACGGGCGATCTGACCGCCCTTGAGGGGCTTCAGCTCGACATTGTGAATGATCGTGCCGATCGGCATGCCACGCAGCGGCATGGCGTTGCCCGGCTTCACGTCGGCCTTCTCGGAGGCGATCACCTGATCGCCGGCCTTGATGCGCTGCGGGGCCAGGATATAGGCCAGCTCGCCATCGGCGTACTTGATCAGCGCGATGAAGGCGGTCCGGTTCGGGTCGTACTCAAGGCGTTCGACCGTGGCCGGGATGTCCCACTTGCGACGCTTGAAGTCGACCATGCGGTACAGGCGCTTGGCGCCGCCGCCGCGGAAGCGGACGGCGATCCGGCCACCGCCGCCACGACCGCCGGTCTTGGTCAGACCGTGGACGAGCGACTTCTCCGGCTTGCCCTTGTGGAGCTCGGACTTGTCGACCAGCACCAGCCCACGACGGGACGGCGAGGTCGGATTGTAATGCTTCAGAGCCATCTGCTTAGAGCCCCGTGGTGATGTCGATCGACTGGCCTTCGGCCAGGGTCACGACAGCTTTCTTGACGTCCGAGCGGCGGCCCGGACGGCCCCGGAAGCGCTTGGTCTTGCCCTTGACGACCAGGGTGTTGACCTTGGTGACAGTGACTTTGAACAGGGCTTCGACGGCGGCGGCGATTTCGTCCTTGGTCGCGTCGTTGGCGACCCGGAAGACGACCTTGTTCTGCTCGGAGAGCAGAGTGGCCTTTTCCGTGATCACCGGCGACAGGATCGCGTCGTAGTGGCGGGCGGTCGGGCTAGCCATTACGCGGCCTCCTTCTCGGCGAAGCGCGCGTTGATCGCATCGACCGCGTCCTTGGTGAGGACCAGGGTCTGGCGACGCAGCACGTCATAGACGTTGAGGCCGGCGTTCGGCAGCACGTCCACGTTCGGGATGTTGCGCGAGGCCATGGCGAAGTTGGTGTCGACTTCCGACCCGGCGATCACCAGGACGTTGGTCCAACCCATCTTGCCGAGCTGAGCGCGCAGGGCCGAGGTCTTCGGATCGGTGATGGCCACCGTATCCACGATCACCAGGGCGCCGCTCTTGGCCTTGGAAGACAGCGCATGGCGCAGGGCCAGGGCGCGGAACTTCTTGGGCAGATCGAAGGCGTGGCTGCGGACCACGGGACCGTGGGCCTTGGCGCCGCCGACGAACTGAGCCGCACGGCGCGAACCGTGACGAGCGCCGCCGGAGCCCTTCTGCTTGTACATCTTCTTGCCGGTGCGAGAGACCTCGTTCCGGACCTGGATCTTGTGATTGCCCGAGCGGCGCTTGGCGAGCTGCCAAGTGACCATGCGCTGCAGGATGTCGCCGCGGATGTCTTCGATACCGAAGATGGCGTCGGACAGTTCAATCGAACCGCCCTTCGCGCCGTCGAGCTTGATGACGTCGAGTTTCATTATGCTTCGCCCTCAGCTTGGGGCGCCTCGGCAGGAGCCTCTTCCGCCGCGGGAGCCGCAACCGACTGGCCAGGCTTACGGAACGCGCCAGGCTTGGGAGCCTCGGCGGGAGCCGCAATCTTCACCGCGTCGCGGATCTTCACGAAGGAACCCTCGGTCCCGGGCACAGCGCCCTTGACCAGGATCAGGCCGCGCTCGGCGTCGATGCGCCAGACGGTCAGGTTCAGGGTGGTGACGGTCTCGACCCCGAGGTGGCCGGCCATCTTCTTGCCCTTGAAGGTCTTGCCAGGATCCTGGCGCTGACCGGTCGAGCCGTGGGCCCGGTGGGAGACGGACACACCGTGGGTGGCCCGCATACCGCCGAAGTTCCAGCGCTTCATGGCGCCCTGGAAACCCTTACCAACCGTCACGCCCGTCACATCGACCTTTTGGCCGGGGAGGTAGTGGTCGGCGGTCAGTTCCGCGCCCACTTCGATCAGGTTGTCCGGGCTGACCCGGAACTCGGCCAGTTCGCGCTTCGGCTCGACTTCAGCCTTGGCGAAATGGCCGCGCATGGCCTTGCTGGTGTTTTTCGGCTTCTTGGCGCCGGCTCCGAGCTGGAGCGCAACATAGCCGTCCTTTTCCTGGGTCCGCTGGCCGGTGACCTGGCAGCCTTCAAGGCTGAGCACGGTCACGGGAACATGGACGCCGGCTTCATCGAAGAAGCGGGCCATACCCAGTTTCTTGGCGATCACGCCGGTACGCATCGACCGATCCCCCTTACAGCTTGATCTCGACGTCCACGCCAGCGGACAGGTCGAGCTTCATGAGCGCGTCCACGGTCTGCGGGGTGGGGTCGACGATATCGAGCACGCGCTTATGCGTGCGGATTTCGAACTGCTCGCGCGACTTCTTGTCGATGTGCGGCGAGCGGTTGACGGTGAATTTTTCGATCTGCGTCGGCAGGGGGATGGGCCCCCGCACGGTCGCGCCGGTGCGCTTGGCCGTATTGACGATCTCGCGTGTGGAATGGTCCAGCACGCGGTGGTCAAAGGCCTTGAGCCGGATGCGGATGTTCTGACGATCCATATCGCTCTTCAATTTCCCCTACAGACGACGGTCCGTCCGCGTGACTTTGACCATTTCAAAGACCAACCCGCGCCCCTCGTAAAAGGAGCCCGTACGCGTAAGTCCGCTCAAACGATTTAGGCCCGCGCGAAAACCTTCCGCGAGGGCCGCTTCCCGAGATGCTGAATTAGCTTGCCTCAGGTCGTTCCGCGAACCGCGTCTGCGCTTCAAATCACTTCGAAGCGCACAGCCGATCCAACAGGAGGCGCGTCTATACGTGTGCGACTCGGCCCCGTCAAGAGCCGCGCGAGGCGGCTCGTGACGGGGTGAGATCAGCCGATGTTGACGCTGCCCGAACCGACGATCGCCTTGCTGACGCCGCCCGTGACCTGCTTGACGCTGACATCGCCAGAGCCGGCGATCTTGGCCTTGAGCTCGCCCACGACGCCGTCGAAGCGCACATCGCCAGAGCCGGCGATGGTGACCGCCATCTCGTCGGCGTGGCCGCCTGCGACGCGGACATCGCCCGAGCCGGCGATCTTGACGTTCAACGGCCCGCCGATCGAGGCGGCCCAGACATCGCCGGAGCCGGCGGTCTCGACCTCGAGCCGGCCCGCGATCGCCTGGGTGTGGACATCCCCGGAGCCGGCGATGCGGATCACCGCCTCCCCGACCGAGCCGACATTGACGTCGCCGGAGCCCGCCTCATTGAGCCGGAACTTGCCGGCCACGTTGGCCACGGTCCAGTCGCCGCAGCCGGCGTTGGAGAAGCTCAGGCTGGCGGTCTTGCCGACCGAGCCGAACACCGCGCCGCCCGTGGCGACATCGGCGTCGCGCGGCGTCCGGATGACCACCTGGGGCATATCGGCATAGGCGATGTCGCCGATCCCCGACACCCGCACCGAGACATGGCCCTCGGAGCCGTGGCACTCGCGGATGCGGCGGTCGAGATTGCCGTCGATGATCCACTTTCCGCCCAGGTTGCGCACCTGCAGCGGCAGGGCGGGATTGGACGAGATGATCTCGACCTTCACGTCTGAGCGATCCTCTGGGATCACGACGACGCGGGCGACCGCGTCCTTGACCTCGACGGAGGCGGCGTTGGCGACGCCGCCGGCCATGGCCAGACCTGTCGCAGCGATGGCGGCTAGAAGACGCATTCGTCTCCTCCTTTATGAACAACCCTGCGCGGACGGTAGTCGGGCGGCCCTGGGCGAGCAGCTTAATTCGCGGTCATGACAGAGGTTTCATCTGGCTGCGCCTGCGGCTTCGAACAGCGCCAGCAGATGTTCGTGACGCCATTGTTCCCGCGCCTTGTCCGAACCCGCCACCAGGGCCGCGCAGGGGCCGGGCTTGGGCGCCTCGGCGCCGATCTGCCCGGCGCAGGCCTGGGCGGGCTTGGCGTAGGTCCCAGGGTCGCGCCAGAGCCCCTCCCCGCTCAGGAAGGCATAGGCGATGGCGTTGCGGGCCGAGCGTTTGAGGTCGGCATAGTCGGCCCCCTCCCCCGCCGCCCGGGCGTATTCATGGGAGAGGTCGATGCGCAGCAGGCCGGCGTCGTCGGTCGACAGGCTGGTGGGCACCCGGCGCTGGCGTAGCCAGGCATAGGGGTGGGCCTTGCCCCGGACCTCCAGGATGGAGTCATTGGACGACAGATTGATCTCGACCAGCACCCCCTTGGCCGCCGCCTCCGCCGCCAGGGCCTCGGCCCCATCCTCCTGGGCGAAGTCGACCCCATGGCCGATGCGCCGCGCGCCGGCCACGCGGATCGCCTGGGCGACGTGAGACCCCAGGTCGGCGGGCGTAGCGTATTTCAGCGTCAGCTCACCGGCGTGAAGAGCCACCGGAACCTTGCGGCCGTGATCGGTCAGATAGTCCACCATCCGCATGTGCAGGCTGTAATTGGCGAGCGACGCGGGATTGTCCTCCGGCGCCACCATCTGCAGACCCACCCAGCGGGGGTCGGCGGCGATCAGGGCCACGCCCAGTTGCAACTGGGCGAAGGTCTGTTCCGGCGCCAGGACCCGGATGGTCTGGACCAGATAGCGGACGGTCACCTGGCAGCCTGGCGACGCGTCGGGGGCGCCGCACTTCATCACCGTGCGGGCGCGGGCCTCCAGGGCGTCGGTCTGGGCCATGGCGGCGGGGACCAGGGCTTCGAGCCCGGCCGCGCTGTCGGCCGCCTTCTGGGCCGCCAGATCCCCGCCCTTCCAGCCCGCCTGCCCGCCCTTGAGCGCGGCGGCCAGGCCCTGGGGCGTGACCATCACCTCCAGATAGAAGGTGTTCTGACGGGCCAGGCCCTCCAGCACGACGGCCAACTCATCCCCGGCCCGGGCCTCCGGCAGGGCGCCGATGCGACCAAATGCGGTGAAGAACTGGTCGTGGCCGGAGCGGCCCATGAACTCGGGGTGTCGGGTGGAGAAGGAATCGATCAGCGCCGAGCGAAGGGTCTCGTCCCGGACCGCCGCAGCCGCCGGCTTCAGGGTGTCATCGGGCGTACAGGGCGGGGCGAGCGCCAGGCGTTTGGTGTCGATGCAGAGTCCGTCCTCAACCGCCCACTGCAGCAGGGTCTCCCCGAAGATCGCGCCGGACAGGTGATTGTGCAGCTCGCCGCCCTTGGGAAAGGCGCGGGCGAAGGCGGCCAGCTCGCCGCCAGTCATATGCGCCAGGTCTGGCTGGCGCGCCGCCGCCGGCCCGGCCAGCAGCCCCAGGATCAGCATCCCCAAGGTCCCGATCGCGATCCGTCCCCTTGCCCGCCACGCCATCCGACTTCTCTCCCCAAACCCGGTCACCGCGCAGCAGGCGAGAGGCCGTGTCAAGCCTGCGGCCCGGCCGGCACGATCGGACTCCACTTTCGCGGCTGAGCTTCTAGGGTGAAGCTCCAGGGTGACGCCGCCCCGAGGGCCTGCGCCGGTTCAGCCGCCGTTCACCCCAGGGTTCGGAAGATCAACCCGGCACGAGGCGCGCATGCGAAGGCCGTGCGCCAGGGACGAAACGACAGGCTTGAGGTTGGGCATGAAAACCGGAATTTTCTCCATCGCCGCGCTGGTGGGCGCCAGCACAATCGCCGCGGCGGCGCCGCACGCCGCATTGGCCCAGGGCTATGACGCCCCTCCCCCCGGCAGCTACTGGCAGACCTGCCAGAACGTGCGGGTCAGCGGCGGCGGGGCCAACCGCACCTTGTCAGCCGAATGCCGCGACGTGCGCGGCGGCTGGCGCAGCTCCAGCCTGCGCTACACCGATTGCCGCGGCGAAATCGAGAACCGAGACGGCCAGCTGGCCTGCTTCTCCGGTGATCCCAATCAAGGCGGCTACCGCCCGCCGGTCAATGGCGGCGGGTATGGGAACGGCTACGGCAATGGCTATGGTCCCGGAAATGGCGGCGGCAACGGAGGCTATGGCCAGGGTGGCTACGGCCAGGGCGGTTATGGCCAGGGTGGTTATGGCCAGGGTGGTTATGGCCAAGGTGGCTATGGGAACGGCGGCTATGGCGCCGGGGGCTATCCGGGCCGGCCAGGGGCAAGCGGCGGCTCCATCACCATCTTCTATGGGGTGAACTTCACAGGGCCCAGCTTTGGAGCCAATCGTGAGATCACCAACCTGCCCAAGCGCGACAATGACAAGGCCATGAGCTTGCGGATCAGCCGGGGCAGCGCCTGGCAGGTCTGCACCGACAGCGACTTCCGCGGCCGCTGTGAGATCTTCACCTCCGATGTCCGTGATCTGAACCAGTTCGGCATGGGCGAGGCCGTGACCTCCATGCGCCAGGTTCGCTGAACACCCAAAGAAAAGGCCGCCCAGGTTTCCCTGGGCGGCCTGGTCTTCAGCGTCACCCTCTGACGAGGGCGGCGACTATTCGATGATCTTGGACACCACGCCGGCGCCGACGGTCCGGCCGCCTTCGCGAATGGCGAAGCGCAGGCCCTGGTCCATGGCGATCGGGGTGATCAGCTCGACGTCCAGCTCGGCGTTGTCGCCCGGCATGATCATTTCCACGCCTTCGCGCAGCTTGATGATCCCGGTCACGTCCGTCGTGCGGAAGTAGAACTGAGGACGATAGTTGGTGAAGAACGGGGTGTGACGGCCGCCCTCTTCCTTCGTCAGGATATAGGCTTCGGCCACGAACTTGGTGTGCGGAGTGATCGAACCCGGCTTGCACAGAACCTGACCACGCTCGACGTCCTCACGCTTGGTGCCGCGCAGCAGCACACCCACGTTGTCGCCGGCCTGGCCTTGATCCAGCAGCTTGCGGAACATTTCCACGCCCGTGCAGGTCGTCTTCTGAACGGGGCGGATGCCCACGATCTCGACTTCCTCACCGACCTTCACGATCCCCTTCTCGATACGGCCGGTCACAACCGTGCCGCGGCCCGAGATCGAGAACACGTCTTCCACAGGCATCAGGAACGGAAGGTCCACAGGACGATCCGGCTGCGGGATATAGGCGTCGACCTGGGTCATCAGCTCGAGGATCCGGTCTTCGCCGATCGCCGGCTCACGACCTTCAACCGCCGCCAGGGCCGAGCCCTTGACGATCGGAATGTCGTCGCCCGGGAACTGATACGACGACAGAAGTTCGCGAACCTCCATCTCAACCAGTTCCAGCAGCTCTTCGTCGTCGACCATGTCGACCTTGTTCATGAACACCACCAGGGCCGGAACACCAACCTGGCGCGCCAGCAGAATGTGCTCGCGGGTCTGCGGCATCGGACCATCAGCGGCCGAAACCACCAGAATGGCCCCGTCCATCTGGGCCGCGCCCGTGATCATGTTCTTCACATAGTCGGCGTGACCAGGGCAGTCGACGTGCGCGTAGTGACGGTTCGCCGTCTCATATTCCACGTGCGCCGTGTTGATCGTGATCCCGCGCGCCTTCTCTTCCGGCGCAGCGTCGATATCCGCGTAGGCCTTCGCCGTCGCGCCACCGCTCTTCGCCAGAACAATCGTGATCGCCGCCGTCAGCGTCGTCTTCCCATGGTCAACGTGACCAATCGTGCCGATGTTGCAGTGCGGCTTATTGCGTTCAAACTTCTCTTTGGCCATGGGGGTCCCTGACGGCGTAGGTCGAATGGGTTGGAGCGGGTAGCGGGAATCGAACCCGCATCCTCAGCTTGGAAGGCTGCTGCACTACCACTGTGCTATACCCGCAATTGGGGCGGTGCTCGGGCGAGCCTCCCTGAAGATGTTTTGCTCTGGCGCGTGGTGGGGGAAGTAGGACTCGAACCTACGAAGGCTGACGCCAGGGGATTTACAGTCCCCCCCCTTTGCCACTCGGGACATTCCCCCAGCGCGCTCAGAGCCCTATTAGGACGCGGTAATCATCTCCGGCCCCAATTTGGAGGGCGTCTTATAGTGTCGTCGTCTCACGAACGCAACGCAGCCCGAAAGGGTTCTAAAAAGCCGCATGGAAAGCCCGCCCCCGCGCGCTTCCATCCCAAGCGCGATAACGCCTCGGATGACTGGCTTTGGGGCTGGCACGCCGTGGCTGCGGCCCTTGAGAACCCGGCGCGGGGCGCGCCCATGCGCCTGCTGGCCACCGCCGATCGCGCCAAGGAGATCGAGGCGCGATTCGGCCGACCGGCCGCCCTGGAGATCGTCGACGCCCCACTGATTGGTCAGAATCTGCCCGCCGGCGCCGTCCATCAGGGCGTCGCCCTGCGCGGTCCGCCGCTTGAGGACGTCTCGCTCGAGGACTTCGTGGCCCGGCCCGGCGCCGTGCTGATCATGCTGGACCAGGTGACCGACCCGCAGAACGTCGGCGCCGTGCTGCGCTCGGCCGCCGCCTTCGGGGCGGCGGGCGTCATCCTGCAGGATCGCCATGCGCCCAAGCTGACCGGCATGCTGGCCAAGGCGGCGGTCGGCGCGGTCGACAAGATCCCGACGGCGCGGGTGACCAACCTGTCGCGGGCCATCGAGACCCTCACCGAATCTGGCTGGCGGGCGCTCGGCCTGGCGGGATCGGGAGAGCGAACCCTGGACGCCGCCCTGGACGGTCAGGCCGTGTTGCTCATTCTGGGCTCCGAGGGCGAGGGGCTGCGCAGGCTCGTCGCCGAGCACTGCGACGAGCTGGTCCGCATCGCCATGCCCGGCGGGTTCGAGAGTCTTAACGTTTCAGCCGCGGCGGCGGTCGCCCTCTATGAGGCGACACGTGTCCGATAAATGGGGCGAACGCCGTTCGCTCATCAGGCGAAATGCATATACCTCAATCGATTCACCCTTTTGATTTCCGCCTCCACCGTGTTTGTTGTCATCCTGACACCAAGTTCGGTCACTTTGACCTGTGATCTACGCGATGGGATGGGGGCTTCCGATGGCGGGCGTGTTAACCAAGACGGCGTTGCGGGGGGCTGCAGCGGTCGCCTTATTGACCTTCGCGGGGTGTAGCGGTCCGTCGCCGCACCAGACCCCGCCACCGCCGAACAGCTATGGCCAGGCTCCGCCGCCGTCGCTGATGGGCGGCGCGCCGGGCTCGTCGGACAGCTCCGGCCTGATGGGCGGACCTGGTGGGACGAAGGCCCAGGCGCCTGGGCCGTCCGCGACCTCGAATCCGAAATATCTGATGCGTCTGGTCACCTATCGCCGCGCCGACGGCGTGCTGGTCACCGCCATGCGTCCCGTCAAGAATCCCGAAGACATGACCGCCGCCGAGCGGCGTCAGGTCTATGGCACCCGCTATGCGCCCCGCGCTCATGTCAGCGGCCACGTCCATGCCTATGGCGTCGCCCAGGCGAAGCCTGCGCCGGTGATGATGGCCCAGGCCAAGCCCGCGCCCCAGATCGTGGCCGCCAAGCCGCTGCCGCCGGTGACGGCCGCGCCCGCGCCCCAGACCGTGGTCAGCGAAACCGCCAAGCCGGCGCCGATCGTCGCCGCGGTGATGACGCCGCCTCCGGCCACGGGCCTGCCGGCGCCGACCGATCCCAAGCTGGCCGCCCTGCAGACCGCTGTGGGCGGCGAAGTGGCCGCCGGCTCCAAGCTGACCGTGCCTGAGGGCCTGGCCAAGGGCGAAACCGCCCAGGTCAGCCTGTCGCTGCCCCAGACCCTGCTGGCGATCATCCAGCGCGAAGCGGGCAAGCTCGGCCTCGGCAAGGCCGCCAAGAAGGCGGACGTCACCGCCACCCTGTCCGGCGACGGCTATGAGATCACCCCGAACGGTCCGCAGACCGCCAAGCTGAAGCTCGGCCAGGCGCCCGCCTTCAACTGGCAGGTCAAGCCGGGCGCCGGCGAGAAAGGCCCCCTGAAGGCCGACGTCGACGCCAGCCTCAAGGGCTTCAAGCTGCCGATGACCTTCTCGCTCGCCAGCCTGGAGCAGGCGGTGAAGGCCGCCCTGCCCGCGCCGACGCCGCGCGACAAGGGGTCCCTGCTCGATAAGCTGGCCATCCCCGGCATGCCCACCGTCAAGATTCCCGGCATCGGGGTGGTGGCCTCCAAGAAGGTGGTCGCTGTCGGTCTGCTGCTGCTGGGCCTGGCCCTGCTGGTGGCGATCGCCCGCAACGCCGGCGAAAGCGCCCGCCGCAATGAGCGTCGGCGGAAGTTCCGCACTATGACCGACACCGGCGGCCATGCCGTCGAGGTCGACGATCACGACCACGGCCACGGTAGCGGCCTCGCCGCGCCGCTGGCCGCCGCCGCTGCGGGCGCCGCCGCCGCCGGGGTTATCGCCGCCGCCGCCCACGCTCACGATAATCATGGCCACGGCCATGACGATCACGGGCATGACGATCACGGCCACGCCGCGCCGGCTCACGACGACCATGGTCATGCTCCGGCCGCTCATGACGATCATGGGCATGGACATGACGACCATGGCCACGCGCCGGCCGCCGCCCATGACGATCACGGGCACGGCCATGACGACCACGGCCACGCCGCACCGGCCGCCGACGACCACGGCCACGGCCACGATGACCATGGTCATGCGCCCGCCGCCGCTCATGACGATCATGGCCACGACGATCACGGGCACGCCGCGCCGGCCCATGATGATCATGGGCACGACGACCACGGTCACGCGCCCGCCGCTGCGGCCCACGATGACCACGGGCACGGGCATGACGACCATGGCCACGCCGCACCGGCTCACGATGACCACGGCCACGACGACCATGGCCATGCGCCGGCCGCCGCGCACGACGATCATGGCCATGACGATCATGGGCACGGGCACGACGACCACGCCAAGGAACTCGAGCACGCCCACTGACGAACTGGGCCTCGCCCAGCCGCTCGGACGGCGCCGGATGACAACGATCCGGCGCCGACGACCGCGCGAAACCCCGCGCCTTCGGCGCGCGGAGCCGCGTTGCCAAACAGCGTTATCGGTGTTTCACTCCCCGTCTTAGCCGCGCATCAGACGCGGCGCGGAGGACGGCAGGAGGTCGGCATGATCAATGCCCTCGGAGCGCTCATCGGCATGATGCTTGCGGCGCTGTGGCGCGGTTGCGCCCTGCACGGCCGCGCGGGTCTCCCCCAATAGGATCTAGACGGCGGTCGCCGCCATGCGCGCGGCGAACCAGGGCGTCAGGCGCTTCAGCGCCTCCTCGACCTCCGGCGTCGAGACCGCGAAGCTCAGCCGGATGTAGTGACGCCCTTCCACAGGATCGAAATCGACGCCGGGCGCGGTCGCGACCCCGGTGTCGCGCAGCAGGTCCTTGCAGAAGGCCAGGCTGTCCTCGGTCAGATGTCCCACATGGGCATAGATATAGAAGGCCCCGTCCGGCGGCGCGATCGAGCGCAGGCCGAGATCGGGCAAGGCGGCCAGCAACAGCTCGCGATTGCGCCGATAGACGGCCACATGGCCTTCCAACTCCTCGCGCGCGTCCATGGCGGCCAGAGCCGCGTGCTGGCTGAGCGAAGGCGCGGTCAGGAACAGGTTGCCGACATAGGCCCTGGCCCGTGACAGATGGCTCCTGGGGGCCAGCAAC
Organism: Phenylobacterium aquaticum; assembly: GCF_947378715.1. GTDB lineage: Bacteria > Pseudomonadota > Alphaproteobacteria > Caulobacterales > Caulobacteraceae > Phenylobacterium > Phenylobacterium aquaticum_A. The sequence continues at coordinate 33,570 of NZ_CANCLE010000005.1, forward strand.
CAGCCCAGACGCCAGCCCACCATGCTGAAATATTTCGAGAAGCTGTTGATCACCAGGGCGTCAGGCGCGAACTCCAGGATCGAGCGGGCCGGCGCCACATAGCTCAGGCCGTGATAGATCTCGTCGGAGACGATGCGGATGCCGCGCGCCTGGCAGACCTTGGCGATCGCCTCCAGCTCCTGAGCCTCGATGATCGTGCCGGTCGGATTGGCCGGGCTGGCCAGGACCACCCCGGCCGGCGCGGGATCCAGCGCCTCCAGGTGAGCGGCGGTCAGCTGGAACCGGCTCTCGGGTCCGCAGGCGATCTCCACCGGAACCATGTGCAGGGCCTTCAGGGTGTTGCGATAGGCCACATAGCCCGGCCGCGCCAAAGCCACCTCATCCCCTGGCGAGAAGCTGGAGGCCAGGGCGAGCAGCAGGGCCGGCGACGCCCCACAGGTCAGGATGATCTGGTCGGCCTCGACCTTGACCCCATAGGTCTCGTCATAGTGCCGCGCGATCCGCGCCTTGAGCGCCGGGCTTTCCCAATAGCCCATGCCGTCGGTGTCCAGCACCTGGTGGGCCACCGCTATGGCCGCCGCCGGAGCGCCGGTCGAGGGTTGGCCGAACTCCATGTGGATGATGGAGCGCCCCTCCGCCTTCAGCCGGTGGGCCAGGCTGGAGATGGCGATGGCGTGGAACGGATCGATCTGGGCGGACATGGCCGCTTGGTAGCCAGAAACCAGCCGCCTGACCACCGCCGCTCAGGGGCGAAGCGCGGTCTTCAGCGGAATCCGCACCACGTCGCCCTTGTAGTAGTCCGTCAGCCAGATGGCGCCGAAGCCGATGCCGAGAGAATCGCCGCCCTCCCCCACCCATTGCCGCCAAACCTGGCCGGTGCGCGCGTCGGTGGCCGACAGCGGAACCTTGCGCATGGTGGTCCAGACCCTGCCGCGAGCGAAGGCGATGTCGCCGCCATGCCCCGGGGTCTCCAGGGCCGTCGTCCCGACCGCGACCCGGCGCCGCGCATCAATGCGAGTCAGCGTGCCGTCACCCTGGTTCAGGGTCCAGACCGCGCCCGCCCCATCCGCCAGGAAGCGCGGGCGGGGGCCGGTGGGAACCGTAGTCAGCACCACACCGGTCCTGGAGTCCACGGCGGTGACCAGGCTGGCCTCAATACTGGTCACCCAGACCACGCCGCCACGGACGTGCGGGTTGAAGGATCCCGCCGCCAGCTTCACGGTCTGGCGCACGGCGCCGGACACCGGATCGATCCGCGCCAGGGCGCCGTCCTTGTTGGTCGCCATCCACAGGCTGTCGGCGCTGGCCGCGATCCCGCCCTCCGCCCCGGCTGGAGCGACCGGCAGGACCATCAGGGCATGGGTCTTCAGATCCACCCGGGCCAAGCCGGCCTTGTCCCCGCACAGCGGCGCCCAGATCGCGCCAAAGCCAATGACGAGCCCCGCGCAGGGCTCGCCCGGCAGGGCGACCGCCGCGATCTCGCGATTGGTCTTCGGGTCGATCTCATGCAGGGCGTTCGGGCCGGTCCCGCCGATCCAGACCTCATGCCGGGCGATGGCCACCCAGTCGGCGGTCGCGCTCAGATGCAGCACGGCGGCCGGGGTCAGGTCAGTCATCGGCTTGCGCAGGCTGGCAAGGTCCGCCGCCGTCGCCGCGCCAGCTCCCAGCAGCACAAGCGCCTGAGCCAACCCAACTGCGCGGACCAGGATCGATCGACCGTCTCGCATCAGCGCCCCCCAGAGCTCATGGCCGAGAGCTTAGCCGAGGCGTCCGGACCGCCAAGCGGCAATGGTCATTCCAAACGCGAAAGGCCATGTTGGTCACGGCGGGTTCACTCGCTGCTTCGCCCGGAGTCCGACCCATGAAATCTCTGCCGTCGATGTTGCTGGCGCTGGGCCTCGCGACCCAGGCATGGGCCGCGCCGCCCGCCGATCTCCCGGCCGCGATCTATGCCGACCCGCCTGCGGACGCAGCCTTCCCCGCCCGCGGCGTCGCCGTCCAAATTCCCAGCGGCGGCCAGATGATGAACGCCTTGCTCTATCTGCCGGCCGGGCGCGGACCGCATCCGGTCGCGATCCTGATGCACGGCCTGCCCGGCTACGACGGGAACCTCGACCTCGCCCAGGTGATGCGGCGCGCGGGATGGGCGGTGATCACCTTCCACTATCGGGGAACCTGGGGCTCGGGGGGCGCCTTCAGCCTCGGCGGGTCGGCGGACGACGGCATGGCGGTGATGGACTGGCTGCACATGTCGGCCACCACCAAGGCCTTCCGCTTCGATCCGGGCCGGGTGGTCGTGCTGGGCCACTCCATGGGCGGCTATGACGCGGCCTATGCCTGCGCCCACACCCCCTCGGTGCTGGGTTGCGCCCTGCTCGCGCCGTGGGACATCAGCGCCGACCAACCGGCCCTGGCCAAGATGACGCCTGAGGAACGCGATCACTTCGCCGCCACCAGCCTCGACGACATCGACGGCCGGATCAGCGGCATGACCGCTCGGCAGATCGCCGAGATCATCGCCACCGAAGGCCAGACCTGGAGACTGGCCGACCTGGCGCCCGCTCTCGCCAATCACCCGCTGCTGGTGGTCACCGATACCCGTGACGATGATGACGACAAGGCGCTGGCCCTGCTGCCGGCGCTCGCCGAGGCCAAGGCCAAGAAGCTGCAGGCGGTGACCCTGGACAGCGATCACGGCTCCAGCGACCACCGGGTGGCCCTGCAGATCCTGGTCCTGAAGTGGCTGGCGACCCTGCCTGGCGCGCCGCCGCTCAGATAGAGCCCAGAGCGGCCACCGCTTCGCGCAGGCGCGAGACCAGCCCCGCTTCAAGGGGCTCGAGCTCCTCGGTGCGGCCCGTCACCCCGATCGCCAGTTGCCGGGCCGCGACCGCCCGGGGCGCCAGCACGCCGATCAGGCCGAAGCCCGGGCTGACCGCGTCCTTGGAGAAGGCGTAGCCCCGCGTCCGAACGCCATGCAGCCGCACCAGCAGGTCTGCGACATCCATGCGGTCGTCGGGCTGGCGGGCCCGCACCCGGCGCATCAGGCGGCGCACCTCGGCGTCCGGCTGGGCGCTGAGCAACAGCAACCCCATGCCCGAATGGGCGAGCGGCCGCAGCTGGCCCGGCGTCACCATGGCCTTCAACGGCTCTCCGGAATGGACCAGATGCAGGTACTGGGCATGCAGGTCGGACTGGGCGGCCAGCACCACGGTCAGGCCGGTCTCGGCGTGCAGCCGGTGGGCGGCGGCCAGGATCGCGCCCTCGCCGAACAGCCCCTCATGCACCCACTGGCCCAGGACCGCGATGCGCATGGTCGGCATATAGGTCCGCCGCGCCCGGTCATATTCGAGATAGCCCATGACCACGAGGCTCTTGAGCAGGGCTGCGGCGCTGGAGGTCGGATAGCCCAGCCGCGCGGTCACCTCGCCAAGGCTCAACGCCCGACGCTCCAGCTCGAACAACTCGAGCACTGCGAAGGCCCGCTGAGCCGATTTCACCACTGCGTCGGTCACATCGCGCCCCTCGCCCCTTCCACATATGCGGAATTGCAGCGCCCGCACGCAACCGTCGTCTCAATGACTTTGGGCGCCGCTGCGTCAGCCGGCTAGTGTCCGCGTCGAGGGCGCGTCCGACCGCGCCAGGACTTTGAGGAGTATCTGGAATGAGCGATCTGACGCCGATCATCGTGGGCGTGGGCGAGGCCTCGGAGCGCATCGACGCGCCCGGCTATCAAGCCCTGTCGCCCGTGGACCTGGCCGCCGCCGCCGCCCGCGCCGCCCTCGATGACGCCCTGTCGGTCGCCGCCCTGGCCCCGCACCTCGACGTCGTCGCCGGCATTCCGCAGTTCGAGATTTCCGGGCCCCAGGCTGTCGCCCCCTTCGGCCGGGCCGACAACTTCCCCCGCGCCGTGGCCCAGCGCATCGGCGCTGATCCGGCCCGCGCCATCCTCGAGCCCGTGGGCGGCCAGGGCCCGCAGCACCTGGTCAATGAGTTCGCCCAGGCCATCGCCAAGGGCGAAACCGGCATGGCGCTGTTCTTCGGCTCCGAAGCCATCTCCACCGTGCGCCACCTGATGAGCCAGGGGGAAAAGCGCGACTGGAACGAGAGCGTCGGCGGCCAGATGGAGAACCGTGGCTATGGCCTGGACGGCCTGGTCACCATGGACCTCGCCGGCCACGGGGCCCGCACCCCGATCCAGCTCTATGCGATGTTCGAGAACGCGCGCCGCGCCAAGACGGGCCTCGACCGCGAGGCCTACGCCCTGGAGATGGGCCGGCTGTTCGCCCCCTTCACGGAGGTCGCCCACGGCAATCCGCACGCCATGAGCCAGGAGGTGTTCGACGCCCAGGGCCTGGCGACCGTCACGCCCAAGAACCGCATCGTCGCCGATCCCTTCCCCCGCCGCATGGTGGCCCGCGACCAGGCCAACCAGGGCGCGGCCGTGCTGATGACCTCGGTCGGCAAGGCCCGCGAACTGGGCATTCCGGAAGACAAGTGGATCTATCTGCATGGCGGCGCAGACGTCGCCGAGCGCACCCCGATCGAGCGCCAGGACCTGGCCGCCTATCCTGCGGCGGCGATCGCCGCCAAGGCGGCGTTGGAGCGAGCCGGGGTGACGGCGGCCGACATCGCGGTGTTCGACCTCTACAGCTGCTTTCCGATCGCCGTGACCACGGTCCGCGATGACCTGGGCATAGCCGCCGACGATCCTCGCCCGCTCACCGTCACCGGCGGCCTGCCGTTCTTCGGCGGAGCCGGGAACAACTATTCCATGCACGCCATCGCCAGCATGGTCCGGGCTCTGCGCGCGCGACCGGGTGACTACGGCTTCGTCGGCGCCAATGGCGGCTTCCTGTCGAAATATTCCACCGGCGTCTATTCGACCCGGCCGGCAACCTGGAAGGGCTTCGAGTCCAAGGGTCTGCAGGCCGAGATCAACGCCTGGCCAAAGCCCGTGATCGCCGAGGCGCCCACCACCGGGACCGTGGTCACCTACACCATCGACTATGGCCGCGAGGCCCCACATGGGGTGCTGGTCTGCGCCGACGCGGCGGGGAACCGGTTCGTGGCCATGACCGAGGCCGGCCCGGACGACATCGCGGGCCAGATGATCGCCGGCGAACCCCTGGGCGCGACGGTGCAGGTGCGCCAGGACGAACGGGGCCGCAACGTCGTCACGGCCTTCGCCCCCAAACCCTGACGTGCTTGCGCCTCCGGACGGGGCGCCGCACTAAGGGGCGATGGACTTCCTGACCCATCTGCCGGCCGCCGGCGCCCTCGTCGCCTTCTTCCAGGTCGTGATGATCGATCTGGCGCTGGCTGGCGACAACGCCGTGGCCGTGGGCCTGGCCGCCGCCGGTCTGCCACCTAAGCAACGCCGCAAGGCCATCGTCTTCGGCCTGATGGGCGCGGTGGTGATGCTGATCGGCTTCGCCCTGATCACCGTCCAGCTGCTCAAGCTGGTCGGACTGCTGCTGGCCGGCGGGCTCCTGCTGCTCTGGGTCTGCTGGAAGATGTGGCGCGAGCTCTCCGACCAGGGCCATGAGGCCGAGGCGGAAGGCGAGACGGCCCTGGGCGAGGCCACCGGGGTCAATATCGGCGGCAAGACCCGTCGGGCGACCAAGGCCAAGACCATGGGTCAGGCCCTGCTGCAGATCCTGGTCGCTGACCTGACCATGTCGCTGGACAATGTGCTGGCCGTGGCTGGCGCCGCGCGGGAACACCCGCAGGTGCTGATCGCCGGCCTCTTGCTGTCCATCACCCTGATGGGCGTGGCCGCCAGCTGGATCGCCAAGCTGCTGCACCGCTTCCGCTGGCTGGGCTATCTGGGCCTGGTCATCGTGCTCTTGGTCTCGGCCCGGATGATCTGGGAGGGCCACCGCAGCGTGATCATCGATCTGGGCAAGGTCACGACCTATAACGAGATCATGCCCCGGGCCCTGGACATCACCCCCGCCGAACTGGCGAGGCACGCGGCGAAGAAGGGCTAGTCGCGCCGTCGCCTCTCCGACCTGCGCCCTGACAACCCGAGGAATTTCAGACCTTCCTCCCGGCCGTCGCTCAGGGCGCCCTCGCCGGCTTTGCGCCGCCCCAAGGTGTTCAGTATCCACTTGGCGAAGCTGTCGAAGGCATAGGGCGAGCGGTAGTCGAACGTCTCGAACAGGCCCGGTCGCCTGTTCAGGAATACGAACTTCGTGGCCGGCGGCTTCATCGTCCTCTCCTTCGCCTGCACATCGACAGGCTTCGTCACCACTCTACCCACCCCGCAGGATCCGCCCCAGGTCCCGCAACGGGGCCTGCTGCACCGGTGGGATCGTCGCGTCCGCCATCGGCCCGACATTGATCAGCAGATTGCCGCCCCGCGCCGTGACGTCGCGATAGAGCGCGGTCAGGGCTTCGCCGGTCAGATAGTCGGCCGTCTCCTCATTGGCGTTGTAGCCAAAGGCCATGCCCAGACCCCGGGTCGATTCCCACTTGGCTCCACCCATGTCGCCCCCGTCGGCATATTCCACCGTGCGGAAGTCGAAGTGGTGGCGTGGCGTCGAGCTGCTCTCCCCGCCGCTCGCAGCCGTCCGAGCCTTGACCATGGCGTTGAAACCCGCGAGGCCCTCCGGCGTGCGCAGGCTGTCGAACAGGCCGGTGTTCCCCATCCAGCGGTCGTTGACCACGCCGTCGGGAACGGCCGCGTAGTAATAGGCGAACAGGTCATCGAGGTCGCGGCCGTCGGGCCAGGCGATATCGTTCCACAGCACCGAGGGTTTGTAGCGGTCGATCAGTTCGCGGACCTGGGCGACGGCGTATTGGCGATAGGCCTCGCCCGGCGGCACGCAGGCGAACATCTCGCCGAAGTTCGAGATCGGGCTGTGGTGGAAGGTCCAGTCCAGCCCACCGGAATAATAGAGCCCGAACCGCATGCCGCGCTTGCGCACCGCCTGCGCCAGTTCGCCGACGAAGTCGCGCTGGCTATGCCAGCCCGGCCGGTTGGGGTTTTCCACGCCGGTCGGCCATAGGCAGAAGCCGTCATGATGCTTGGTGACGAAGACCACATAGGCGGCGCCGGCGGCCTCGAACAGATCCACCCAGGCCTCGGCGTCAAAAGCCTGGGCGGCGGCCTCGAAGGGCTCGCGGAAGGCGGAATAGGGCTGGTCGCCATAGAGTTCGGCGTGGCGCACCGCCGTGGGGCTGCCCGCCACCTTCATGGCGTTGGGGTACCATTCGGCATAGGGCCCCAGCGCGAAAGCGTGGTCGTAGTCGTCGCGCACCAGCTCGGTCAGCGAGGCGCCCCGCGGCGCCCAGGCGGGTATCGCCCACATGCCCCAGTGGATGAAGATCCCCAGCTGGGGCTCGGCGTACCAGTCCGGGCACGGCCGGCCCTCGAAGGCGGCGTTGGTCAAGTCATCCTCCCGCGCCGGGCTTCTGAATCGCCCCGACGTCAGAAGCCATTCCGAGGGGGCGCCGCAGGGTGAGTCAACCTTGACGGTTCACCCCGCCTCGGCGCCGCCGAAACGCTCGACCCATTCGGTGACCTGCGCATCCTCGACCTTGCGGAACAGCACGTCGGGGGCCTTCACCGTCCGACCGGGCGGCAGGGCGTTCAGCGCCTCGCCTCTGGCCGGCCAGCGGCCGGGGAAGCTCTCGCCCACGCCGTCGGCGATCTTCTCGCAGGCGAAGGGGATGAAGGGCTCGGAGACCTTGGCGAACAGGGCCACCAGGTTCAGGCCGGTGCGCACGGCCACGGCGGCGCGGTCGCGGTCGGTCTTGATGGCGGTCCAGGGCGCCGCCTCGGTCAGGTACTGGTTGCCCAGCACCCACAGCTGGCGCAGCGATTGGGCCGACTTGCGAAGCTCGATGCCCTCCAGGTTTTCCTCAAGCTCGGCCAGCTTGGCGTCGATGTCGGCGCGCAGCTTGATCTCCAGCGGGCCGTCCTCGCCGCCGTCCGGAACCACGCCCTCGAAGCGGGTCTCGGTGAACTTCAGGATGCGGTTGACGAAATTGCCCAGCACATCGGCCAGATCGGCGTTCACCTGGGCCTGGAACTGCTCCCAGGTGAAGGTGGCGTCGGAGGTCTCCGGCGTATTGGCGGTCACCCACCAGCGCCAGTAGTCGGCGGGCAACAGCTCCAGCGCATGGTCCATGAACACCCCGCGCTTCTGGGAGGTCGAGAACTTGCCGCCGTAATAGTCCAGCCAGTTGAAGCCCTTCAGCCGGTCGACCAGTTTCCAGGGCGCGTTGTTGGCCGGGGTCCAGTGGGTCCCGTCGAACCGCTCGTTGATCCCGATCAGGCTGCAGGGGAAGCCGACCGTGTGGAACGGCACGTTGTCCTTGCCCATGAACTCCACATAGGTGACGTCCGAGGCCACCGGATTGCGCCACCAGCGCTCCCAGTCGGCGTCGACCGCCGGGCCCTTGCCGGCTGCGGCGGACTGGGCGTCGGCCCATTCCCAGGTGGCGGCGATATATTCGATCGGCGCGTCGAACCAGACATAGAAGACCTTGCCGGCCAGGCCGGCGATGTCGGGCGTCACACCATCCGGGTTCGGGCCCCAGTCGGCGGCGTTGACAGGCACACCCCATTCCAGGTCGCGGGTGACGCCTCGGTCCTGCAACCCCTCGTCCAGCCATTTCAGGGCGATGGAGGTGACCAGCAGCGGCCAGTCGCCCTTCTTGCCATCGATCCAGGCGCGCAGCCGGTCGGAGAACAGGCTCTGGCGCAGGAACAGGTGCTTGGAATCACGGATCTCGATGTCTTCTGAGCCCGACACCGCCGAGCGCGGGTGGATCAGATCGGCCGGATCCAGCACCCGGGTGCAGTTCTCGCACTGGTCGCCGCGCGCCGACGTGTAGCCGCAGTGCGGACAGGTGCCGATCACATAGCGGTCGGGCAGGAAGCGCTTGTCGGCGTTGGAATAGACCTGCTGGGTGACCCGCTCCTCCATGAAGCCCTGCTCCCAAAGGGTCTGGGCGAAGCGCTGGGTCAGCTTGGCGTTCTGCGGCGAGGACGAGCGGCCGAAATGGTCCCAGGACAGGCCGAAGGCCCGGCCCAGCCGGTGCTGGATCTCATGCTGCTCGGCGCAGAAATCGGCGGGCTTCTGGCCGGCCTCGGCGGCGGCGAGCTCCGTGGGCGTGCCATGCTCGTCCGTGGCGCAGAGATAGAGGGTCTCGCGGCCCCGCGACCGCTGGAAGCGGGCGAAGACGTCGGCCGGCAGCATGGAGCCCGCGAGCGTCCCCAGGTGCTTGATCCCGTTGATGTAGGGCAAAGCCGAGGTGATGAGGATGCGGGTCATGCGGGGGCTCGAAATGAGGAGACTTGGAAGCGGCGGCTTATAGGGCGCCTGGCCGCTTCGCCAAAGCCGCCTTCTCGCCGGCCAGCGTGGCCCGCGCGATTTCCCCCTCGCCTTCCGGTCCCAATAGCCTCAGCATACCGACGTTCTGGGGAGAGCTGACATGATCAAGGGCGTGAACTGGGTCGCGGTCGCCATCTGCGTGGTGCTGCTCGAGGGGCTGGGCTACCTCTGGTACGGGGTCCTGCTGTCCGACGTGTGGACCGCCGCCTATACCGAGGCCATGGGCCACGCGCCCTCCATGGCCAACCAGGCGGTCAATATGAGCCTGGGCATCGTCAACACCCTGATCCTGGTGGTGGGGCTGGCCTGGGTGTTCGCCAGGCTCGGGGTCAATTCCCTGGCCGGCATCGGGGCCGCAGTGGTGGTCTGGTTCTTCTTCAACTTCACCACCATGTCGATCGACTTCCTGTACCTGCAGCTGCCGGGTCGCCTGGTGATCATGAACATGGGCTACCAGCTGGTCAGCTACCTGATCGCCGGGGCGATCCTGGGCCTGCTGCCGGCGAAGGACACGGCCGCCTAGAACGGCCCCTTGAACACGAACAGGGCGCCGATGGCGATGAAGCCGAAGCCGAGCGCGTGGTTCAGGGTCAGGCGCTCGCCCAGATAGGTCACCGAGAACACGGCGAACACCGACAAGGTGATCACCTCCTGCATCGTCTTGAGCTCAGCGGGGGAATAGGCTTGCTCGCCGATCCGGTTGGCCGGCACCGCCAGGCAATATTCGAAGAAGGCGATCCCCCAGCTGACGCAGATGATCAGCCACAGCGGCCGGTTATGCACCTTCAGGTGGCCGTACCAGGCGAAGGTCATGAAGATATTGGACCCGATCAGCATCAGGATCGGGGCGACGCGCGCGAAGGTCAGGGGCATGGCTAGGCTCCGTGTAAAAACAAGCGGCGCCTATAACGCCCCAGACTAGATTTCGGCCACCCGCTCGAACCACGGCGCCGCCTGCTCCAGCTGGCCGGCCAGGCGGAACAGCATCGCCTCATGGGCCATGCCCGCCACGAACTGCACCCCGATCGGCAGGCCCGACTTCGACCAGGCCAGAGGCACGGTCATGGCCGGCTGGCCGGTGTTGTTGAAGGCCTGGGTGTTGGGCATGAAGTCGAACAGTCGGGGCGCATAGGTCTCGAAGTTTTCGGTCAGCCAGCCGATCGGGATCGCAGGACTGCCGAGCGTCGAGAGCAGCAACACGTCATAGGTCTTGAACAGCTCGGCCACCGCCCGGCCATAGGCGTGGATGGTCGCCAAGCCCCGGACATAGGCCGCCCCGGTCACCTGCTGCCCCCGCCGGGCCATGGCCCAGGTCAGCAGCTCGACATCGTCCGAGGTGGCCGGGCGGCCGCGCTTCTCGCCCTCGGCCTCCAGGGTGGCGGCGACGCTGGCCGCGATCACGTCGCCGGCCGCCTTCTGCATGGCGGCCAGGTCGCCGGGCACGGTCACTTCCTCGACCACATGGCCCAGGCTTTCACACAGCCTGGCGGCGTCCAGCACCGCCTGGGCGCATTCTGGATCGAGCGCGGGCGCGGCCAGGGCCGCCGTGGTGAAGCCGATGCGCAGCCGCCCGGGCGTCCGGCCGACCTCCAGGGCGAAGGGCGTGGCCGGGGCGTCGAGATAATAGGGGTCGCCGGCCTGCGGCTGGCAGGCGATGTCCAGCAGGACGGCGCTGTCGCGAACCGAGCGGGTCACGGCGTGCTGGATCGAGGCCCCGCCCCAGCCCTCGCCGAGCGGAGCAAAGGAGACCCGGCCGCGCGACGGCTTCATGCCGAACAGGCCGCAGGCGGACGCGGGCGTGCGGATCGAGCCGCCGCCGTCGCTGGCGTGAGCAGCCGGCACGATGCCCGCAGCCACCGCCGAGGCCGCCCCGCCGGAGGAGCCGCCCGGGGTGCGCCCGGTGTCCCAGGGATTGCGGCAGGGGCCGAGGAAGTCCGGCTCGGTCACCGGCATCAGGCCGAATTCCGGGGTGTTGGTCTTGCCGAAGATCACCAGGCCCGCCTGCTTGTAGGCGCTGACCAGGGCGCTGTCGGAGGCGGGCACATTGTCCTTCCACAGGGCCGAGCCGCCCGTGGTCGGGGTTCCGGCCAGCAGGGCGCCGAGATCCTTCAGCAGATAGGGCACGCCGGCCAGGGGCCCCGTGGGCTTCGCGGCGGCGGTCTCCTGGCGGGCCCGCTCGGCGAGGTCGAGGGTCACGGCGTTGATCCTTGGATTGACCTCAGCCATCCGCGCCACGGCGGTCTCCAGCAGCTCGCCGGCCGAGACCTCACCCTTGGCGACCAGCCCGGCCAGGCCCACGGCGTCCTGCTTGCGATAGTCGTCGAACTTCATGCCGGCTGCTCCGTTTGCACCGCCAGAGGATCACAGCCGACGGCGCGCTCCAACGCCTCAGTTGCCCGGGGCGGGCTCAGTAGGCGACCTTGAGGCAGAGCGAGAGCGTGCGCGGCCTGAGCGGGGTCACCTGGGTCGTGGTCCGCAGGGTGAAGGGGTTGCCATAGGCGAAGGTGTCGCCTCGGGACTCAGTCGGATTGTCCACCGCCAGGGTCAGCCGCCAGCGGTCGGCGGCCAGGGTCGCCGCCAGCCGCCCCGCGCCATAGCCGCCCATCCGGGGCGAGGTCACCGCATCGAAGGTCAGGTGCGACGGGCCGACATAGGCATAGCGGCCGTCGAGCTCGAACGTCCGGTCACGGGGCAATTCCCAGCCATAGTGGGCGCTCACCCCCAGCGAGACATTCGGCGCCCCGGCCAGCCCAAGTTCGGCGCGGGCCGGAAAGGCCGGATTGGCGCGGTCGAGCTCCGGCGCATTGACCAGGCCTTCGGCGCGCAGCACCAGCGGCCCTGCCCGATAGGCCGCCTCGGCCTCCAGCCCCCGGTTGCGCCCATCGCCGATATTGGCGGTGAACGGCAGGGCCGAGGCCAGCAACTGGTCGCTCTGGATGTTCTTCCAGCTGGCCTGGAAGATCGCCCCGCGCAGGCTGAGCCGCCCCTCCAGCAGGGTGACGCGGCCCCCCGCCTCGAAGCTCCACAGCTCGTCGCCCTGGTAGTTGCGGTAGGGCTCGGGGCCGCCCGGCGCGCTGAACACCTGACCAGGAGCGCCCGTGGTGTTGATCCCCCCGGCGCGATAGCCCTCGGCCGCCTCCACATAGATCAGGCTCCGCGCGGTCGGGGCGTAGGAGATCAACAGCTTGGGGGAGAAGCCGGTGCGGCTGAGCCCGGCGGCATAGGCGGCGGCGACGGTCGCGGGCGTCCGGATCACGCTGTCGACCTGGATGCGGGAACTGAACAGCCGCCCGCCTAGAGTGAGGCTGAGCCGGTCGGTCAAGGGCCAGATCATCTGGCCGTAGAGCGCCGCCTCATCCAACCGATCGCGACGCGCCTCGGACAAGGCCACGAACGGCGTCGCGCCCAGGGCGGTCAGGTCCAGGGTCACGTCCTGGCGGGTGCGGGCGACGAACAGTCCGCCCAGCCACTGCACCCTCGCATCCGGATGGGAGGAGAGCGTCGCCTCGGTGACCAGGCTGGCGATGTTGTTCTCGTCATCGAAGGCGGCCGGCCCCGACGGAACGGCTACGGGCGGCGCGCGGGTGGCGTCATAGCGGCTGGTCAGCTGGTGGCGGACATAGGCCGTGGTCCAGCGCGCCTCCGCCCAGCCCAGATCGCCGGTCAGGCCGAGGTGAACCATGGCGAAGTCGTTGTCGTGCGGCTCACGCAGGGCGTTGCGGCGGGTGAAGGGCGCCTCGCCAGCCAGGGCGTACTGGGTGTCGTCGGAATTGATCGCCTGGAAGACCAGGCCGCCGTTGGCGGTCCAGTCGGCGTTGAGCCGCAGGCTGAGCGCCAGCCGCCCGCCGGTCCGGATCGAGCGGTTGACGTCCTTCAGGCCCAGGCCGACGTCGTCGATATAGCCGCCCTGGACCTCACGATAGGCCACCATGCGCATCGCCGCGCGGTCCTTGAGGATCGGCAGATTGACCATGCCCTCCAGCAGGTTGGAGCCGGATCCTCCATGCGTCACCCCGCCGGAGACCGAAAGCCAACCCGTGCTCCGGCTGGCGTCCGGCGCGGCGGTGACCAGGTGCAGCACCCCGCCCAGCGAGCCCGATCCGTAGAGGGCGCCCTGCGGGCCGCGCAGTACCTCGACCTGGGCGACATCGGTCAGCCGCAGGTCCGGGTCCGGGGCGTTGTAGGTGATCCGGGCGTCGTCGAGATAAAGCCCGACCATCGACTGGGTCCGCCCGGTCAGGGGGCCGTCGGACAGGCCGCGCAGCAGGATCTTGTCCCGCCCGGAACCGAGATTGGTGACGGTCATGGCCGGGGTGACCAAGGCCAGGTCGCTGGCGTCGCGCACCCCCTGGGACTCCAGGGTCCGCCCCTCGAGGGCGCTGACCGGATAGGCCAGCCGATCGGCCGGCGTCGGCTGGCGCGTCGCCACCACCACCAGCTCGGCGACATCGGCGAGCGGCGCCACGCGGAGGGGCGTCGCGGCGGGTCTAGGCGGCGGCAGGCGAACGATCTCGACGGCGCGCGCATCAACCAGACGGTAGCCGCAGCCCGTGCCCGCCAACAGCCGATCGAGCGCCTGGCCCAGACTGTATCGGCCAATGAGAGGCTGGCTCGACGGGGCGCAGGTTTCCGCCGCGCGGGTGCTGATCGACACCCCGGCCTGGAGCGCCAGATCGACCAGGGCCGCGCTCAGCGGCTTGCGCGGAATGTTGAAGGCGTGAACCGGCGCGGCCGCGCGAGCGGGCGAGGCCAGGCCGAACGCGGCCAGCAGGCAGAGGGCGAGCGCCGGCCGGCGCCAGTCATGGCGAGGCAAGACGAACGTCCCCGGGGCCGAATGGAGCGTTTAGCCTAGAGTGATTTCCCGCCCGGTGCGATCCACCCGCAGCGAAAGATAGCCGGCCAGGCGACGGACCAGGGCTTGCTGGTCGCCCATTTCCAGCACACCGGAGAATTTCAGACGGGCCGCCGCCGGGCCCAGGCGGATCGGGACCGGATAGCGACGGTTCAGATAGGCGACGATCTCGCTGAGCGGCCGGTCGTCACAGACCATCCGCCCTTGCGTCCAGGCGAAGGCGGCGTCCGGGTCGACCTCGGCCCGTGTCGACTGGACGGCGCCTTCCACATGCCGCAGCTCCTGGCCCTTGGTCAGGCGCGCGACAGGCTGCGGGCCGAGCGCCGGCTGGCGCACCTCCACGATCCCTCGGCGGACCGACACCACCACGGCCTTGTCATAGTGGCGGATGTTGAACTCGGTGCCGACCACCCGGACCTGCTGGTCACCAACCGTGATCAGGAACGGCTTTGACGGGTCGTGTGCGACATCGAAAGTCGCCTCGGCGTCGGCCAGATCGACGCGACGCGCCGTCCAGCCCAGCCGCACGGTCATCTTCGAGGCCGCGTCGAGGCGGATATGAGTGCCGTCGGCCAGGGCCACCACCCGGGTCTGGCCGGGTCCGGTCGAATAGACAGTCGGCGCGCCCTCATAGGACCGCCAGGCCATGGGAACCACGATCACGGCGGCGGCCGCCGCAGTCAGGGCGGCCATGAAGGGGGCCAGGCGGCGGGGCCGGAAGGGAATGATCCGGGCGCTGGCGGGCGCCATCGCACCCGCGATCTCACCTGCCCGGTCGCCGATCTCCGCGCTGAGCAACTCAACCGCCTCGAAGGCGGCCTGGTGGGCGTCCGAGGCTTCGAGCCACGCCGTCAGGGCCGCCCAGTCCTCGGCCGTCGCGGCGTCCGATTGGACGCGCACCAGCCAGACCAGCGCCTGGTCGCGCAGGGCTTCGGCCGCCGGGGCGTCGGCGTCGGCGCTCATCTCGGGCTCTTGGGGTGGGGCGTCTGCATCATGGTCCTCGCCCCAATGACGCCACAAAGCGCCAGGCGCCTCCAAGAAATCTTCAGGCGGTTGCTCCGGGTCATCGGCCGACCTTCGCCAGGATGCGCTTCAGGCTGGCCATGATGTATTTCTCCACGCTGGAGCGGGAGACCCCCATGGCCGCCGCCGTCTCGGCATGGCTCAGCCCCTCCAGCTTGTGCAGCCGGAAGGCCTCACGCACCGGCTCGGGCATGTCAGCCACCACCTGGACAATTTGGGCCAGGCGCAGGCGGGCGGCGACCACCTCGTCGGCAGGAGGTTCGTCGGCCATGTCCTGGCCGCCGGCCGCCATGGTCTGGCTGTCGCGCCAGTCGGCGTCGCGGCGGCCGGCCCGGCGCTGCTGCTTGATGCGGTCGAGCATCAGGTTCGTACCCAGCCGGTAGAGATAGGCGCCGGGATTGCCGATCTCCTCGGTGGGGGGCGGAGTGATCCGCAGGAAGATGTCCTGCACCAGATCCTGGGCGGCGGCCTCCGAGCGCAGGCGGACGCGGAAGTAGCGCACCAGCTCCTCGCGCCGCGCCAGATAGACGGCCAGCAGAGGGTGGGGATCGCTGTCGTCCAAGACGGGCTCCTGCGGCCAAAGATTCTCGCCGCAACCGCGATCATCCCCATGCCGCCGACCGGCGCAATCGAAACCGATGAGGAGGTTCTCCGACCACGTCGTCATGGCTGGGTGAAGGGCGTGGGGCGCGCGCCAAAACCGGAGATGAGCCTTGCTGGACGTGATGATGGTCGATGACGGCGCCCTCCTGGGCCATTTGAGGTTCGACGCCGATCGCGTCCGCCGCTTCACCCGCCTGCAGCCAGGTGTGATCTCCATCCACCACCTGCTCCAGCCCGAGCGCCAGCGGGTCGAAGCCTATCTCGAGGCGGCTTACGCCAAGGCCTTCGACGGCCAAATCCGCCGCCACTACCCGACCCTGATGAGTGTGCAGGACCGCCAGGGGAACATTCACGCCGCCGTCGGCTTCCGCCTCGCCGCCCGGGCCCCGTTGTTCCTGGAGCAATATCTGGACGCCCCCGTCGAGGTGGCGCTGGAGGCTCGGTTCGGCGCCCCCCTGCGCCGCGCCCAGGTCGCCGAGATCGGCAACCTCGCCTCCGACAGCCCCGGCGCCTCGCTGTTCCTGTTCCTGGCCCTGGCCCGCCACCTGGACCGTCAGGGCTGCACCCACGCGGTCGCCACCGCCACCCGCCAACTGCGCCGCGGCTTCGCCCGGGTTGGCTTCGCCACCGAACATCTGACCCGCGCCGCGCCCGACCGCCTGCCCGACCAGGGGGCCGACTGGGGCGCCTATTACAGCCGCGACCCTCAGGTGCTGGCCGGCGCCATCGCGCCCGCCCTGCCGGCGCTCGCCCAGATGCTGCTGGCCGATCCGATCGTCGAGTGCGGGATCCTGCCCCGCCTGCACCCCGACCTGCGTGCTGGAGCCGCGCTGTGAGCCGGGTCCTCGCCGCCATCGCCGCCCGCGCCGCAGACTCCCCCGACGCCATCGCGCTCAGCGACGCCGAGCGGACCTTCAGCTATGCGGAACTGGCCGCCGAGATTGAGGCGACCGCCATTCAGCTCTTCGCGCTCGCGCCCCTGGTGCGGCCCGGCGCCCCGGTGGCGGTGGTCTTGGAGAACGGCCCCGCCTGGGTCGTGCTTGACCTTGCATTGATCCGCCTGGGCTGGCCCAGCCTGCCAATTCCCGCCTTCTTCACCCAGGCCCAGCGCCTGCACGTCCTGGCCGACGCCGGGGCCGGCCTGCTGATCACCGCCGGTCATGAGGGCGGCCCGCTGCTGGTCGCTGGAACCCCGCTCGACGCCGAGTTGCTGGGCGATCCCGCCACCGAACTGCCGGCGGGCACGGCCAAGATCACCTACACCTCCGGCTCAACCGGCCAGCCCAAGGGCGTCTGCCTGTCCCTGGACCAGATGGAGGCGGTCGCGACCTCCCTGGTCGAGATGATCGGCGCCGACTATGCCGGACGCCACCTGCCGCTCCTGCCGCTGTCGATCCTGTTGGAGAACGTCGCCGGGCTCTACACGACCCTGCTGGCGGGCGGGCGCTACCACGTGCTGCCGCCTGCGGCCCTGGGCCTGGCGGAGCCCTTCCGCCCCGACCTCGCCAGGCTGGCCGGCGCGATCGCCGCCGAGGGCGCGACCAGCCTGATCCTCGTGCCGGAACTGCTGCGCGCCCTGCTGATGGTGATGATCTTCACCGGCCCCCGCTTCCCGGCCCTGAACCTGGTGGCGGTGGGCGGGGCCAAGGTCTCGCCACAGCTGCTGGCCCAGGCCGACAGTCTCGGACTGCCGGTGTTCGAAGGCTATGGCCTCAGCGAATGCGCCTCGGTCGTGGCGCTGAACACGCCGGCCGCCCGACAGATCGGCGCCGTAGGCCGCCCCCTGCACCACCTGACGGTGGAGATCGGGGCCGACGGCGAGATCGTGGTCGGGCCCCACCCCTTCCTCGGCTACGCCAGCGGCGCGGTTCAGTCAGGCCCGGTCCGCACCGGCGATCTCGGCCGGATCGACGCCGACGGCTTCCTGCATCTCGACGGGCGCAAGGCCAACACCATCATCAACGCCTATGGCCGCAACATCGCGCCGGAATGGGTGGAGAGCGAGCTGCTGGCCCAACCGGAGATCCGCCAGGCCATCGTGTTCGGCGAGGCGCAGGCCGAGCTGGGCGCCCTGATCGTCCCCCTGTCGCCGGACATGTCGGACCGGGACCTGGCTCAGGCCGTGGCCCGCGCCAACCAGAACTTGCCGCCCTACGCCCAGGTTGGCCGCTGGCGGGTTCGCCCGCCGCTCGATCCCGCCGCCGGCGAACTCACCGGCAATGGCCGGCCCCGCCGCGCCGTCATTCTCCAGCACCACAGGGTCTTCGTCGAAGCCCCCGTTCAACAATAGGACCGCCCCGTGACCTTCTTCATCCGACTGATCACCGAGACCGTGGAGGGCCAGCAGGCGCTGGCCGCCGTGCCGCAAATCCAGGACGGCCTGACCGGCCAGATCTCGCTGGCCACCTACATCGCCTATCTCACCGAGGCCTATCACCACGTCAAACACACCGTGCCCCTGATGCAGGCGGCCAAGGCCAGGCTGGACGACGGCCATGCCCGGTTCCGCCACGCGCTCGACGAGTACATCGCCGAGGAGACCGGCCATGAGGCCTGGATTCTCAATGACATTCGCCACTGCGGCGGCGACGCCGAGGCCGTGCGTCTGGGCCGACCCCGCGCCGCGACCCAGGCCATGGTCGACTACGCCTATGACTACATCGCCACGGTCAATCCGATGGGCTTCTTTGGCATGGTCCTGGTGCTGGAGGGGACAAGCGTCCGCCTCGCCACCGAAGGCGCCCAGGCCGTCGCCAGGAGCCTGGACCTCGGCCCCCAGTGCTTCTCCTACCTGACCTCCCATGGGGCGCTGGACCAGGACCATCTGGTGTTCTTCCAGAAGCTGATGGACGAGGTCGAGGACCCCGCCGACCAGGCCGCGATCATCGAGGTCGCCAAGGGGATCTTCCAGCGCTTCGCCGACGTCTTCCGCGCCATCCCGCACAGCCGCGTCCAGGTTCAAGAGATCGCCCATGTCCTTTGATGGAAAAGAAATTCTGCTGACCGGCGGGTCCGGCGGCCTGGGCGGACTGATCAGCCGCTTGCTGACCGCCGAGGGCGGCCGCGTCACCGTGCTCGACCGGGCCGAACCGGTCGGCGCCACCGGCTTCCTGCGCCAGGACCTCTCAACACCGGAAGGCATCGAGGCCGCCGCCGCCGCCGTCGCCGCCCGCGACTGGGACATCGTCATCAACCTGGCGGGCATCCAGCACTTCGGGCCTCTGGAGCGGCAGAGCCCCGCCCACCTGATGGCCAGCTATCTGGTGAACCTGGTCGCGCCCGTACGCCTGACCCAGGCGGTGCTGCCAAAGATGAAGGCCCGGAAGTCCGGCCAGATCGTCAATGTCGGCTCGATCTTCGGCTCGATCAATTTCGCCCACTTCGTCACCTATTCCAGCGCCAAGGCCGGCCTGCGCGGCTTCAGCCAGGCCCTGCGCCGCGAGCTGTCCGGAACCGGCATCGCCGTGACCTATGTGGCGCCCCGGGCGGTGCGCACCGCGCTCAACTCTCCGGCGGTGATGGAGTTCGCCAAGCTCACCCACATGAACATGGATGCGCCGCAAGCGATCGCCGAGCGCATCGTCGCCGCCATCCGGACGCGCAAGCGCGACGTCTATTTCGGCTTCCCCGAGACGCTGTTCGTCCGCCTCAACGCCCTCTTCCCCGGCCTCGTCGACCGCGCCCTGTCGGCCAATGACCGCAAGGCCGCCCAGCTGTTCGTCAGCTGAGCGCCCAAGGAGTTCCTTCCATGCGACTGATTCCCCTCGCCCTGGCCCTGGCGCTCGCCGCCCAGGCCGGCGCCGCCTTCGCCGCCGAGAGCCTCGACAGCAAGGTCGACGCCCTGGCCCACGACTGGGCTCACCTGAACTACGAGATCCGCGACAAGCCCGCTCAGGCTGCGGCGGCGGCAAGCCTGGTCGCCCAGGCCGACGCCGTCGCCCGGCAATTCCCAGGCCGCGCCGAGCCCCTGGTCTGGGAAGCCATAGCCTCGGCCACCGAGGCCGGCGCCAAGGGCGGACTGGGCGGACTGGCCCTGGCCAAGTCGGCGCGGGGCCTCTTGGAGCGCGCCGAACACATCAACCCCGCCGCCCTCGGCGACGGCTCGGTCTATACCAGCCTCGGCTCGCTCTACGCCCAGGTCCCCGGCTTCCCGATCGGGTTCGGAGATCCGGCCAAGGCCCGGAGCTATCTACAGAAAGCCCTGGCCGCCAATCCCAATGGCGTCGACGCCAACTTCTTCTGGGGTGACTTCCTGCTGCGCCAGAACGACGCCGCCGGCGCCGCCAAGGCGCTGGAGCGCGCGCTCGCCGCCCCGGCCCGCCCGGGCCGCGAGGTCGCCGACCGTGGCCGCCGCGCCGAGGCTGCGGCCCTGCTCGCCCAGGCCCGCCAGAAGCTGCGCGGCTGATCCCGTTTCAAACCCCGAGCCATGCGGTTCGGGGCCTCACCAGGAAGGATATTTCTCATGAGCATCGCAGCCGTCGGCGGTCCTCCGCCCGCCAAGCCGCCTGAGGGCCTCGAGGCCAAGGGCCCGGAGTTGATCCCCGACCATGACACGGATGACAGCCCTGCCGCGGTCAAACCGAGCGCCGCCCTGCCGCCCGGCCAAGGGGTCAATCTCGACACCAAGGCCTAGGGGACGGGACTCCAGGGCCAATGCCCACTGGCCTTGGAGGTCCTGTATCTACTTCGACGCCGTCGCCGCCGGGCAGTCGTCGCCCAGCCGGTGGGCGTCCGTGATGGCGGCGCCGGACAGAGGAATGCCGCCGATCTTGGTCTTCAGGGTCGCTTCCAGTTTGAAGGTCGTGGCCGAATAGGTCCCCTTGGCGGTGACGTGGGCGACCTGGCCCTTCTTGGTGGCGCAACTGCCCGCCAGTCGGATGCGGCCGCCGCCCACGGTGCGGCTCGGATATTCGCAAGTGTAGTGGCGGTTCGAGGGACCGTTCATGAACTTCGCGACGTCGGTCGCCGTCAGACACTTGCGCTCGGTCGAATGGGAACTGAACAGGAAGGTCGCGGTGTTGTTGGTCTCCCAATAGCCGGGCATGGGCGTCGCCGCAGGCGAAGCCGCTTCCGCCGCGCTCACCGAGCCCGCCGCCAGGAGTCCCAAGATCAGGCCAGCGCCCATGACATCTCCTCAAGTTCAGTCCGTATGTCCCGCCCCTAGGTGACCACGACGGCGAGACCGCGCCACTAAATTTCCGATTATTTTTTTGCCGTGGGCCGGTCCGCTGGGTCATATCCTCCCCGAGCCCGGCGACGGGAGAGCTTCAAGGGCGCGATGCAATGAGACCGGCCAGAGGCGCCAGCGCCCACATTCCCTCGGACCCCGCCGCGACGGACAGCGCCGTGCTGGGCCGAGTCAGCGCGTGATCGCCTTCCTGCGTCGTCCCGAGGGCCGGACCGCCCTCTTCGTGCTCGCGGTCACCCTGGTGCGGCTGATCGCGGCGCGCTGGATTCATCTGACCGAGGATGAGGCCTATTACCGCCTCTGGGCCCAGCATCTGGCCTTCGGTTATTACGACCACCCGCCGATGGTGGCCTGGTGGATCCGGGGCGGCATGGCCCTGGCCGGCGACAATCCGCTGGGCGTTCGGCTGTTCCCGGTGCTGGCCACCGCGCTCGCCAGCCTGCTGGCGGCCGACCTCGCCCGCGCCCTGGGCGGGACGCCGCGCACCGCCATGCGGGCGGCCATCTGGTACAACGCCACCCTGACCATCGGCATGGGCGGCATATTGGCGGTGCCGGACGCCGCCGCGGCCCTGTTCTGGATCGCCTGCCTCTGCGCTCTGGCCAGGGTCGCCAAGGGCGGGTCACCGCTCTGGTGGCTGGCGGCCGGCGCAGCGGCCGGCCTGGCGGTGGAGTCGAAATATTCCGCCATGTTCATCGCCCCTGGCGTCGTGCTGTGGCTGGCCACGGACCGCGAGCGCCGACGGCTGCTGTTGACCCCCGCCCCCTGGGCGGCTGCGGTGCTGGCCGTGGCCCTGTTCCTGCCCAACCTCGTCTGGAACGCCCAGCACGACTGGATCACCATCGCCAAGCAGTTCGGCCGCGTGGCGCCGCGCAAGTTCGCGCCGGCCCATGTGCTGGAGCTGCTGGCCGCCCAGTTCGTCCTGCTCAATCCGCTGGTCGCCGTCTATGCGATCCGGGGCCTGCGCCTGCCCTGGCGCGCCGCGAGCCCCGACGAAGCGCGGCCCAGCCTGGCCCTGCCGATCCTGGCCGGCGCGCCCTTCGCCGGCTATCTGGTGCTCCACGCCCTGCACGCCACGGTCCAGGCCCACTGGCCCGTGCCCCTGTTCAGCGGCCTGGCGGTCTGCGCGGCCATGGCCGTCGAGGTCCGCCCCGGCGGAGCCATCGCCCGGCGCTGGCGGATCATCGGGACCACGGCGGGTCTGGTGCTGTCGGCGGGGCTGCTAGTCTATATGACCCAGACCCATTCCCGCACCCTGGCCAAGGTCGACCTGATCCTGGCCCTGCGGGGCTGGCGCGAGCTCAGCGAAGAGGTCGAGGCCCTGCGCCAGACCCAGGGCGCCGGCTGGGTCGGCACGGTGGGCTACGGCACCCTCTCCCAGTTCGAGGCCGAACATCGCATCAAGGCGCCGACGATCCAGATCATCGAACGCGACCGCTACCGCTTCGACCAGGCGCCGCATCCGCCCCTGCAGGGCCCGGGCCTCGTCGTCGACCTGGCGCGCCGGATGGATCCGGACGACCTGAAGCGCTGCTTTGCGACCGTCACCCTGGTGGGCGAACTGGATCGCGGCGTGCATGGCGGACGCCACGCCCACTACGCCGCCTATCGCGTCGAAGGCCCCAAGGTCGACGTCCTGACCGCCGGTTGCCCGGATACGCCAGAGCGCATCCTCAACCGGTTCAGATCGGGGTCCTGAGCGGTTGCGGTCAGGGGCCGGAAGCCGCTAAGGAGGGCCAGTCGATAGGCCGGCTTAGCTCAGCTGGTAGAGCAGCGGTTTTGTAAACCGAAGGTCACGGGTTCGATTCCTGTAGCCGGCACCATT
>NZ_CANCLE010000006.1 GCF_947378715.1 Phenylobacterium aquaticum
TCGCCCAGCCTGTCCTCGATCACCCATTGTACGAAGCCCTCCCGCTGCACCGGCCAGGCGTCGAAGAGGCCGGTGGCGGCCTCGACCTGGGCGCGCAGGGCGTCGTCGGTGGCGGGCGTGATGGAATCGACCATGGTCGAGGCGAACACCGCCTGGGCCGCGATCCAGCTGGCCAGTTCGGTCTCGCCCTGGGCCTGCGCCAACTGCCGCACGGCCCGGGCCAGGCGGCCGCCATTGTCGGAGAGGTTGTCGCAGGGGATGGTGATGAAGGGGGCCAGGCCGGCGGCGCGACGGCGCTTCAACCCCTCGACCAGCCAGCCGGGGAAACTCCGGGGGATCGCCGGGCGGGCCAGGTCATGGGCGATGTCCGGGTGGGCGAGGTCGAGATCGCCCGCCGGGGTCAGGCAATAGCCCTTCTCGGTGACGGTGGAGGTGACGATCCGCATGTCGGGCGAGGTCAGGTGGGCGAAGACGGCCTGCGGCGCGCGCGGCGCGGTCAACACCTCGATCAGCGATCCGATCACCCGATATGTGGGAGCGGCCTCCCGCTCGGCCAGGACATAGAGGCCGTCCTGGGGGGCCAGGGCCTCGGCGAGGTCGGGGCTGCGCAGGGAGACGGCGGCGACGCCCCAGGCGGGGGACGTCTGCAGCATGTGGTCGAAATAGAAGGCCTGGTGGGCGCGGTGGAAGGCGCCGGGACCGAAATGGACGACGCCGATGCGGATGGCGGCGCGGTCATAGGCCGGGCGCAGGAGGGCGGGCGCGGCCTGGGCCAGGGTCGCGTCGGAGAGGCGAGGGGCGCTCACAGGGTCACGCCCCGCTTCCAGATGGCGATCTCGCGCTCGCCGTTCTCCTCGGCCCGGGTCAGGCGGCCCGAGGCGGTGGCGATCACCGTGGCCAACAGGGCCTCGGCAGCGAGGTCCAGGGGCTGGCCTGCGGCGATGGTTCCGGCGTCGAAGTCGATCCAGCGCGGCTTGCGCTGGGCCAGGCTGGAATTGGTGGCGATCTTCAGGGTGGGAGCGGGGAAGCCGAGCGGCGTGCCGCGTCCGGTGGTGAACAGGATCACCGTGGCGCCGGCCGCCGTCAGCGCCGTGGAGGAGACCGCGTCATTGCCAGGCGCCTCCAGCAGGATGATGCCGGGGCGGCGCGCCCGGTCGCCGTAGCGCAGCACCTCGGTCACCGCGCCACGGCCGGCCTTCTGCACTGCGCCCAGGGACTTTTCCTCCAGGGTGGTGACGCCGCCGGCGATATTGCCGGGGGAGGGGTTCTCGCTGATCGGCTCGCCGTGACTGAGGAAATAGCCCTTGAAGTCGTCGACCACCCTGACGACGCCGTCGAACACCGCGCGGTCGGCGGCGCGGGCCATCAACAGGCGCTCGGCGCCGAAGATCTCGGGGATCTCGGTCAGAATCGCCGTGCCGCCCGATCCGGTCACCTGGTCGGCGATGCGGCCTACGAGGGGATTGGCGGTCAGGCCGGAAAAGCCGTCCGAGCCACCGCACTTCAGGCCGATCACCAGGTCGGAGATCGGACAGGGCGTGCGGACGTCGCGTTCGGCGATCTCGACCAGGGCCTCGACGGCGGCCAGGCCCTCCTCGATCTCGTCCTCGGACAGCTGGGCGGAGAAGGCGCGCAGGCGCTCGGGGGCCACGCCCTCCAGGCTCTCCAGCAGCGGGCCGAGCTGGTTGCTCTCGCAACCCAGGCCGACGATCAGCACGCCGCCGGCGTTCGGATGGCCGGCGAGGCGGGCCAGCATGCCGCGCGTCGCAGACAGGTCGTCGCCCAGCTGGGAACAGCCGAAGGGGTGGGTCAGGGCCAGCACCCCGTCGACCCGGCCGGCGAAACGCCGATTGGCTTCGGCGGCGATGCGCTGGGCGGTGCGGGCCACGCAGCCGACCGTGCAGAGGATCCAGATCTCGTTGCGGGTGCCGACCCGCCCATCGGCGCGGCGATAGCCGTCGAAGGTCGCGTCCGATCCGGCCAGGGTCTCGGGCGCGGTCGGGGCGTAGGCGTAGGCCTCCAGCCCGGACAACGCCGTCGCCAGGTTATGGCTGTGCACATGGTCGCCGGCGGCGATGTCGGTCGTCGCCCGCCCGATCGGCCAGCCATATTTCAGCACCGAGGCGCCCTGGGCCACGGGGCGCACGGCCAGCTTGTGACCGGCCGCGATCTCCTGGCGCACCACGACACCGCCCGCCGAATCGCCGGGTGACAGGGTGACCAGGGCGGTGGCGACGTCGTCGCGGGGATCGATGTGTAAAATCAGGGCGTCTGAGCTCATGGCGTGGTTATGATACCGGTGTCATATGGTCCGCAAGGGTCAGCTTGGCGCAAGGTGGCCGCGCAGGCTATGTACGGCCCTTCGAATTGTAAGGACGGTGGGCCAGTGGCGTCACACGAACAGGGTCCGGAGCGGAAGCGCAGGGCGCGCGCCCAGGAGGGCGACAGCCGGCGCAAGCACACGATCAATGACGTGGCCCGCATGGCCGGCGTCTCCAAGAAGACCGTCAGCCGGGTCATCAACGCCTCGCCCTTCGTCAAGGAAGAGACCCGCAAGGCGGTGCTCGATATCATCCGCGAGACCGGCTACACGCCCGACCCCCAGGCGCGCGGCCTGGCCTTCCGGCGCTCGTTCCTGGTCGGGCTGATCTATGACAACCCCAATCCCCAGCACACGGTCAGCCACCAGCTGGGCATTCTCGACGCCCTGAAGGGCACGGGGTTCGAGCTGCTGGTGCGGCCGGTCGATCGGACCAGCCCGAAGCTCCTCGACGACGTGCGGGTCTTCGTGGAGCGCCAGAAGCTCTATGGCGTGGTGCTGCCCTCGCCGGTGTCCGAGAACGAGGACCTGGTGGCGCTGCTCAAGGAGCTGGGCTGCCGTTATGTGCGCATCGCCTCGGTGCCGATGGACGACGCCGCCTGCATGGTGGTCAGCCACGACGGCAAGGGCGCGGCCGACGCCGCCCGCCACCTGGCCGATCTCGGCCATACCCGCATCGCCCTGATCTCCGGCCCGCCGACCTTCCGCTCCTCGGTCGAGCGGCGGCGCGGGTTCGAGAGCGGCCTGGCCGAGCGCGGCCTGAGCCTTGATCCGGCGCTGGTGAAGCAGGGGGCCTATACCTACGAATCCGGCATCAACGCGGCGGGGGAACTGTTCGCTTTGGAGAACCGGCCGACGGCGATCTTCTGCCTGAACGACGAGATGGCGAGCGGCGCCTATCTGGCCGCCCGCGAGCATGGCCTGCGGATTCCGCAGGATGTTTCGATCGTCGGCTTCGACGACGCCCCGATCGCCGCGCGCCTGTGGCCGGCGCTCACCTCAGTGCGCCTGCCCCTGCGCGACATGGGCCGCATGGCCGGCGAGATGCTGGTCCCCGATCCCCTGCGCGAAGTCCAGGCCGACGCCCACGAGGTGCAGCCGCAGCTGATCGTGCGGGAGTCGACGGCGACGGCCGGGTAGGGCCTACTACAACAGTCATCCGTCGTGGCGCAGGCTCAAACGCCGTTGCTCCCGCGCATGACACCGGTTACCATTGTCCCAAGTCGAGCTCTCGTCTCGCGCCCGGAAACGCCCTCGAAGCCATGCCCAGACCGCTGATCCTCCACGACGACCGCCTGTTCCCCGCCGAACCCTCGGTCCGCGCCATCGCGCGCGCGCTCTACGGGCTGGTGAGGGACCTGCCGATCATCAGCCCGCACGGCCACACCGATCCGGAGTGGTTCGCGACCAATGACGCGTTCGGCAATGCGACCGAGCTGTTGCTGGCGCCTGACCACTACCTCTACCGGATGCTCTATTCGCAAGGCGTCGGGCTGGAGGCGCTGGGCGTGCCGTCCAAGGCCGGTCCGTCGAAGGCTGATCCGCGCGAGGCGTGGCGGCTGTTCGCCAGCCATCAACACCTGTTCCGGGGCACGCCTTCGGCCATGTGGCTGTCCCACGTCTTTGCCGAAGTGTTCGGCTTTGAGGCAGCGCTGGAGGCCTCGACAGCGGATCTCTATTTCGACGCCATCAACGACAAGCTGGCGACGGACGCCTTCCGGCCCCGCGCCCTGTTCGAGCGCTTCAACATCGAGGCGCTCGCCACCACCGAGAGCCCCTCGGACGATCTGGTGCATCACCGGGCGATCCGCGACAGCGGCTGGGGCGGGCAGGTGATCACCGCCTATCGTCCCGACCCGGTGATCGACGTCGAGCACGAGCAGTTCGGCGAGGCGATGACCCGGTTCGCCGCCTTGTCCGGCCAGGACGTCTATGACTGGAAGGGCTATCTCGCCGCGCACCGGGTCCGCCGCGCGGCCTTCGCCGAACTGGGCGCGACCTCCACCGACCACGGCCACCCGACGGCGGCCACGGCCGACCTGTCGCCCGTCGACGCCGAGGCCCTGTTCAAGGTGATCCTGAGCGGGGCGGCGACGAAGGCTGAGGCCGAGCTGTTCCGCGCCCAGATGCTGACTGAGATGGCGCGGATGAGCCTGGACGACGGGCTGGTGATGCAGATCCACCCGGGCTCGTTCCGCAACCACAACGCCCGCCTGTTCGCCAGCCACGGCCGCGACAAGGGCGCCGACATCCCGACCGGGACCGAATATGTCCGGGCGCTGAAGCCCCTGCTCGATCGGTTCGGCAATGAGCCGGCGCTGTCGGTGATTGTCTTCACCCTCGACGAGACCAGCTATTCCCGCGAGCTCGCCCCGCTGGCCGGCCACTATCCGATCCTGAAGCTGGGGCCCGCCTGGTGGTTCCACGACAGCCCGGAAGGCATGCGCCGGTTCCGCGAGCAGACCACCGAGACGGCGGGTTTCTACAACACCGTCGGCTTCAACGACGACACTCGCGCCTTCCTGTCGATCCCCGCCCGCCACGACGTGGCCCGGCGCGTCGATTGCGGCTTCCTGGCCCGGCTGGTCGCCGAGCACCGTATGGCCGAGGACGAGGCCTGCGAGCTCGCCGTGGACCTCGCCTACAATCTTCCCAAGCGCGCTTACAAGCTGGATCGGCCGTCCAAGAGGTCGGCGGCGTGAGGGCTGCGCGAATACCGCCCTTCTCCCCCTGCGGGAGAAGGTGGCCGGTCGGAGACCGGTCGGATGAGGGGTCGCGCACCGCTCTCAAGACAATCAACCATGTCATCTCAGCCCATCGCTTCGCGGCGGCGGGGATGATGGTGAAATCTGCGGATGGGGCTTTCGACCCCTCATCCGACCCCGCTCCGCGGGGCCACCTTCTCCCGCAAGGGGAGAAGGGTGCTGTAGCTCTATAAGGATATGATCATGTTCAAGAAAACCTATCACGCCACCCACCCGGACATGATGTGGGGCGCCGACAACGAGGACCTGCGCGACCGCTATCTGGTCCCGGACCTGTTCGTCGCCGGCGAGGTGGCCCTGAACTACAGCCACAATGAGCGCTTCATCATCGGCGGCGCCCAGCCGGCGGCCGCGCCTCTGCCCCTGCCGGTCCAGACCGAGCCGGAAAGCGCCAAGGGTCACTCCCTGCTGGAGCGTCGCGAACTGGGCGTCGTGAACGTCGGCGGCCCCGGCAAGATCACCGTGGACGGCCAGGCCTTCGACATGGCCCCGCGCGACGGCCTCTATGTGCCGATGGGTTCAAAGGACGTGGTGTTCGAGAGCGTCGACGCCGCCAACCCGGCCAAGTTCTACCTGGCCTCGACGCCGGCCCATAAGGTCTGCCCGATCAAGAAGATCGCCATCAGCGAGGCCAATCCGCTGGAGCGCGGCGAGGCGGCGACCTCCAATGAACGGACGATCTACCAGTACATCATCCCGGGCGTCTGCGAGTCCGCCCAGCTGTTGCTCGGCGTCACCTTCCTGAAGCCCGGCAGCGTGTGGAACACCATGCCGCCGCACCTGCATGACCGCCGTTCCGAGATCTATTTCTACTTCGACCTGCCCGGCGACAATAAGGTCTTCCACTTCATGGGCGAGCCGGACGGCATGCGGCACATCGTGATGTCGAACAATGAGGCGGTGATTTCGCCGCCCTGGTCGATCCACATGGGCGCGGGCACCTCGAACTACGGCTTCATCTGGGCGATGGGCGGGGAGAACCTCGACTACACCGACATGGCCGTCCTCGACATCTGCCAGCTGAAGTAGGCCGATGAAACTGTTCGATCTTTCCGGCAGGACCGCCGTCGTCACCGGGGCCAATACCGGCCTCGGCCAGGCCATAGCCGAGGCGCTCGCCGCGGCCGGAGCCGACATCGCCGCCGTCGGCCGCACCCCGCCCGTCGACACCCAGAAGGCGGTCGAGGCCCTGGGCCGGCGGTTCCTGCCGATCTCGGCGGACCTGTCGTCGATGGAGCCGATCGGGCGGGTGGTGGCTGAGACGGTCGCGGCGTTCGGCGGGATCGACATCCTGGTCAACAACGCCGGGATCATCCGCCGCAATGACGCGCTCGAGTTCACCGAGGACGACTGGGACGCGGTGATGGACGTCAATCTGAAGACCACCTTCTTCCTGACCCAGGCGGTGGGCCGTCAGATGGTCGCCCAGGGGCGGGGCGGGAAGATCATCAATGTCGCCTCGATGCTGTCCTATCAGGGCGGCATCCGGGTGGCCTCCTATACGGCCAGCAAGAGCGGGCTTGCTGGGGTCACCAAGCTCCTGGCCAACGAATGGGCGGCCAAGGGCATCAATGTGAACGCCATCGCCCCGGGCTATTTCGAGACCAACAACACTGAGGCCCTGCGCGCCGACGAGGGCCGCAGCCGGGACATTCTGGCGCGCATCCCGGCCGGGCGCTGGGGCTCCCCCGCCGACCTGGGCGGGGCGGCGGTGTTCCTGGCCTCGGCGGCGTCGGACTATGTCCACGGGACCCTGTTGCCGGTGGACGGAGGCTGGCTCGCCCGCTGAGCCTTGGCGGGCTGTCACCGGCGTGGCTGCGGCGCCTCGTTTTACGGGCCGAACCCAAATCGAGGTCCCCTGTCGCGCGAGCGGTCTAGCGGCGGGCTTAACCATCCGCCAAGGTGCTTCCTCGGATTGGGGGACGCATGGCTTCGGGGGGCAAGGACAAGCGGCGCACGCAGCCTGCGGCCCAGGCTGGCCGCAAGGGTCGCGTCACCCGCCGGCGGTTCAACGGCTGGGCCCTGGGCCTGGCGGTGGGGGCGCCGCTCGCCGTCGCCGCCCAGTCGCCGCAGAATCCGCCGCCGCCCGTCGATCCCTTCGTCCTGCGCCAGGCTGCGACCGATCCGCGGGTGCGGCGATTCTACGCCCGGCGCGGCTGGAGCGCCGCCTGGACCGAGGATCAGGCCTTCGCGCTCAACATGGCGCTCGACGGGGCGGTGCGGCACGGGCTCGACGCCGCCGCCTTCCAGGCGCCCAAGGCCGGATGGAGCGATCCGGCCAGCCGCGAGGCGGCCCTGACCCTGACGGCGCTGGCCTATGCCGAGGCCCTGTCGCGCGGCATCGTCGATCCCGCCAGCCTGCACCCGATCTACACCCTGGAGCGCAATACGGTCGACGTGGTCGGTGGGCTGGACCGCGCTCTGAGCCGTGGCGAGGTGGCGACCTGGCTGGAGGCGCTGGCGCCGCGCGATCCTGAATATCTGGCCCTGTCGGCCGCCTATCTGCGCTCCCGCGAGGAGATGGCCCTGCCGCCCAGCGCCCAGGTGGCCGCCGGTCCCGAGATCGGCCTGGGCGACTATGACGCCCGCGTGCCCCGGGTGGCGCAGAAGCTGATCGATCGGGGCTTCGTGACCGGCCCGGCGGGCCAGGAGGTCACCCTGACCGCCGCCCTGGTGGAAGGGCTGAAGCGGGTTCAGGCCTCCAGCACCCTGCCGGTCACCGGTCGGCTGGACGCTCTGACGATCGCGACCCTGAACGCCGACCCCACCGATCGCGGCCGCAAGCTGGTGCTGAACCTGGAACGCCGTCGCTGGCTGCGCCGCGAGGTCGCCGACACCCGGATCGACGTCAACACCTGCGGGGCGGTGTTCTCCTATTACGACCAGGGCGCAGTCGACTGGGCCGGGCGCGCCGTCTGCGGCAGCCCGGGACGGGCGACCCCGAACCTGGGCAGCACGTTTTCTGACCTGGTGGTCAATCCGCCCTGGAACGTGCCGCCCTCGATCGCAGCGCGCGAGATCCTGCCCAGGGGCCTGGCCTATCTGCGCCGCGCCAACATGTTCCTGAGCGGGGGCAGGGTGGTGCAGCGACCCGGACCGCACTCGGCTCTTGGCCAGGTCAAGTTCAACATGCAGAACCCCTATGCGATCTATCTGCATGACACGCCTGAGAAGTCGCTGTTCGCGACCTTCCAGCGGCACAAGAGCCATGGTTGCGTGCGGGTGGAGAACGCCGTCGATTTCGCCCGCCACCTCGCCCAGCGCTCCGGCGTGCAGCCGGAGTTCGACGCCGACCTCGCCTCCGGCGCCACCCGCAGGGTCGCGCT
Organism: Phenylobacterium aquaticum; assembly: GCF_947378715.1. Classification (GTDB taxonomy): domain Bacteria; phylum Pseudomonadota; class Alphaproteobacteria; order Caulobacterales; family Caulobacteraceae; genus Phenylobacterium; species Phenylobacterium aquaticum_A. Next base: position 8,412 of record NZ_CANCLE010000006.1, read on the forward strand.
TGCGGCTCCGATCCCGGTGCGGTTGCTCTATCACAGCGTGGTCATCGACGACGGTGGCCAGCCGGTGTTCCTCGAGGATCCCTATGGCTGGGATTCCAAGCTGTCCCTGGCCCTGGGTCTTGGCGCCCTTCGCCGCCCCGTCCGGATGGACGCGCTGACGCCCGAGGAGGGCACGGCCCCCCTGGGGCCGTAAATCGGCATCCTTTGATCGCGATTTAAGCGAGCGGCGCCTCCCAGGGAGCGACCGATCTTGCGAACGTGTCGGAACCGTGTCACTTAGTTGTTGATACCGGTGTCAACGATCTCCGTTGAGCAATGACACCGGTGTCATAGGGGAAACGCGAGTGCGCGCCGCAACAGGCGCGTGCAGTCTGACGGCTTCACTCCGCAGGCAGGCTCGCAAGGGAGGGACAGATGGTCCGTATTCGGTCTACGAAAACTCGCGCGCTTTACGCTGGCGCATCTCTGGCGGTTCTGGGTCTCGCCATCGCCGTCCCGGCCTTCGCCGCGGACAAGCCGGCCGAGGTCGAGGAGATCGTCGTCACCGGCTTCCGCGGCAGCCTGCAGCAGGCCCTGGTCCTGAAGCGCGACTCCGCCGTCGCCGCCGACACCATCCTGGCCGAGGACATCGGCAAGTTCCCCGACCTCAACCTGTCGGAATCCATCCAGCGCATCTCCGGCGTGGCGATCGCCCGCGACGGCGGCGAAGGCCGTCAGATCTCGGTGCGCGGCCTCGGCCCGCAGTTCACCCGGGTCCGCATCAACGGCATGGAAGCCCTGACCACGACGGGCGGCACCGACTCGTCAGGCGGCACCAACCGCGGCCGCAGCTTCGACTTCAACATCTTCGCCTCGGACCTGTTCAACTCGATCACCGTGCAGAAGACCGCCTCGGCCGAGACCGAGGAGGGCTCGCTGGGCGCGACCGTCGATCTGAAGACCGCCCGGCCGCTGGACTATGGCAAGTTCACCTTCGTGGCCTCGGCCCAAGGCAGCCACAACGACCTGTCGGGCGAGACCAAGCCGCGCGCGGCGGCGATGATCGCCAACAGCTGGGCGGACGGCACGTTCGGAGCCCTGCTGTCGGTGGCCTACACCAAGCGCAGCCTGCTGGACGTCGGCACCTCGACCGTGCGCTGGGCGCCGGGCACCTCGTTCTCGCCGGGCTTCGACGCCCTGCCGAATGGCGCGGGCCTGCCGACCACGGTCAATCCGGCCGCTGCGGCCAACAACGCCGCCCTTCACCCGCGCTTCCCGCGCTTCGACAAGTACACCGAGGAACAGGAGCGCCTGGGCGCCACCCTGGACCTGCAGTGGAAGCCGAGCGACCAGACCGAACTCAGCTTCGACATGCTCTATGCCGACCTGAAGGGCACGCGCGAGGAGCAGTATCTTGAGGCCCCGTCGTTCTCGGTCGGCGGCGCCTGCACGGCGGCCAACGTCAATGCCGGCTGCGGCATCGCCGACACCAATGTGCTGAGCTCGACCATCAATGCGCAGAACGTGATGGTCGCCGGCACGTTCAACGACGTCGACCTGCGGGTCGAGGACCGCTTCGACCAACTGGAGACCAAGTTCACCCAGTACTCGTTGAACTTCACCCATGAGTTCAGCGACACCCTGCGGGTCCACGCCATCGCCGGCCATTCCAAGTCGGCCCACGACAACCCGATCCAGACGACGCTGACCTTCGACCAGTTCAATGTCGACGGCTACAGCTACGACTACACCCAGGGCCGCGTGCCGCTGATCACCTATGGCACCGCCAATCTGACCGACCCGGCGGCGTGGAAGCTGACCCAGGTCCGCCTGCGGCCGCAGACCGCCGACAACACCTATGACACGGTGCAGGGCGATGTTGAGTTCAACATGACGGACAACATCACCCTGAAGGGTGGGTTGAACTGGAAGAAGTACGACTTCATCACCACGGAGATGCGCCGTTCAAACGGCACCACGACCAACCAGGAAACCGTGATCCCGGCGGCGGTGACGGCGTAGCCGATCTCCAGCTATTCGCAGATCCTGCAGTTCAATTCCGATGGCCTCAGCATGCCGTCGGGCAACGCCACCGCCTGGCTGGTGCCCAGCCTGGCCACGGCCTCCAGCCTCCTGTCGCTCTACGACAAGACCGCCTTCGGCGGCGCCTGGAACCTGGGCAAGGAGCCGGCGCTCGGCAACAACCGCGGCGTCTCCGAGGAAGACAAGGGCTGGTACGTCGAGGGCGACTTCAAGACCGAAGTCCTGGGCATGCCGCTGCGCGGCAATGTCGGGGTCCGCTATGTGAAGACCGACCAGACCTCCAACGGCTACACCTTCCTGTCGGGCACGCCGGTCTCGGTGAGCGTCGACCGCAGCTATGACGACACCCTGCCGTCCCTGAACATGGTGCTGGAGCCGAAGGAGAACTTCCTGGTGCGCTTCGCGGCGGCCAAGACCATGTCGCGTCCGGACCTGGGCAGCCTGACGCCCGGCGCGACGGTCAGCGTCTCCGGGGCGACCCGCTCGGTGACGGCCGGCAACCCGAACCTCGATCCCTTCCGGGCCAAGGCCTATGACCTGTCCTTCGAGTGGTACTATCAGCCCGAAGCTCTGATCAGCGTGGCCTTCTTCAAGAAGGACGTGGCCAGCTTCGTCCAAACCCTGTCGACCAACACCGCCTTCACCGGCAACCCCTTCGGCATTCCCGACAGCGTGGCGGTGGCGGCCTGCGGGACCACCTCGGGCTGCAGCCCCTCGGCCAACTGGAACTTCTCGACCCCGGTCAACACCCCCGGCGGCAAGCTGACCGGCTACGAGATCAGCTTCCAGCAGCCCTTCAAGTTCCTGCCGGGGCCGCTGGCCAACACCGGCGTGCTGCTGAACTACACCCACGTGGACTCGTCGATCCAGTATCTGAACGCGGCCGGCGCCGTGGTCGCCACCAACGACCTGACCGGCCTGTCGCGGAAGTCCTACAATGCGACGCTCTACTACGAAGACACCAAGATCAGCGCCCGTGTCTCGGCCGCCTACCGCGCCGGCTATCTGACCCGGGTGCCTGGCCAGGAGACCGGCACGGCCTATGACGGCACCAACGAGACCCTGAACGTCGACGCGTCCTTCGCCTACACTCTCAACGACCATCTGAAGTTCACGGCCGAGGGCGTGAACCTGACCGACGAGTTCCAGGACCAGTTCAACGGCGCCCAGAACCTGGTCTCTTTCTACCACCATACCGGCCGCGAGTTCATCTTCGGGGTCCGCTACACCTATTGATCTCCCCACGGCCCCGCTCCTCAAGCGGGGCCAGACTTCAAGCGCGCGGGGACGACGGCGCACGACCGCCGCCGTCCCGGAGAGCACTGACCGACGCGCCGGCTCGTCCGGCGCGTCGATTTCTTTGAGGGCAGGGGCTAGTCTCCCTCGACGCCGTTCGCCGGAGGCCACGTGAACACCCGTATCGTCTGCTTTGGCGAAGTCCTGATCCGCCTGTCGGCGCCCGACACCCAGATGCTGCTGCAGAGCCATCGACTGGATGTCTGCTTCGGCGGCGCCGAGGCCAATGTGGCTGTGTCCCTGGCCCGCTTCGGCCACGCCGCCGCCATGGCCGGCATCCTGCCCGACAACGGGCTGGGCCGCGCCGCCCGCGATGAACTGCGCAAGCACGGGGTCGATGTCGGCCGCCTGGCCTTCGAGGCCGGCCGGATGGGCCTGTATTTCCTCACGCCCGGGGCCGGTCAGCGGCCGTCCCAGGTGCTCTATGACCGGGCCGACTCAGCCTTTTCCCGCGCCGCCGGCGGCATCGACTGGGATCAAGCCCTGGCGGGGGCGGAATGGCTGCACGTCTCCGGCGTCACCCCGGCGATCGGGCCCGCCACGGCCGAGGCGGCGTTGACCGCTGTCCGCGCCGCCAGCCGTCTGGGGGTCAAGGTCTCCATGGACGGCAACTACCGCGCCAGCCTCTGGGCCGCCTGGGACGGCGACGCCCCGGCGATCCTGGGCGAAATGCTGTCCCACGCCGAGCTGCTGTTCGGCGATCACCGCGACATCGGACTGATCCTGGGCCGACCCTATGAGGCCGGCGCCAATGCCGAGACCCTGCGCCGGCAGGCCGCCGACCAGGCCTTCCAGGTGTTTCCCAAGCTGCGCCGCCTGGCCTGCACCGACCGGGTGCAGCACAACGTCAATCACCACGACCTGACCGGGTTCCTGCTCGATCGCGCCAACACCTGGCGCTCGGCGCCGCGCAGCCTGAACCCGATCGTCGACCGCATCGGTGGTGGGGACGCTTTTGCGGCCGGGGTGCTGCACGGTCTGCTGAGTGGACTGGACGAGACCACCACCCTGGACTTCGCCGTGGCCGCCGCAGCCCTGAAGCACGCCACGCCCGGCGACTTCAACCTGGCTACGGTCGCTGAGGTCGAGGATCTGCGCACCGCCGAGAGCCTCGACGTCCGCCGCTGACGCGCGAGGCTCCAAGGGTGTAGAAGGCGCCGCCTATCAGGAGCCCGTCTTGGCCGAGTTGATCCGCATCGACGACCCGCAGGACCCGCGCATCGCGGGCTATATGCAGGTCCGTGAGCGCGACCTGGTGGGCCGCGAGGGCCATTTCATGGCCGAGGGCCAGGTGGTGGTCCGCATGCTGGTTCATAGCCGGCTGTGCCGTCCGGTGTCGCTGCTGCTGGCCGAGAAGCGCCTCGCGGCCATGGCCGAGCTGATCGACCTGCTGCCGCTCGCCGCCGAGGTGTTCGTCGCCTCCCAGGCGGTGATGGACCAGATCGTCGGCTTTCCCATCCACCGGGGCATATTGGCCCTGGGCCGGCGCGCCGAGTCCCCTTCTGCGGCGGAGCTGCTGGCGGGTCTGGGAGATGAGGCCCTGGTGCTGGTGCTGTGCGGTATCGGCAACCACGACAATATGGGCGGCCTGTTCCGCAACGCCGCCGCCTTCGGCGCCGACGCGGTGATCCTCGACGCCGATTGCTGCGACGCGCTCTATCGCAAGGCCATCCGGGTCTCGGTGGGCGCAAGCCTGATCACCCCCTTCGCCCAGTTGGAGCGGGACGAGGATCTGCTGGGCCTGCTGCGCGGCGCCAGGTTCGAGGCGCTGTCGCTAAGCCCCTCTGGAGCTGTGCGCCTGAGCGCGTTGAAGCGCCCGCCCAGGGTGGCGGTGTTGCTGGGATCGGAGGGGCCGGGGTTGTCACCGGACGTGCTGGCTCAGACTCGCACCGTCGCCATACCCATGGCGACCGGGTTCGACTCGCTCAATGTCGCGACGACAGCGGGGATCGTGCTGCACCACCTCGGCTTCGCAGCCGAGCGGGAGAGATAGAACGCCGGGGCCCGCGAGGGAGGGCGCCGGACGGCCAACCTCGGCGCCCCCGGGGGAAGGGGCGCCGAAAGGCTTAGCGGGACCGACGAACCGGCGCGTCGCCGGCGTCTTCGATCAGGGACCGTGTCAGGTTCAGTATGGCGGTGCGCAGGGCAGGCTGCTGAACGCCGGCGAAGGCTTCCAGAAGCTGCACGGCGCCGGGAACGGCCAGCTTTTCGAACAGGGAGGCGTCGCCCTGTTGCGGCTCCGCCGTCTCGCCCACCAGTTCGCCGACCGTGGTTTCCAGGCGTTGCGCGATCCGCACCAGCATGGAGGCCGACACGCGGTTGGCGCCGCGTTCATATTTTTGCACCTGCTGGAAGCTGACGCCCAGATGTTCGGCCAAGGCCGATTGGGAGATGCCCAGCCACTTACGACGCACGCGAATACGATGTCCCACTGCGACATCGATGGGGTCTGGCCCCGTGTCTTCCAAGCTCTCGGCCACCGAAATGTCCTTACCGAACGCGCCCAAGTGCGCGCTGCGCCGGCTTGTGGCACACGGCCAGATGGAATCGCTAGTGCTTTGTTAGAAAAGAGACATCAGGACGCGGCGCAGCGTTAATTTGCACTCAAACCGGTGATATCAGGCGTCCATTTCTCGCCCATCAAGGATGCCTTGGATCTGGTCGAGCACGGCGATCGCGATCTCCTCGCCGTCGGTCTCCGAGATTTCAGCGGCGCGGCGGACGATCGCGGCCAGGGCGAAGAGGTCCCTCTGGCTCAGATGGGCGACCATCCGCAGCAGGTCGGCGGTCTGGTCGTCGAGCGCATTGGCGGCGACGGGCCGTTGGCGCAGACGGGGCGCGAAGGCGATGATCTTGCTGGTCATGGCAGGTTCGCGGCGGCGAACCGCTCGGCCTCTTCGTGAAACAGGTCGCGCAGGGTGATCAACCGCCCTTGGGGGGCCAGGGTGAGGAACGGGGCGGTCAGGGCGCGCTGGGCGCTGGGCGAGTCCGCTCCGGCCATGCCGACGGCGTCGATCACCACCTCGCTGTCGAGATCGCGGTCGGCGGCGGCGAAGGCGGTGGCCAGCACGGTGTCCTGGAGACTGAATCCCACCAGGGCCAGGGGCCCGCCGGTCGCGTGGGCGGCCTGGGTGAAGGCGGGGCTGGAAAAGGCCGACGGCCCCTTGCGCAGGAACACCGGCTCGTTCGGGCGCGGCTCGATCCCGGGCAGGGGGCGGACGTCGGCCCCCGGCGGCCGGGCATGGACATGCAGCACGGGCCAGCGCCTGCGTCGGGCCTCTTCCAGGGCCCTTTGGCAGGCGGCGATGACGCTGGCCGAGGCGAGGCCCGCGCTCCGGTAGCGTTGAAGGTCGAGACAGACGAGGGCCGCCCGGGGCTGAGAACTCACCGGCATAACTCTCCGAGGTTGGTGGCGGGGCGGACGGCGGACTTGTCCAGCACGCCGGGTTCATCCCAGGCCCCTTCCGGGCGCAGGAGGATCATAGGGTCACTGTCCAGGGTGATGGCGTCGGCCGGGGGCGTAGCCTCGACGAGCATCTCCACATAGTCGTGGTCGGAGAAGGCGAAGCCGTCACGCCGCTCACGGACCTGGGCGTTGAAATACTGTTCCCAGAAGGGGATCAGTCGCACCTGTCCGTAGCCGAGCAGCTTGCGGTAGTTCTTCTTCTCGGCCAGCCGCTTGGCCGCCAGGATCAGCAGCAGAGTGGCGCGGCCGCGGCGATATTCCCGACGCACGGCCACCCGCTCGAACTTGGCGAAGTCGGCGAACCAACGGATGCGCAGGGTCCCGATCGGCTCGCCGTTGCGGCGCAGCAGCAGATGGGTCGTCCCGGCGAAATCGTTGCCGTCGAACTCCTCCTCATAGGGACAGGCCTGCTCGCCCATATAGACGAGCGTGCGCACCGAGACCGCCTGGAGGATCTCCGGCAGGGTCCGGCAGACAATCACCTCCAGAACGGCGTCGTCGACCTTCGTCTGGGGCCGGGCGTCGAGGGGCATGCGGACATTGGCGTTCATCTCAGGCCGCCCGTCGTTGCGGATGATGGGGCGGGGCCATGACCAGGCCGCCGGGGCCACGAACCGGGCGGGCGCCCAGCCGGTGCTGCAGGATGTGTTCCCCTTCCGAGGTGGCGGCGCGGGCGTAGCTGGGCAGGGTGGGGTGGACCTCGCAGACCAGGGCCTGGGCGGCGGCCACGGCCAGCATGCGTCCGCGCCAACTCAGACCGGCCGCGCCCCAGATATAGATCGCCGCCACCGGATCACCCGGGCGGGCCACCAGGGCGTCCAGCGGGGCGAGCGCGTCGAACTGGCCCTTGGCCAGATCCGGCAGGGCCAAGGGCGTCAGGGGAATGGCGGAGACGGCGGCCGAGAACCCCTCGTCGGCGCGAGCGACGAAGCAGGCGCAGCCGGTGCGGGCCTGAACCCGGCGAAGCGTGTCGGCGGTGGCGATGGCCTCGCCCACCAGCTGGACCGCAGCCGCACGACCGGCCTCGATCTCCGGATCGGTCGCCAGCGAAAATCCCAGCCGCCTCAGGACGGTCAGGGTGCGATCAACGTGGTGAGTCTGGATGGGCACGGGCGGCCTCGACTTGTGCGAACCCGCCATTTGGTAGAGCGTTGATCCCGAACCCGGCAGTCACAAAGGTTGCATGGGGGCGCCACGGTTCTTTGGGGTCTGGCTGGCGCGCCTTGAGCGCGGGGCCGCCGTCGGTTTTGGGGCGAGGCATGGACGAATTCGAGCGCACGCGCGCCGACTGGGATGACATCAAGGCGTTCGTCGCAGCGGCCCAGGCCGGCAGCTTTGGCGCGGCCGCGCGTCGCCTGCGCACCAGCCAGCCGACCGTCACCCGCCGGATCGACGACCTGGAAACCCGTCTGGGCGCCCGGCTGTTCGACCGGGGCATTCGCGGGGTCACCCTGACCCGGGTGGGCGAGCTGGTCTATGACCGGGCGCTGACCATGCAGCAGGCCTCGGTCGATATCGAGCGGCTGGTGCTGAACAACGACCAACCCGACGCCGGCGAGGTGCGGATCGCGGCGCCCGAGGGCGTCGCCGGCTATGTGCTGGGCGTGGAAGTCGCGGAATTCATGCGGGAGAATCCCGCCATCCGCCTGTCCCTCGACTGTGGCGGTCTGGCCGACAGTCCGGTCGACGCCCACGCAGATCTCTCGATCCAGCTGACCGACGGCGGCTCTCCGGACATCGTGGCCACGCCGCTGGCGACCCTGCACTACGCCCTGTTCGCCTCCAGGGACTATCTGGACACGTATGGGGCCCCCACGCGTTTGGAGGCGGCGGCCGGCCACAGGTTCATCTATCACGCCGCCCAGATCCGCGACCGCTGGGGCGCGCGCACCGCCGCCTTCCTGGAACTGGCTGCGCCCGCCCTGGTGCTGAATTCCTCGACCGCCATGCTGCACGCCATTCAGAGGGGCGCCGGCATCGGGGCCATTCCCACCGCGATCGTCAGTCTCGCCCCGGATCTGGTGATGCTCGACATCCCGCCCCTGGCCTCGGCGCCCCTGTGGCTCTGCCAGCACCGGGACTCGGTGAAGAATCCGCGCGTGATGCGGGTCTGCGACTGGCTGGTCTCGGCCTTCGACGCCCGCGATCGGCCCTGGTTCCGCAAGGAATTCATTCATCCGCGCGAATTTTCGACCTGGTCGTGGCCGGCGGTCTCCGCCCGCGCCTGAGCGACGGCGTCTCAATCCGCCCTTAACCTCACCCTGGCATTGTAGAGCTGCTCGTCCTGGGCGGTTTTCGAGGGGTGACATGGCTGGTGATCCGGCGCCCACGCTGTCCCCCGACGAGGAGGGGCCCTTCGGCCTCGGCCTGTCGCGCGGGGCGTGTGATCGCGCGACCCGCCTGGCCCGCGCCCTGTTTCCCGGTGACAACGCCCAGGTCGTGCTGCTGCATGAGGGCCGGATCTGGCGCAGCCGTGATCCCCTGGGGCGGCAAGGCGACATCGAGGACGTCGCTGCCGGCGTCGCGCTCAGCACCGGCCAGCCCATCTGGGTGGAGGACGGACGCACCGATCCCCGCTTCAGCGACCACGTCCTGGTCACCGGACCGACGGGCATGCGGTTCTATGCCGGGGCGCCGCTGCGCCTGGGCGACGGCACCACCCCGGGTGTCCTGGCCGTCTATGGCGGCACGCCTCGGGGCTATGACGCCTTCCTGGCCGCGCGGCTCAATGACCTGGCCGAGTTCATCGCTGACGAATGGGCCCGGGCCCAGGCCGACCGGGCGCGCGAACAGAACCGGCGCGAGCGGGACGCCGTCATGGCGACGCTCAGCGCCGTGGTGCGGACCGCGCCCGTCTCGCTGCTGCTGACCGACACTGATCTGAGGGTCCAAGATTGCAGCGGACGGTGGGCCGCGCAGTTTGGCCTGACCCCCGATGAGGTGGTGGGCAGGAATCTGGAGGACATCGCGCCCCCCGCTTATCTGCGCTGGAAGGGAGCCTTTGACGCGTGCCTGGAGGGCCAGTCCGTCCGCTTCGACCAGACGAGCTTCGACCTGCCAGGCGGCGGACAGAAGTGGTTTTCAGCCGAATTCAAACCCTGGCGCACGGCGTCGGGTGAGATCGGCGGTGTGATCGCCGGCAGCCATGACGTGACCGAGATGGTCGAGGCTCTCAAGCGCACCGAGCGCTCGGAGCAGCGGCTGACCCTCGCGTTGGGGACCGCCGACATCCACGTCTATGACATGGACTACGAGCGCGAGGAGCTGTTCAAAGCCGGGCTGGAGGAGCGCTTCTTCGGCGAGGAAAAGACCTTCGAGGAGCTCAATCGCGACGTCTGGTCGACCATCCATCCCGAAGACCGGCCGATCGCCAAGGCGGCCTGGAAGCGCTACCTGACCGCAGGCGAGCCCTATGCCCCGGAATATCGCATCAATCGTGCGGACGGCCGTGAGGTGTGGGTGGTCTCCACCTGCCAGCTGGTCACCGACGATGAAGGCCGTCCGATCCGGCTGATCGGGGCCCTCCAGAACATCACCGCCCGCAAGGTCGCCGAGCGCGCCCTGGTGCAGGCCAAGGAGGACGCCGAGGCCGCCAATCGCGCCAAGTCCACCTTCCTGGCCACCATGAGCCACGAGATCCGCACCCCGCTGAACGGGGTGCTGGGCATGGCCCAGGCCATGGCGGCGGACAGCCTGTCGGAGGTTCAGCGCGAACGCCTCGACGTCATCCATCAGTCCGGCGAGACCCTGCTGGCGATCCTCAACGACGTGCTCGACCTGTCCAAGATCGAGGCCGGCAAGCTGGAGCTGGAAGAGGCCGAGTTCGACATCAGCGAACTGGCCCGCGGCGCCCATGGCGCCTTCACCGCCATCGCCCAGCGCAAGGGCCTGGACTTCGGTCTCACGGTCGACCCGAACGCGCGGGGGATTTATCTCGGTGATTCAACGCGGGTGCGGCAGATCCTCTACAATCTGGTCTCCAACGCCCTGAAGTTCACTGAGCGGGGTCAGGTCAAGGTCTCTGTCGAGCGCACCCAGGACATGCTGCGCCTGGCGGTGTCCGACAGCGGCATCGGCATCGCCCGCGATCGGCTGCAGAGCCTGTTCCAGAAGTTCGAGCAGGCCGACGCCTCCACCACCCGCCGCTATGGCGGCACGGGGCTGGGCCTGTCGATCTGCCGCGAGCTGGTGCAGCTGATGGGCGGCTCCATCGCGGTCGACAGCATACCCGGGCGTGGCACCATCTTCCGGGTCTCGCTGCCGCTGGAGCGGCTGACGGCGGAGACCGAGCCTGTCGCGTCGCGCGCGGCATCGCAGCCGGTCGGCGCGGCGCCCGAGCTGCAGCTGCGCGTGCTGGCGGCGGAGGACAACGCGGTCAATCAGCTGGTGCTCAAGACCTTGCTGGGCCAGGTGGGCATCGAGCCCCTGATCGTCGACAACGGCCTCAAGGCCGTCGAGGCCTGGGCGCGGGAGCCCTGGGATGTGGTGCTGATGGACGTCCAGATGCCGGAGATGGACGGGCCGACCGCCACCGCCCAGATCCGCGCCCGCGAGGCGGCCGAGGGGCGGCCCCGCACCCCGATCGTGGCCCTGACCGCGAACGCCATGGCCCACCAGATCGCCGAATACAAAGCCGCCGGCATGGACGGCTTCGTCGCCAAGCCGATCGAGGTGGCCCGTCTGTTCGCCGTGATCCAGCAGGTGCTGGACGAGGCCGAGGGCTATTCCGCAGGCTCCGAGGCCCGCGCCGCCGAGGCGTAGGCGCCAGCGTCGAACCGCGCCACCGCGTCCGCATAGGCCTGGGCCGTGTGGGGCCAGTTGTTCAAGATCTTGCCGCTCTCGGCCTTGTACCAGCTGGTGCAGGACCCCGCCCATGGGGTCTGGGCCAGGGCGTCCTGCAGATCGTCGTTATAGGCGCGGTTGACCTCCGCGCGGACCGTGATCGGACCCTTGGCCGCAGCGTCCAGCGCCTGGAGCACATAGTCGGCCTGGGCCTCCAGCATGAAGATGATCGAGTTGTGGCCGAGATTGGTGTTGGGGCCATACAGCATGAACAGGTTGGGGAAGCCCGGAGTGGTGATCCCCAGATAGGCCTCAGGACCATCGGCCCAGGCCTGGTCCAGCCCCAGGCCGTTCGCGCCGGTCACGACGGTGTCGCCAGCGAAGGAGCGGGTTTCGAAGCCGGTGGCGTAGATCACCACCTCTGCCGGGTGTTCCTTCCCGGCCCCGTCGACCACGCCGCCAGGGCTCAGATGCGCCACCCCCTCGGTGACCAGGGCGACATTGGGCCGGGTGAGGGCGGGGTAGAAGTCGTTGGAGATCAACACCCGCTTGCAGCCCAGCTCATAGTCGGGGGTCAGCTTGGCGCGCAGCTCCGGGTCGGCGACCTGGGCGCGAAGGTGGGCGAGCGGGATCGGGACCTCCTCCACCGGCAGGGTTCCGGCCCGGCGCGCGGCCAGCCGGTCCTCGGCCATCTTGAAAATCTCATCCCGCACCGCCTGCATCATGGCCGGACGGGCGCGGAAGGCGGCCATTTCCTCGGCCGTATAGGGCCGATCCATGCGCGGCACGATCCAGTTGGGCGAGCGCTGGAACAGGGTGAGCTGGCCTGCGACCTTGGCGATCTCCGGCACGAACTGGATGGCGCTGGCCCCGTTGCCGATCACCGCCACCTGCTTGCCGGCCAGATCGACGCCGTGATCCCAGCGGGCGGAGTGGAAGGCCGCGCCGGCGAAATTCCCCTGGCCCGGAATGGCCGGGATCTTGGGCCGGTTCAGCTGGCCCCAGGCGGTGACCAGGCTCTCGGCGGTGACCGTGAACCCGTCGTCGGCAGCGATGCGCCATAGGCCCGCGTCGGCGTCCCAGGCGGCCGAGGTCACCTCTGCATTCAGGCGGATGTGCTTGGAAAGGCCATGCTTTTCGACCACGCCCTCGATGTAGGCGAGGATGTCGGGTTGGGCGGAATAGACCCTGGGCCAGTCGGGATTGAGTTCGAAGGAGAAGGAATAGAGGTGGCTGGGAATGTCGCAGCCGCAGCCGGGATAGGTGTTCTCCCGCCAGGTGCCGCCCACCCGGTCCGCCTTTTCCAGGATGAGGAAATCGGTCTCGCCGCGCGCCTGGAGCTTCAGCCCCATGCACAGGCCGGCGAAGCCGGCGCCCAGGATGGCGACCTTGGTATGCACGGTCATAGGCGTCCTCCCGACCCGACTTGGCGGAAAGGCTAGCGGCGGGCCGGTAGGTTATCAACGGTTAGAATGGCGTTGCGACCGCGCGCCTTTCGCCTCGACAAGGCCCGCGAAGGTGGAGAACATGGACCGGTCCTCGCAGGAGTCCGCCATGGGCCGTTCGCTTTCCCTGTCGCTCGCGATCACCGACACCCTGTTCATCGCCTACTGGACCGCAGCCATGCTGGCTCAGGTCGGCATGATCCACCTGCCGCCGTCATGGATGTACGCCGGCTATGGCGAACCCCGGGTGACGGCCTGGAATTGGTCGTTCTTCCCGGTGGATCTGGCCTTTTCGGGGGTTGGCCTTTTCGCGGTGCGGGCCGCCCGGCGGGGCGACGCCCTCTGGCGACCGCTGGCCCTGATTTCGCTGATCCTGACCCAGGTCGCCGGTCTAATGGCGGTGGGCTATTGGGCGCTGCTGGGCGAATTCGACCCGTCCTGGTTTCTGCCGAACCTGGCCCTGGTTCTGTGGCCGATGATCTTCCTGCCTCGGCTGATCTGCGACCTCGCCATCCGCCCGGAGGCCATGGGATGACCTGGCTCGAAGGCGGCGCGGCGCGTCGGCGCAGCTATCATGTCGGCAATCTGCGCGCCCAGCTGCTGGAGGAGGCGCGCGCCCTGCTGGAGACCGGCGGCATAGGTCAGCTGAACCTCCGGGCCCTGGCCGCGCGGGCCGGCATCGCCCCCGGCTCGGTCTATCACCACTACGCCTCCAAGCAGGCCCTTCTGGCGGGTCTGGCCGCTGAGGGATTCGGCGAGCTTGAGGCGGCGTTGCAGGCGGCGGCGGGGACCCAGGCGGTGCCGATCCGCACCTGCGCGCTCGCCTATTTCGGCTTCGCCCGCGCCCAGCCGGCGCTCTACGCCCTGATGTTCGATCCGCCGATCCTGGCCGAGGCGGAGGTGGATGCGGCCCGCGACCGGGCCTTCAAGGTGCTGGAGGCCGCGATCGCCCAGGCGGCCAGCCAGGCCGACCGCGACGAGAAGACCATTCACCAGATCGCGCTCGCCGTCTGGGCCTGCGGCCACGGCGCTGCGGCCATGACCCTTGCAGACCCCAACGACCTCGACGGCCGGCTGATGGAAGAGGTGATTTCCGGCCTCGAGGCCCTGTTCCGCCGCCGCTGACGGCCGCTATCCAAACACCGTTCGCCGGCGCCATCCTCCTGTTGCTGAACGGGAGGAACCAGGACATGGCCGACGGCAACATCACCAAGGACATCATGTACGACGCCGTGGCGCCGGACGACTTCGAGTCGATGCTCGAGCTCGACCGCTACAACGCCCGCTCGACGGCCTTCGACAAGATCATCTCGGCCACCCACGACCATTTCTGGGACCCGCTCGACAAGAAATACATCGATTTCGACGAGCCCTGGGACATGGAGAACGAGGCGCTGCAGCCCGATCACCAGATCATGTCGCTGGGCATCCCCTATGTCCGCGAGCACCTGGAGAAGACCGGGCAGAAGGCCAAGTTCATCAATGAAATGACGCTCTGGAACTTCTCCTCGATCCTGCATGGCGAGCAGGGGGCGTTGAACCTGTCGGCCAGCCTGTGCCACGTGCTGAAGGACCAGGGCGCCCAGGAATACGCCGCCAACCAGACCCGCGAGGAAGCCCGCCACGTCACGGCCTTCGCCAAATATATCAAGGCCCGCTGGGGCCGGCCGCGTCCCTGCGGCTCCGTCCTCAAGCAGCTGCTGGTCGACATCATCGAGGCGCCGGAGGTCTTCAAGAAGATCATCGGCATGCAGATGCTGGTCGAGGGCCTGGCCATGGGCGCCTTCGCCGCCGGCTACCAGTACAACCGCGACCCCCTGGCCAAGAAGCTGTTCCAGCTGGTGATGACCGACGAGGCCTTCCACCACAAGTTCGGGAAGATCTGGGCCGACCGCACGATCCCGAAGATGACCGAGGACGAGCGCAACACGGTGGAGGACTGGGCCGCCCATTGCTTCCAGTCGCTCCTGTTCAACCTGGGCTCGCCCAACCAGATGGCCGATGTCTATCGTGAATTCGGGCTGGACCCTGACAAGGTGCGCGAGGAGATGATCAAGCTCGCCCAGAACGACGAACGCCGCCGCGAGCGCCTGAAGAGCCAGACCAACATCTTCCGGGTGCTCATCAAGACCCTGCACAACGCCGGCCTGATCACCGAGCGGACCCGGCCGTTCTACGCGACCTATGTCGATATGGATGAGCTGAAGGCCGAGGGCGACAAGATGGTCGGCGATGACATCGCCGAGGAGGGGATCAAGTACCTCCAGGAGATCAATTTCAAGGACCGCTCGGCCCGTCCGGTGTCAATCGCGGCCGAATAGCCGGGCCGACTGCGCCCAGAGATCACGCCCGCCGCGTTCGCGCGGCGGGCGTCTTGCGTTCCGGGGCAAGCCTCGGGCCTTGGGCGTGCGCGAAAGCCACAGGCGGGAGCGCAAGCGCCGCGTGCGACTTGCGCGTGTCGGATCAGCCGACTAGCGTCACCGTCGTTCCGCGAACCTGTTCGCGGCGGGAATGGACTGAGATGAACGGCAAGACCGGACAGATGTGCGTGGCAGGGGGGCTCAATTTTACGAGCTCGCTCCCGCTTGCCTGCCTCCCGTCCGCCGACCCTGTCCCTCTGAAATCCGGTCCTTCCCATGTCCTTCGCCGTCACCGCCGCCCAGCTTTCCAAGTCCTACCGCTACTCTAGACGCGGCCGCGGCTGGCGCGCCGCCTTCTCTTCCGAACAGGTGACCATCGAGGCCGTGGCCGGCGTCGATTTCCAGATTGCGCCTGGCGAACGGGTGGCGATCATCGGGCCGAATGGCGCGGGCAAGTCGACCACGCTGAAGATGTTGTCCGGCATCCTGCAGCCCTCGTCCGGCGCGGCCACCGTGCTGGGCCTGGTTCCCTGGCGCCAGCGCAAGGCGCTCGCCTATCGGATCGGGGTGGTGTTCGGCCAGCGCTCCCAGCTGTGGGGCGAACTGCCGGCCCGCGACAGCTTCGACCTGTTGCGCCATGTCTATGACCAGGACGCCAGGGTGTTCGCCCGGCGCCTCGGCGAGATGAGCGAGCGCTTCGCCCTGGGCGAACTGCTCGACCAGCCGGTCCACCGCATGTCTCTGGGGCAGCGGATGCGGTGCGAGATCACCGCCAGCCTGCTGCATGGACCAGAGCTGCTGTTCCTGGACGAACCGACCATCGGCCTCGATGTCACCGCCAAGGCCGCGATCCGCGACTTCATTCGCGAGCATGCCCGCGACCACGGCCTGACCGTGCTGCTGACCAGCCACGACACCCGCGACATCGAGCTGGTCTGCGACCGGGTCATTGTCGTCAATCAGGGGCGGATCGTGGTCGACCAGCCGACCGACCAGCTGCGCCGCCGGTTCCTGGGCCGCAAGATCATCACCTTCCAGTCGGCCGGCGCCGCGGTGTCTCTGGACCTGCCCGGCGTCACGCGCCGTGCGGGCGCCGCCCACGCCACAGTGCTGGAGGTCGACACCCGCGTGGTGCGCGTCGAACAGGTCATAGCCGCCGCCATGGCCGACGGCGGCATCGAGGACGTGACCATCGAGGATCCTCCCATGGAGGAGGTGATCCATGACATCTACGCTGCGGCGCGCTGAGGCCCGCTCGACCCTGCGGGCGGCGGCGAGCGCCCTGCGCATGGGCTTCGACCAGACCCTGGCGGGTTGGCCGGTCCTGGCCGGGCGCTGCCTGTTCTTCGGCCTGATCATGACGGTGCTGTCGGCCCTGTGGGACAAGGTGGCGGCGGAGCAGGTGGCCGGGGCTATCGCCCTGCCGCCGGGCGGGGTGGTGCTCTATGTCGGGGCGACCGAGTGGATCACCCTCTCGCTGCCGGCGGTCTATCTGCGGTTCGAGGACGACATCCGCTCCGGCGGGCTGGAGATCCATCTGCTGCGGCCCAAGCCCTATCTGCTCCAGACCCTGGCCCTGGGGTTGGGCGGCGGCCTGGCGCGGCTGGCGGCCCTCGGGGTGACGGCGATCCTGCTGCTGGCCCTGTCTGGCCGAGCCTGGCCGCCCCTGGAGGGGCTGGCCTTCCTGCTGGTGCTGGGTCCCTTGGGTTTGCTGGTCGGGGTGATGCTCTACGCCCTGGCTGGCTTGGCGGCCTTCTGGGCGAGGCGAACCCTGCCGTTCCAGCTGATCATCCAGAAGCTGATGTTCCTGCTGGGCGGGCTGTTCGCGCCCGTGACCCTCTATCCGGCCGCCCTGGCCGAGGTGGCGCGCGCGTCGCCCTTCGCCGCTCACCTCTATTGGGCCGGCGCCCAGGTGATGGCGCCTTCGCTCATGGGATTCCTGGTGGGGGCAGGTTGGCAGCTCGCCTGGATCTTGCTCCTGGGCGCGGCCTGTCTCGGCCTATGGCGCCTGGGTCTGGCCAAGCTGTTGCGGGAGGGGACGATATGATCGCGGCCCTGCGCCTATATGCGACCCAGGTCGTCCTCGCCAACCGCATGGCCCTGGCCGACCGCGCCAATTTCGCGCTTCAGGCCGGCGGCATGTTCATCAACAACGCCTTCATGCTGGTGCTCTGGGGCCTGTTCTTCGCCGGATTCAAGAGCGTGGGCGGCTGGCGACAGGGGGACATGGCGCTGTTGATGGGGATCACCATGACGGTGGTCGGCGTCAGCGGAGTCGCGTTCGGCGGCTATCGCGACATGGCCGCCACCATCCTGCGCGGTGAGCTCGACGCTCTGCTGACCCAGCCCAAGGGACTGATGGGCCGATTGCTGGCGCGCGAGTGCCTGGCCACCGCCTGGGGCGACCTGATCGGCGGACCGCTGCTGCTGGCCGGCTTCGCGCGGCTCTCCTGGGGCGAGGCGCCCCTGGTGGTGGCCGGGATCGCCGGCGGGACCGTGGTCTATGTCTCGGCCGGGGTCTGTTTCGCCAGCCTGGCCTTCTGGGCCAGCGGCGCCCGCAGCTTCGCCCGAGACCTGACCGATTTCACCCTGGTGTTCTCGACCTATCCCGGCTCGATCTATCGCGGCGCGGTGAAGGCCATCGCCTTCAGCATCCTGCCGGCGGGCTTCGTGGTGATGGCGCCGGTCAGGATGGTGCGCGACGCCAGCGTGGAGACCGCCGCCATGGTGGCGGGCGCGGCCGTGCTCTATGCCGCCCTGGCCATGGCCCTGTTCCATCTGGGGCTGAGCCGCTATCGGCGTGGCGCATCGGTCGCGGGCTGAACCGGAAGGCGCATTGATCCATCTCCGCTTGATTTCGCGCGCGAAGCCCGCTCGTTAGACGCCATGAGCCGCACCCGGATCACCGTCGCTGGCGCGGGCGCCATGGGCCTGACTGCGGCGCTTGCCCTGGCCGAGGCTGGTTGCACGGTGACGGTGTTTGATCCGGCGCCGCTGGCGGCCAACGCCTCGGGCATGGCGGCGGGCATGCTGGCGCCGGCCTTTGAGGCGGCGCTCGATCCTGAGGCGCGTGACCATTTCGACCTGCTTCTGGCGGCGAGGAACCTCTGGCCCGCGCTGGAGACCCGGCTGGGGATCGACCTGGACCGGGGCGGCGCCCTGGCGGTGGGTTCAGACGTCCATCTGGAGCGCAGCGACCGGGCCCTACGCCGGCTGGGCCTGCATCCCACTGTCCTGCCCAGACGGGCCCTGGCCGACCTGGCGCCCGGCCTCGCGCCACAATGGACCTCGGCCATACTGACCCGCGAGGACTGGCGGATCGATCCGGCCCGGGCGCTGACCCTGATGCGCGCCGCCGCCGAGGCCCTGGGCGTGGTGTTCCAGGCCCGCGCCGCCACCGGCTTCGAGGGCGCGGACAGGCTGGTGATCGCCACTGGGGCTGGCCGCGACCTGGGCGTCGTGGCGCCGGAGCTGGCGCGCCTGCACCCCATCAAGGGCCAGCTGGTCCGGACGCGGAACGGCGCCTATGACGGCCTGATGATCCGGGGAGAGGGGGCCTATGCCGTCCCCACGCCAGGCGGCCTGACCCTGGGCGCCACCATGGAGGCGGGGCGCGACGACACCGATATCGATCCGGACAGGATCGCGGCGCTCAAGGCGGTCGGCATGGAGCTGTTTCCGGCCTTGTCGGCTTCGATTGGCGACCTGGCCCAGGCCGGGGTGCGGGCGGCGACGCCGGACGGCCTGCCCCTGGTCGGGCGCGGCCGCCATCATGGAGTGCTGCTGGCCACCGGCGCGCGGCGCAACGGCTGGCTGCTGGCGCCCCTGGCCGCCAAGATCATCGCGGCTTGCGTGACGGAAGGGGAGGCGGGTCCCTATGCCGGCCGCCTGGACCCCGCGCGGTTCTCCGCCTGACGGCCGGGTTGCAAGAACGATCCCGGGGAGGGACGAAATGAGTGGTTTCTGGTTCAGCGACGAACAGGAAGCGATCCGCGAGAGCGTGGCCCGGCTGTGCGCGGGGTTTGACGCCGACTACTGGCGCAAGACCGACGAGACGGGCGACTTCCCCGAGGCCTTCGTGGCGGCCATGGCGGCCGGCGGCTGGCTGGGCGCAGCCATGCCGGTCGAGCTGGGCGGATCGGGCCTGGGCCTGACCGAGGCGGCGATCGTCATGCAGGCGGTGGCGCAGTCCGGCGCGGGGTTTTCCGGGGCCAGCGCCCTGCACCTGAACATCTTCGGTCCCATGCCGATCGCCAAGTTCGGGACCGACGCCCAGAAGCAACGCCACATTCCCCGGCTGATCGCCGGAGAGGACAAGATGTGCATCGGCATCACCGAGCCGGACTCGGGCCTGGACACCACCAGCCTGACCACCCGCGCCGACCGCATTCCCGGCGGCTATGTGCTGAACGGCCGCAAGCTGTGGACGACGTCGGCCCAGCGGGCCAACAAGTTCCTGATCATCGCGCGCACCACGCCGCGCGATCAGGTGAAGAAGTCCACCGAAGGGCTGTCGCTGTTCTACACCGACTTCGACCGCAGCCGGATCGAGGCCAAGCCGATCCCGAAGATGGGCCGCAAGGCGGTCGAGTCCAACGCGGTGTTCATCGACAATCTGGAGATCCCGCAGGATGACCTGATCGGCGAGGAGGGGCGCGGCTTCTACTATCTGCTGCAGGGTTTGAACCCCGAGCGGGTGCTGTTCGGAGCCGAGGCCGTGGGCCTGGGCCGCGCGGCCCTGGCGAGGGCGACGAGCTACGCCAAGGAACGGGTGGTGTTCGGCCGGCCCATTGGTCAGAACCAGGGTATCGCTCACCCCTTGGCCAAGGCCTGGGCGGAGCTGGAGGCGGCCAATCTGATGGCCTTCAAGGCCGCCGCCCTCTACGACGCCGGCCGCGAGTGCGGGGCCGAGGCCAACGCCGCCAAGTATCTGGGCGGCGAGGCCGGCTTCAACGCCTGCGAGACGGCGATCCTGACCCACGGCGGCATGGGCTACGCCAAGGAGTACGACGTCGAGCGCTATTTCAGGGAATCGATGATCGCCCGCATCGCGCCGATCAGTCGTGAGATGGTTTTCAACTTCATCGCTGAACGGGTCTTGGGCTTGGCGAAGAGTTATTAGTGACCAGACCCAAATTGGGCCGCCCTCACTTTGGGGGTTAACCCGAACACAGGTCTAGTTCCGCAGTATTCGAGTCTCCTCGAGGGCGGACACATGACCAAGGCGCCGGGCGAACTGGACTCCATCCCGGAAGGGGAGATTGCGACGGCCTATGTCCCTGTAGTTCGAGGATATTTGATCGCCGCCACCTGCTATTATTGCTTTATTGGCGTCGCGCACTGGTTCTACGAGACCGGCGCGGTGCTGGCCTACCTGGATGGACTGGCGGTGTTGGCCGCCGTGAGCGCCTTCGCCTTCTGGCGCCATCTTGCGCGCACAGCCGTGAGCTTGGTGCGACTTGAGGTCGCAGCTGCGAGCATCAACACCCTGTTCCTGATGAATGTGGTGGCCTATCTGACCTTTCACTTCGAGCCGCTGAAGCTGGTCTATTTCGTGCTGATGGCCCTGGTGTTCGGCACCTCCGCGCCCAGCCGCCGGGTGGCCTATGGCAGCGTCGCGGCCGCGGTGACCGGCTTCCTGATGCTGGCCCGCAACGCGCCGGGCGACCTGATCAGCCAGTACGCCTTCGTCGGCGTCGCAGGCGTGTTCGCTTCCATCGGCATGTCGACCCTGATGCGCGGCGCGGTGCTGCGCGAGCTGCGCGCCCGCCTGGCCTCGGACGCCCTCAATCGCCAGCTGCATGAGAAGCTCGAGGAGAACGAAAGGCTGCACGCCGAGGCCCAGGATCTGGTGATCACCGCCCAGGCTGCCAACCGGGCCAAGACCGAGTTCCTCGCCACCATCAGCCACGAGATCCGCACGCCGCTGAACGGGGTGTTGGGCATGGCCCAGGCCATGGCTCAGGACAATCTGCCCGAGGTTCAGCGCGGCCGCCTGGCCCTGGTCCAGACCTCGGCCCGCACCCTGCTGGATGTCGTCAATGATGTGCTCGACATCTCCAAGATCGAGGCCGGCAAGATGGAGCTGCTGCCGGCGACCTTCTCCTTCGACCGGTTCGCCGAGGCCATGCGTCGGCTCTATGGCAGCCTGGCTCAGGAGCGTGGCCTGGATTTCGCCTTCGAGGTTGAGCCCGGCGCGGCCGGCTGGCGGCGCGGCGACGAGGTGCGGCTGCGCCAGGTGCTGAGCAACCTGATCTCCAACGCGCTCAAGTTCACCGATCACGGCTCCATCCAGGTGCTGGTCACCGGCGACGCGGCCGGCATTTGCGTCGATGTCACCGACACCGGTGTCGGCATCCCCCTGGAACGTCAGGCGCAGATCTTCGAGAAATTCGTTCAGGCCGACAGCTCCAGCACCCGCCGGGTGGGCGGCACGGGCCTCGGCCTGGCGATCTGCCGCGAGGTGGTGGCCCTGATGGGCGGCGCCATCGCCTTTGACAGCGCGCCCGGTGTCGGCACGCGCTTCAGCTTCCAGATTCCCTTGATCGCGGTCGCGCCGCCGGCCGAGGCGGAAACGGACCACGCCTCGGTCATTGGCTCTGAGGCTGAGCTGAAGGTCCTGGTGGTCGACGACAATTCCACCAACCGCACGGTGTTGCAGACCCTGCTCGGCCATCTGGGCGTGGCCTCCGAGGCGGTGCGCGACGGCGTCGAGGCTGTGGAAGCCTGGGGGCTGGGGGGCTGGGACGTGATCTTGATGGACATCCACATGCCGGAGATGGACGGGCTGGACGCCAGCCGCCTGATCCGCGCCCGGGAGACCGAGACGGGACGCCCCCGAACCCCAATCGTGGCGGTCACCGCCAGCGTCCTGGCCCACGAGACCGAGGGCTATTTCGCCGCCGGCATGGACCATGTCATCGCCAAGCCGATCGAGGTCCAGCGGCTGCTTGAGGTGATCGAGCTGTGCCTCACCCCGGCGCCGACCGCCAGCCTGGCGGCCAGCGCCTGACGGACCTCACTGCGCCAGCTTGAAGCGGATCGGGATGCGCACGCTGGCGCCGTCCACCGGGCGGCCGTCCTCGGTCTGCGGGCTCATGCGGAAATAGGGGGCGAGCTTCAGGGCCGCCGTGCCGAAGCCGGCCTCGGCCGGGGTCTCGGAGATCGCGCGGCAATCGCGCACCGCGCCGGTGGCCGCCACCACGCAGGCCAGGGTGGCGACGCCCTCGGTTCCCCGCCGCATCGCCCCGTCGGGATAGACCCGGGCCATCTCCCGCGCGCCGGGCCTGTTGAGCCATTGGGGTTGGCCGATCACCGGCGGGACGGGCGGGGCCTGGGGTTGTGGCGGGGCGACGGGCAGGGTGATCGGGCCGGCCGGCGTGACGGTGGCCTGGGTCGGATCGACGGGCGGCGCTGGGGTCGGCGGAATAGGCGGGGCCAGGCGGGGGATGGGCTGGTGGATATTGGGGCGCGGCTTCGGCGGCGCGACGGTGGCCGTCGGCTTTGGCGGCGGGCCGAGGGTGATGATCACCGGCGGGTCGCCGGTCGTCGCCGGCTCCGGCGGCGCGGCGACGAACCTTTGGACGCCCAGATAGCCGAGCAGCGCCACATGGGCGCAGATCGACAGGCCGATGGCGACGGAGGCGGGCCGCGACAGGCGTGGCCGAGAGACGGGAATCCCCGCATAGGCGGGGGCGAACGGACCGGTTGTCATGACGTCTCCTCCCAGGAGCTTGTTATGGTCACGACGTCAGGGTCGCGCGCCGATCAGGGCCGAACCTTGACCTTGCGGAAGCGGGACGGTGACCTTCCTGAGGCGGCGGCTGAGGCGACCCGCCGCAGTATGGTTAGCGCGGCGTTAACCATGTCCGTTCACATCTGGCCCCATGGCCATCCAGGGACTCAGGGGCGTCGTCGAGACCGCCATCCAGCGCGCGTCCAGCGCGACGGGGGTCGACTTCTCGTTCCTGATGAAGACCGCCAATCGCGAGAGCAGCTTCAACCCTCGGGCCAAGGCCGCGACCTCCTCGGCGGCGGGGCTGTTCCAGTTCACCGAACAGACCTGGTTGTCGACGCTCAAGCAGCATGGTGCGAAGTACGGCTACGCCCGTTACGCCGACCTGATCGCCAAGGGTTCTGACGGCCGCTACCACGTCGATGGGGCCGAGGCGCGCAAGGCGGTGATGGAGCTGCGGATGGATCCGCACGCCTCATCCTTGATGGCCGGCGAACTGGCCTCCGACCACGCCTCCTATCTGCGCGGTCGCACAGGGCGCTCGCCCACCGCCGGCGAGCTCTATGCCGCCCACTTCCTGGGCCCGCAGGGCTCGGCCAAGCTGATCGAGGCGGCCCAGACCCGGCCGGGGGCCAGCGCGGCCAGCCTGTTCCCCGACGCCGCCCATTCCAACAAGGCGATCTTCTACCGTGATGGCCGGCCGGCCACGGTGGCGGAGGTCTATGCGAACCTCACCCGCACCGGCGGCGAGACCCCGACGGTCGTGGCGCCCCAGGTGACGCCCGACCAGGGCTTCGTCCAATACGCCTCGGCGCGATCGGCGGACCGGATGAAGGAGCAGGCGGCCCTGGTCGATCTGATCCTGCGCGGGCCCCAGGGCGTCGATGGCATGCCCGGCGCCAGCGGCAGCGGCGGGACCAATCTCGCCAACTCGATGTTCTCCACCGAGATGCTGCGGGTGCTGTCGGACGCCCGGGATGACCGGAAGAGCTAGGCAGGGGCGTCTGGGGCCTGCTGATCGCGGCTTGGCAGACGAAAGCCGGAACGTCCGCATTATGCCCTCAGCCCAACGGGCAAAATCGACCATTTGCTGACACTCGGAACGACGGCTTCAAGGCGAATGTCTGCATGACCGTTTCCGGGCGAAGCGGCCATGAAGGTATTCAACCCATTGCAGGCGTTTTGCGGCTGCGCTTAGGTGCGTTGCTGTTCGCTCCCAATAAGGCGACGATGTTGTTGAGAACGGTCTCAAGAGCCTGGTTTGCTGTGGCCATTCTGGCGGTTCTCGCCGTGGGCACGATGTTGTCTTGGGGACTAGCGTATCTCTCCCTCGGCGTGGATGCCCCGCTCGCCCTGGCCTATCCCGGTGGGAAATTGCTTGCGGTCTGGCTGATTGTGTCGGGACCGCTGATCTGGCTATCCCGCGCAAGAGTACGGGACATCGGTGCGAGCCCAGGTCGCGTGCTGGCCGTATGGGCGATCTGCTCCACACTCTTGGCGGCCTACCTAACCATTATCTGGAACATGGGCCGATCCTGGGACACCGCGAGTGATTTGGTGGTGGCCATGGTTTCAAGCATCGGGGTGTCAGCCTTTGGGGGAGCAGGCTGGTCGTTGTTCTGGCTTTCCTTCAAGCGCGCGGGCTCGACCATTCCAAGCGGCGCAGCTCGGTAGAGTCCGCCTTCCGCCCTTTGCAGCTGTTGAACAGGTCCGGTAGCCTCGCGCGAACCTTAGGAGGACACGGTGAGCGGGATGGGTTGGTCCGACCTGACGATCGCGCCGGACGAGGCGGCGCTTCAGTCTTTCCGGAACGCTTGGGCCTGGAGACTTGGAGCCACGGCGACGCCCGTCCTCTTCTCGGTGTGGGGCGACGTGTTTCTCGACCGGGACGGGCCGATTTTTTGGCTCAACACGGGGACGGGCGAACTCCTGGAAGTCGCCTCTGATCTGGAGGATTTCAGGGCGCGTTTGGCCGGCGATCAGGTCGACGAATGGTTTCTTCCGGATTTGGTCGGGCGCCTCCATCTGGCCGGCCTTCGCCCTGCAACCGGTCAGTGCTTCACCTACGTGACCTATCCTGTGTTCGCAGAGGGGAAGTATGAAGTCGCCAACACCTACGTCACGGCGGCGCGCGAACACTTCAGCCTATCAGGCGAACTTCATCAGCAGCTTGCGCCTCTTCCCGATGGGACCGAGGTCAGGCTTGACCTGGCGCCCTGACCGGCGCGTCAACGGCAAGTGAGAGTCGTCAGGCTCAGGGGCTCCAACCCGCTCTGAACCGCCTCAGAGACACTGGAGGGCCCGTCAGGCCGCCGCGCCCTCGGCGATCATCGCCGCCACCTCATCCTCGCCGTAGCCCAGTTCCGCCAACACTTCGCGGGTGTGCTGGCCCAGCACTGGCGCGGGGGGGCGGCTGACGGCGTCGGCGCCCGGGAAGCGGGCCGGGGCGGCGGGCGAGCGGAAAGTCGAGCCCTGGCCGTCTTCGACGCCCACCCAGGCGCCGGCGGCGGCGGCCTGGGGGTCGGCGGCGACATCGGCGGGGCTCTGGAAGGGCGCCCAGACCAGGTCGGCGGCGTCGAGCCGCTCGGCCACGGTGGCGAAATCGAAGACCCGGAAGGCGGCGTCCAGCTCGACGGCCAGGGCCGAGGCGTTGGCGCGGCGGGCCTTGCCGCTGGCGAAGCGCTCGTCTTCCGCCAGGTCGGGCCGGCCCGCGGCGGTGATGATCGGAACCCAGTCCTTGGCCGCGCCGCGCGGATTGATCACGAACCAGCGGCCGTCTGAGCTCTGGTAGAAATTGGCCAGGGCGTCGAAGGGCTGGGTGCGTGGCCGGGCCGAAGCCAGGCGGCCGAAGGTCAGCTGGACCGCGAGGTCCGAGCCTACGGTGTAGATGCCGGTGGCCAGCAGCGAGGTCTGCACCAGGCGGCCGACGCCGGTGCGCTCGCGCTCATAAAGGGCGGCCAGGATCGCCGAGACGGTCGCCAGAGAGGTGGTGTGATCGCCGACCCCGGTGCGCAGCAGGAAGGGCTCGGCGCCCTTGGGCACGGTCATGTGGCCGACCCCGGCCCGGGCCCAGAAGGCGGTGACGTCGAAGCCGGGCTTGGCGGCGTCGGGCCCCTCCAGGCCGTAGCCGGTGACGACGGCATAGATCAGGCGGGGATTGAGCGCGCGCAGGGTGACGTCATCGAGGCCGGCGCGCTTCAGGGAGGCGGGGCGGACATTGGTCAGGAAGACATCGGCCTCGGCCGCCAGCCTGGCGAGCGCGTCGCGGCCGGAGGGCTTGGAGATGTCCAGCACGACGGCGCGCTTGCCGCGATTGTCCATGCTGAAGGTGGGATTGCCGGTCAGGTTGGCGGCGGCGTCGGCGAAGACGTGGCGCATGGGGTCGCCCTCGGGCCGCTCGACCTTGATCACCTCCGCGCCCCAGTCGCCCAGGATGCCGGCCGCCCCGGGGGCGGCGATATAGGAGGCGAACTCGACGACCTTCAGACCCTTGAGCAACACGCCCGACACTCCCTTTTTCTCGTTGGGAGCATTGTGTCGGTCGGAAGGGCCGGCCTCAAGCCACGACGCGATTTTCCGGTTCGGTGCGGCCGGACGAAATGGCGTCGGCCACGGCGCGGGCCACGGCGCCCACGCTGACCGGCTTGCGCAGCACGGCGTCGGCGCCGGCGGCGGTGCACTCCATGGCTTCCTCGGCGTCGCCGCCGATCACCGCGATGATCGGGGCCTGGCCGCCAGGTCCGGCCAGGGCGCGGATGGCGGCGATGGTCTGGGGCCCATCCATGTTCGGCATGCGCCCGTCGATCATCACCAGGTCGAAGTCGATGGCCTTGACCAGTTCGAAGGCGCGGCGGCCGTCGACGGCGTGGACCACATGGTGACCCAGCTGTTCGAGCACGGCGCGCAGCATGGCGGCGTTCAGGCCGTCATCCTCGGCGATCAGCACCCGCAGGGCCTTGCGCTCCGACGGACCGGGCGTGGTCGAGACCTCGGCCTGGAGGACCTCGCGCTCGGGGACTGCGGCGGCGTCGAAGGGCAGTTCCAGGCGGAAGCAGCTGCCGACGCCCACGGCGCTGTGGGCGGTCAGGTCGCCGCCCATCAGCCGGGCCAGCTGGCGCGACAGGGACAGGCCCAGCCCCGCGCCCGACGTGCCGGCGCTGGTGCGCTCGATGCGCAGGAAGGGTTCGAAGGCGCGTTCCATCTCATCGGCGGCGAGGCCGGGGCCGGTGTCGGCGATCTCGATGGCGATGCGGCCGGACAGGGTCTGCTCGATCCGCGCCTCGACCCGGCCGCGCAGGGTGAACTTCACCGCGTTGCCGATCAGGTTGGCGAGGATCTGGCGGGCCCGATGGGCGTCGGCCAGGGCGGCGCCGGTGGTGGCGCCGGCCAGGTCATCGGAGACGTGGAGGGCCAGTTCCAGCCCCTTGGCCGTGGCGTTGGGGCGGTTCAGCAGCACCAGGTCGCGCAGCAGGTTCACCGCGTCGAAGGGGCGGGCCTCCACCGACAGGCGGCCGGCCTCGGCGGTCTCGGAATCCAGGGTGGTGTTGAGCACCGAGATCAGGTCATTGGCGGCGTCCAGGGCCGCCGACAGCTGCTCGCGGGACGGCGCGCCGCGACCATTGCGCCCGGCGGCGGCGGCCAGCACATGGGCCACGCCGGTCAGGCCGTTGCGGATCTCGTGGCTGAGGGTGGCCACCAGGTCGGACTTCGACTGGGCGAGCCGGCGGGCCGCCTCGACCATGCCGGCGCGGTCGGAGATCAGGGTCTCCCGCTCAGCCGCCATCTCGAACTGGCGACGCAGGACGCGGTTGAAGATCAGGGCGAGCGCCATGGCCAACGCCACGGCGCCCCAGCTGAGATTGGCCAGTTCCCGGGTTTCGGCTTGGGCGAACAGGGCGATCAGCGGGCCGGCTGCGGCGGCGGGCCCGACGATCAGCAGGCTGGGCAGCCAGGGGGAGGCGAAGAAGATGATCACCACGGCGGCGGCGACGGCGGTGATCAGCAGGGGTTCGCGCCCCGCGCCTGCGCCATCGGCGAAAAAGGCGATCTGGGCGACCGCGAAGGCCCAGATCAGCGCGCAGAGGATCTGGATTCGGCCGCGCATCTTCAGGTCGAGTGCGGCCTCCGGCTTCTTCAGCCAGTTGACGGCGCCATAGAAGGCCGCCCAGGCCGCCGCGAAGATCGCGAAGGTGGCGCTCATCCAGACGGCGTTGGGGGCGTGGCTGCCGGCCCAGACATAGGCCGGCAGGCTGATGGTGAACACCGCCAGCGCGTAGGGCAGAAGGGCCGTCTGGGCGTCGAGCGCCTGCTGGGTGGCGGACAGTCCCCCGCGCTGGGGCTCGGACGATCGAAGATCGGGCTGGGCGGGCACGGGGGTCGAACCTCGAAATTGATGCAACCCAGGCTAAGCCCTCAGCCTTGGCGAGCCGTTACGGAACACCGTTAATCGCAAGGATATCCACCGACCTGCGAGCAACGGATCATTAAGCCTAATTCACCATTATAGTGGCGGCCGACCTCTGATTCCGGAGGTCCGGGGGTAGGGTGATCATGTCGACGACGCGGTCCGCGCTGACGGATGAAGACATCCGCACGCTGGTGAAGGGGGCGACCCCCGACGAACGCGCGGTGGCCGCTCACAAGATCTGCCGCAACATCGATCGCAGCGTCGTCACCCAGGCCGATCGTGACCGCGCCCACGAGATTTTGCGGGTCATGGCCGCCGACGCCGCCGAGCTGGTGCGTCGCGCCCTGGCGGTCACGCTCAAGAACTCTCCCAATGTCCCGCGCGACGTGGCCCTGAAGCTGGCCCGGGACGTGGAAAGCATTTCCCTGCCGATGCTGTCGGGGTCGCCGGCCTTCACCGACGAGGACCTGATCGAGATCGTCCGCCTGGGCGGCCCGGTGCGCCAGGTGGTGATCGCCAAGCGGCCGCGGGTGTCCCAGGCGGTGACCGAGGCCATCGTCGAGCATGGCGTGGAGCGCGCCGTCGAAGCCGCCTGCGCCAATGACAACGCCGATTTCGCCGAGCGCACCCTGCAGAAGGTGATCGAGCGGTTCGAGAAGTCCGAGCGGGTGCTGGCGGCGGTGGCCTATCGCCAGGCCCTGCCGATGTCGGTGACCGAGAAGCTGATCGACCTGGTCGGCGAACAGGTCCGCGACCACCTGATCAATCACCAGGCCCTGCCGCCGGAGCTGGCGCTTGAGATCGCCATGGGCGCCAAGGAACGGGCGACCATCGACCTGGTCGACCAGGCTGGCCGCGCGGCGGACGTGAAGACCTTCGTGGTCCATCTGCACAAGAACGAGCGGCTGACCGCCTCGCTGCTGCTGCGGGCCCTGGCCCACGGCCACATGACCTTCTTCGAATGGGGCGTGGCCGAGCTGGCCAGCGTGCCCCACCACCGCACCTGGCTGATGATTCACGACGCCGGACCGCTGGGCCTGCGCGCCATCTATGAGCGCACGGCCCTGCCGGCGCGGCTGTTCCCGGCCTTCCGGGCGGCGGTCGACACCTATCACTCCATGGAATTCGACGGCGGCGCCCGCGACCGCGAACGGTTCCAGGAGCGCATGTTGCAACGGTTCCTGACCCAGCCCGCCAACGCCTCGCGCGATGACGTGGAGTATCTGCTGGAGAAGATGGACCGGGTCTCCCAGGAGGCCCGACGCGGCGCGCGGAGCCACCAGACGGCCTGATCCGGCTTGACCTAACGGCGCCCGAAACCCTGCTTGCACGGGGAGCTTCAGGCGCCCAAGCTATGGGCATGACCGATATAGCGCCCGACTCCGCCATCAAGCCGGCGGCCACCATACTGATCCTCCGCGACGACCCCACCTTCGAGGTGCTGATGGTCAAGCGGCACCATCAGATCGACTTCGCCTCCGGCGCCCTGGTGTTCCCGGGCGGCAAGACCCATGCGGGCGACGATGTCGCCGAATGGGCGGACCACCTGCTGGGCTGGGATGATTTCGACGCCGTGCAGCGGGGCCTGCGCATCGCGGCCATCCGCGAGGTGTTCGAGGAGGCGGGGCTGGTGTTGGGCCGCCGCAAGGATGGCTCGCCGATCGGCGGGGAGGCCGCGCCGCTTGATGTGCGGCTGGCGGTGGACAAGGGCGAGGTCGCCTTCCTCGACGTGGTCCGCGACCTGGGCGTCCAGCTCGACCTGCATGCGCTGACGGTCTTCGCCCGCTGGATCACCCCGCCGCTCACGCCCAAGCGGTTCGACACCTGGTTCTACGCGGCGAAGGCGCCGGAGGATCAGCTGGCGGCGTGCGACGGGCGCGAGACGGTGGACGCCGAATGGATCGCGCCGTCGGAAGTGCTGCGCCTGGCCTCGGCTGGCGAGCGCAAGGTGATCTTTCCCACCCGGATGAATGTGCAGCTGCTCGCCGAGGCCGCGAGCGCAGGCGATTGCATCAGCCGGGCTCGGGCGCGTGAATTGGTGACGGTGCTGCCGCAGATCACCGAGCGGGACGGGCGGCGCGTTCTCGTGCTGCCGCCGCATGCGGGATACGGCGACGTGGCCGAGCCGCTGGAAAACGTGATGTAATTCCGGTGGAGAGGGCGCGCGCCTAGGCGCCCATCTCCGTAACCATGCGCTCAAGCTCGGTGATCAGGACCTTGCCGACCGGATGGTCGTCGGTCTTCACCTCGTCGCGCACCGCAGCGCGGATGCCGTCGATGTGGGCGTCGATCAGGGCCATGGGCGCCGACAGGCGCTTGTCCTTGTCGTCGATCAGCTTGCACAGCGAGGCGCCGATGCGGGTGATCAGCGGATATTCGTAAGTTGTGCCCAGGCCCTTGAGGTCATGGGCGCGCAGATAGAGGAACTCCATCGTATCGGCGGTCATGCCCTCGGCCTTGACCCGCTGGCGGGCGGTCTCGAGTTTGACGACCTCGTCCTGGAGCCACTGGGTGAAATTCCCAGACAGGCTCTTGAGGGCCGCTTCGGCCTTGGCGATGGCGCTGGGATCGAGCGCGCCGAACCGGCCGCCGACCTTCAGCTTCAAGGTGTTGGGCACCTGGATCACCTGACCGGGATTCTGCTGGCTCACAATGTGGCTCCTGAAATAGGTCGACTCACCTTACCGGCCATCTATTAACAACGAATGATCCGATAAGTTGTTGTAATTAAACTGAAAATTGTTCCGCCAAGACACGTTCCTCGAGACTCCGTCCCGCATCAAACAGCATGATCATGCTCTTGTCGCGGTCCTCGGCGACGTGGACTTCCAGGACGTCACGGACTTCGAAATTGTCGGCCACGGCGCTGACCGGTCGCTTGTCGGCTTCCAGAATCTCGAAGGAGACCCGGGCGGTGTGGGCCAGCAGCGCGCCGCGCCAGCGGCGGGGCCGGAAGGCGCTGATCGGCGTCAGGGCCAGGACCCGGGCGTCCAGCGGAATGATCGGGCCGTGGGCCGACAGATTGTAGGCGGTCGAACCGGCCGGCGTCGCCACCAAGGCGCCGTCGCAGGACAGCTCGCCGAGCCGCACCTTGCCGTCGATGGAGATGCGCAGCTTGGCGGTCTGGCGCGTCTGGCGCAGCAGCGACACTTCGTTGATCGCCGAGGCGTTGTGCACCGTCCCGTGGGCGTCTACGGCGCGCATGGAGAGCGGATGGATCACGGCCCGCTCGGCGGCGTTGATCCGCTCCAGGAGGTCGTCCTCGCTATATTCGTTCATCAGGAAGCCGACCGAGCCGCGGTTCATGCCGTAGATCGGCTTTCCGGAGGCCATGTGAGCGTGCAGCACCTCAAGCATGAAGCCATCGCCGCCCAGGGCGACGATCACCTGGGCCGCCTCGACCCCATCATCGCCATAGCGCAGGGCCAGCGCGTCCTTGGCCTCCTGGGCTTCGGGCCGGTCGCTGCCCAGAAAAGCGAGGCGAGTCACGTAGGGTTCGGCCTTGAACATGCTGGCGCCAGAAGCGCGGGATTGGGCCGGATTGTCAAACCTTGGCGAGCGCCTTGGTGAAGGCGGTGCGGGCGATATCGGCGGCGAAGGGGCCAAAGGCGCCAATGGCGCGGCGCGCGCCCTCCGCGCCACCGCCGGGATGGCCGTCATTCAGCTCGCGGACCAGGTCCAGGATGGTGGGGAAGACGCTGCGGTCTATGCCGACCGAGGCGCAGGCCAGGGCCAGCAGCTCAGGACGATCGGAATCCAGCGCCCGGCGAATCTGGTCCGGGTCGAAGCGACCCAGGGTGGTCAGGCCGCCAATGAACAGGCTGAGCTTCTGTTCGCGAAGGGCGCGCAGCAGATAGCCGGGACGCAGCTGGCCGGCGACGTCGAGCTTGGCCAACAGCCGCTTCTCCATCTCCTCGCGCTCGTTCTCATGCGGGAAGACCACGGTGCCGTCGATTTCGGAAACCACGCCGCCGTGGGCCTCGCGCACCGACTCGGCGATGGCTTGGTCGAGGGCGGCCTGGTCCAGGCGGAAGCGGCTGGCCAGGCTGTTGCGCAGGGCCTGGCCCACCCAGACATAGAGCTCACGCGCCAGGTCGTCGGTGAGGCCGGGATGGCGGGAGAGGGGCGTGCGCAGGGCCGCGACCCGTTGGGCGGCGCCCACCAGGCGCTGCAGATCGTGGCGGGTGACATGGGCGGTGGCGTTGCCGGCCAGCGCCGTCAGCACGGCCGGTTCGTTCTGTTCCAGTATGGCGGCGACCACCGGGGCGCCCAGCTGCGGCCGGCGCGCGACCTCGATCTGGTGCTCAACCGTGGCCTCGACCAGCAGGCGGATCAGGTCGTGATCCTTGAGGACCGGGCTGGCGGCGATGACCGGCCGGGCGATTTCGATGTCGTCCAGGGCCAGGACATTGATCAGCGCCACCGGCGCCCATTCGGCGCCCGCCAGCTTTTCGGACAGGCGGCGGCGGATGTCGCGCTCGGCCTCGACCACCAGGCTCATGAAGATGGAAGACAGCAGGGCCTGGACGGGGGGCGATTCCATCACCGCCGTCGCGCCGTCGCCGGCGTCGCAGAGATCGACAATGGCCAGCAGCAGCCGCTCCCGATCCGGAACGGCCCGACTTCGGGCCAGGGAGAGAATCTCCTGGGTCTTGGCCGCGACGCTCAACACCAATTTCCTCAGATCGACTCGGGAACAAACTCGCTGGCGAATCTGCTCTGGGTGAGATGAAAACATGGTTACAAGCCGCTGACTATGAATGTGGCGGAACAGCGCAGGGGCCTTGCCCCATATTGAGCGGAGGGACGTTTGGCCGAGCCTTTGATCCTGGCCCTGGACCAGGGCACGACCTCCACCCGGGCTATTCTGTTCGACGCCCAGGGCCACGCGCTCGCAGAGGCGGGGCGCCCGCTGGAGCAGTTCTACCCTGCTGATGGGTGGGTGGAGCACGACGCGATCGAGATCTTCCAGACCAGTGTGGCGGTGCTGCGCGAGGCGGTTGAGAAGGCCGGACGGGCCATGTCCGAGGTGACCGCGATCGGCGTCACCAACCAGCGCGAGACGGTGGTGATCTGGGACAAGGCCACCGGCCAGCCGATCCACAAGGCCATTGTCTGGCAGGACCGGCGCACGGCGCCCACCTGCGAGCGGATGCGCAACGCCGGCCATGAGGCCCGGGTCAGCGAGATCACCGGCCTGCTGCTTGATCCCTATTTCTCGGGCACCAAGATCGCCTGGCTGCTGGGCGAAATCCCCGGCGCCCGGGCCCGCGCCCAGGCCGGCGAGCTGCTGGTCGGGACGATGGACAGCTGGGTGATCTGGAACCTGACCGGCGGCCGGGTTCACGCCACCGACGCCACCAACGCCTCGCGCACCCTGCTGTTCGACCTGAAGGCCCAGGCCTGGTCACAGGAAATGCTCGACCTGTTCGACGTGCCGGCCGCCCTCCTGCCCCAGGTGCTGGACTGCGCCGCCGACTATGGAACCACCGAGCCAGGATTGCTGGGCGCCGCCGTTCCGATCCGTGGGGTGGCCGGGGACCAGCAGGCGGCCTTGATGGGCCAGGGCTGCATCCGGCCCGGCGAGATGAAGGCCACCTACGGCACCGGCTGCTTCATGCTGGTCAATACCGGGGAGACCTTCGCGGTCTCCCACGCCCGCCTGCTGACGACGGTCGCGGCGCGGGTGGCGGGCAAGACCACCTATGCCCTGGAGGGCTCGATCTTCATCGCCGGCGCGGCCTTGCAATGGGTCAATGAGGGGCTGGGGGTCCCGGGCGGCGGCAGCGGGGTCGAGGCCCTGGCCCAGACGGCCCGGCCTGACCACGGGGTGGTGATGGTTCCGGCCTTCACCGGCCTGGGCGCGCCCTGGTGGGACGCCGACGCGCGCGGCGCCCTGTTCGGCCTGACCCGGGACTCAGGGCTCGCCGAGATCGCCCAGGCGGCCTTCGACGCCTGCGCCCTGCAGACCCGCGACCTGATCGAGGCCATGCGCGCCGACGCGCCCCAGGCGTTCGGCGCGGGGGTGGAACTGCGCATCGATGGCGGCATGTCCCGCTCGGCCTGGTTCAGCCAGCGCCTGGCCGACCTGACCGGTGTGGCGGTGGGCCGGGCGAGCTATCAGGAGACCACGGCGCTCGGCGCGGCCCTGTTCGCGGGGCTGGGGGCCGGGGTCTTTCCCACCCTCGAGGCGGCCGCGGCGGCGCGGCCCTCGACCGACCGCCATGAGCCCGGCCCCAACAGTCACGCCCGCGAAGGCGCCTATGCCCGCTGGCTTGACGCCGTCGCCCGGGTTCGCACCCAGTCCTAGTCCGTACTTGAGTTCAAAAGGTTCGCCATGATCGCCCGCACCCTCGCCCTCAGCGGCCTCGCCGCCTTGATGCTGGCGAGCGCCGCCCAGGCCGCGCCGGCCGCCAAGCCCGCGCCCCTGCCGCCGGCGGCCAACCAGGCGCTGGCCCGTGACATCCTGAAGGAGCTGATCGCCATCAATACGGTCCACGATCACGGGACCCTGGTCGCGGCCCAGGCCGTGCTGGCCCGGCTGAAGGCGGCGGGCTTCTCAGACGCCGACGCGCAGCTGCTGGTCATGCCGGAGCATCCGAACCAGGGCCAGGTGGTGGTGCGACTGCGCGCCAAGGGGTCGAAGGCCAAGCCCGTCCTGTGGATGGGCCATCTGGATGTGGTCGAGGCCAAGCCCGAGGACTGGACGGTTCCGCCCTTCGCCCTGACCGAGCGGGAGGGCTGGTGGTACGGGCGCGGCGTGCAGGACATGAAGGGCGAGGACGCCATTGTCCTGGCCGCCCTGATCCGCCTGAAGCAGGAGGGGTTCGTCCCCGACCGCGACCTGATCTTCGCCTTCACCTCGGATGAAGAGAGCGGCGACGCCAACGGGGTCGAGTGGCTGGTCCAGAAGCATCGCGACCTGATCGACGCCGGCCTGGTGATCAATCCCGACGGCGGCGGCGGGGCGACGCGCGACGGCCACGCGCTCTATTACGGAATCCAGACCAGCGAGAAGGTGTTCGTGACCTTCCAGATCGAGGCGACCAACAAGGGCGGGCACTCCTCGATCCCCGAGCCAGACAACGCCATCTATCGGCTCGCCCAGGCGCTGGGCAAGATCGCCGCCTACAGCTTCCCGGTGGAGACCACGCCCACCACCCGAGGCGATTTCCTGGTCGCCGCCCAGCAGGCCAGCGGCCAGACCGCCGCCGACCTGAAGGCCGTGGCCCAGACCCCGCCCGACCTCGCCGCCGCCGCGCGATTGAGCGCTGTCCCGGAGCGCAACGCCCGCCTGCGCACCACCTGCGTCGCCACCGGCCTGTCGGGCGGCCACGCGGAGAACGCCCTGCCGCAGCGGGCCCGCGCCATCATTCAGTGCCGGATGATGCCGGTCGACAGCCAGGCTCAGGTAATGGCCAAGCTGACCGAGGTCATCGCCGATCCCAAGATCGCAGTGACGGTGTTCACCCCCTCCAATCCCGCCCCGGACTCGCCGCTCGACCCGGCGCTGGCCGCCAAGCTGACAGCGGTGATCCATGCGGAATGGCCCGGGGTCACCGTGGCCCCGCACATGGACCTGGGGGCCTCGGACTCGATCTACACCCGGGGGGTCGGCATCCCCAGCTACGCCATGGCGGCGATCTGGTACGACGCCGACGACAATCGCGCCCACGGTCGCGACGAGCGGATCGCCGAGAGCGCCTTCTATGAAGGCCTGCAGTTCCAGTACGGCCTGATCAAGGCCCTGGGCGGAAAGTAGCCGATGCTGGGACGGGGGCAGGGGGGCTGAGCCATGGTTGAACTGACCTATGCGGACACGCTGCTGATGCTGGTCGGCACGCGGAAACACACTTCCCAGCCGTCAAGCGACGAGCAGGTGGCGTTCCTGAAATTCTGTCTGGAGCACGTCAGCCGCAGCCAGGGTCAGTTCCTGCAGGATCTGTGGGTGGCCTATGAGCTGAAGTTGCGGCGCAACGGATTCTTCGTGGAGTTCGGTGGGGCCGATGGGGTGCGCTCCAGCAACAGCTACTATCTGGAGACCGAGCTCGGCTGGAACGGCATCATCGCCGAGCCGGCCCGGGTCTGGCGCGAGGACCTGCGCCGCAACCGCGCCTGCGCGATCGACACCCGCTGTGTCTGGCGCGAGAGCGGCGCCCGCATGACCTTCACCCAGACCCCGATCGCCGTCCACTCGACCCTGGAGGCCTATGCCCAGGGCGACCTGCACGCCGCCACCCGGGTGGAGGGGGAGCGCTACGAGGTCGAGACCGTGTCGCTGAACGATCTGCTGGCCCACTGGCGGGCGCCCCGGCTGATCGACTATCTGTCGATCGACACCGAGGGCTCGGAGCTCGACATCCTGACGGCGTTCGACTTCGACGCCCACGAGGTGCGGCTGATCTCGGTGGAGCACAATCACACCGACAACCGCGCCAAGCTGTTCGATCTGCTGACCGCCAAGGGCTATCGGCGCAAGTTCGAGCTGCTGTCCAATGTCGACGACTGGTACGTCAGGGTCGATTGAGGCCGCCTACGCGAAGCATGGCTTGACGCTGCGGCCCCCTGGCGCGACTCTGGGGGTCAACAACTATCCGGATTTGCACAAGGGAGGCCGCCATGGCCGATGGTTCGCTTGTTGGCGTGAACTCGCTGAAGGGCAAGGTCAGCGCTGAAGAGTGGGAGGTCCGCGTCGAGCTCGCCGCGCTCTACCGCCTGGTGGCGCTGAACGGGTGGGACGACATGATCTACACCCACATCTCCGCCCGCATCCCGGGGCCGGAGCACCACTTCCTGATCAATCCCTACGGCATGTTCTTCGGCGAGATCACCGCCTCGTCGCTGGTGAAGATCGATCTGGACGGCAACATCCTCCAGGACACGCCCTATTTCATCAATCCCGCGGGCTTCACGATTCACTCGGCGATCCACGCCGCCCGCGACGACGCCCAGTTCGTGATGCACCTGCACACCGACCAGGGCGTGGCTGTCGCCGCCCAGGCGGAGGGCCTGCTGCCCCTGTCGCAGCACGCTCTGATCTGCCTGCCGAAACTGGCCTATCACGTCTATGAGGGCATCGCGCTCAACCACGACGAACGCGAGCGGCTGATCGCCGATGTCGGCGACAAGCCGATGGTGCTGCTGCGCAACCACGGCACCCTGACCACGGGCGAGACCGCCTCGGACTGCTACCTCAATATGTATTACCTGGAGCGGGCCTGTAAGATGCAGGTCATGGCCCTGTCGGCCGGCCGCGAGAACGTGCTGATCGCCCCCGAGGCGGCCCAGAACGAAGTGCGCAGCCAGACCATGCGCGGCCTGGGCGGCAAGCTGGCCTGGCCGGGCAACCTGCGCCGGCTGGACAAGGAAAGCCCCGGCTACGACGCCTGAGTCACACGCCTGAGTCCGGGGGCGGGGCGGCGGGAGTCCGCCGCTTCGCAGAACGGCATTTTGCGGGCGTCCTTCGGGGCGCCCGTTTTCTTTGCGCGATGGGCCCGATTTAGGCCGAAAGTCGGCGCGTTTCCCGGGAGGCCCGTGGTTATTTCCACCGCGCAATGGATCGACATGGTTCTGTCACTGGACGGAGCCTTGTTTAAGGCCATAAGAGCGCTTCAGATTTGCCCCCATAGCGCCTGTAATTTTTGAGGCGACGGAGTTCCATAGGCCTTGCTGCGACGCCATTTCTTCCTCGCCGGCGCGATCCTTGTGCTGATCCTGATGATCGTCGCGGGAGGGGCCAAGATCCTCCTGGGCAAGCCGGCGGACTCCGCCGGAGGGTCGCCGGGCGCGTCCGCGCCCAAGGGCGGCGGCCCGGGCGGCGGCGGTCCGGGTGGCGGCGGCGGCAAGCGGGCGGGCGGGCCAGGCGGCCCGACGCAAGTCACCATGATCACCGTCGAGACCCGCACCTTCACCGACACTATTGATGTGCTGGGCGTGGCCAAGGGCCGTCAGTCGGTGACGCTCACCGCGGCGACCACCCAGCTGGTGGACAAGGTCCGCTTCACCCCAGGTCAGACCGTGGCCAAGGGCGCGATCCTGGTCGAGCTGAAGGCCAGCGAACAGGACGCCGGCCTGGTCCAGAGCCAGGCCAAGGCGCTGCAGGCCGAGCGCGAATATCAGCGTTGGAAGACCCTGGCCGACAAGGGGTTCGCGTCGAAGTCGGCGGTGGATCTCTATGAGGCCAACTGGCTGTCGGCCAAGGCCGATGTCGCCGCCGCCCAGGCGCGGCAGGGTGACCGCATGATCCGCGCGCCCTTCGCCGGGGTGGTCGGCCTGTCCGACATCGCGCCAGGCGCCCTGGTCAATCCCGGGGCGGCCATCGTCACCCTCGACGCCATCGACACCATCCGCGTCGATTTCCAGATCCCCGACCGCGACCTCGCCGCCGTGCACGAGGGCCAGATGATCACCGCCTCTGTCGACGCCTATCCGGGCGAGAAGATCGCCGGACGCATCGCCAGGCTCGACACCCGCATCGACGAAAAGACCCGCGCGCTGACCGCCCGGGCCGAATTCCCCAATCCGGGCCACAAGTTGAAGCCGGGCATGATGCTGCGGGTGGCGATCGCCGAGGGGCTGCGCCAGGCGCCGGCCGCGCCGGAATCGGCCCTGTCGGTCCAGAGCGACAACGCCTTCGTCTATGTGATCAACAGCCAGGGCGGCAAGATGTTCGCCGAACAGCGGCCGGTGGTCACCGGCGTTCGCCAGGACGGCTTCGTGGAGATCAAGGACGGCGTCGCGCCCGGCGAGAAGCTGGTCGGCGACGGCCTCAACAAGATCCAGCCAGGTCAGCCTGTCCGCGTGGGCGGTGGTCCCGGCGGGGCGGGCAAGCACGCCGGCGGCAAGCCTGGCCTGGGAGCGGGCGGCCCCCGACCCGGCGCATGATGCTCTCCGATCTCTCGGTCCGCCGCCCGGTCTTCGCGGCGGTCGCGGCCATCATTCTCTGCGTGGTGGGCCTGGCCTGTTTCAGCGCGCTCGCCGTGCGCGAACTGCCGAGCGTCGATCCGCCCGTGGTCTCGATCTCCACCACCTATCGCGGGGCTTCCGCCGAGGTAGTCGAGGAGCGCATCACCCAGGTGATCGAGCGCCAGGTCGCCGGCATCCAGGGCATCGACCGGGTCAATTCCGACAGCCGGGACGGCCTCAGCCGGGTGAACATCTCCTTCACCCTGGATCGCGACCTCGACGACGCGGCCAATGACGTGCGCGATGCGGTCAGCCGGGTGGTCTCGCAACTGCCGGACCAGGCTGATCCGCCACAGATCGCCAAGGCCAACGCCGACGCCTCGCCGATCATGTTCCTCAGCTTCTCCTCGTCGAAGCTGAACCGGCTGCAACTGTCGGACTACGCCAATCGCTATCTGGTGGAGCGGCTGTCGACCGTGCCGGGCGTGGCCCAGGTCAATCTGGCCGGCAACCAGGCCTATTCCATGCGGATCTGGCTGGACCCCCAGGCCATGGCGGCCCGGGGCCTGACCGTCGATGACGTCGAGAACGCGCTCAACGCCCAAAATCTCGAACTGCCCGCCGGTTCGCTGGAGGCGCCGACCAAGGATTTCACCATCCGGGTGGCGCGCGGCTATTCCACGCCCGAACAGTTCGCCAAGCTGCCGGTGACCCCGGCGGCGACCCGGACCACCGCCACGGCGGCGGCGGCCGGATCGACGGGCGCGCTCGGCACCACGGCCTCTTCGGCCGGAGCCGTCACCACGGCCCAGACCAATCCCGACGCCTATGTAACCCGGCTGGGCGACATCGCCCGGGTGGAGGAAGGCCCCGACGAGCGTCGCCGCATGTTCCGGTCCAATGGGCTCGAACAGGTCGGCATGGCCATCACCCGCCAGTCCCAGGCCAATGACCTGGAGATCGCCAAGGGGGTGAAGGCCCAGTTGGCCCAGATCAACGCCTCCCTGCCCAAGGGCACCCATCTCGACATCTCGGTCGACTACACCGTGTTCACGGCCCATGCGATCCAGGAGGTCTGGATCACCATGGCCATCTCGCTGGCCCTGGTGGCCCTGGTGAACTTCGTGTTCCTCGGCACCTGGCGGGCGGCCCTGATCCCCTCGATCGTGGCTCCGATCTGCGTACTGTCGACCTTCATCGTCCTGGCGCCCCTGGGCTTCTCGATCAACCTTTTGACCCTGCTGGCCCTGGTGCTGGCCATCGGCCTTGTGGTCGATGACGCCATCGTGGTGGTCGAGAACATCCAGCGCCGAATCGACGAGGGCGAACCGCCGATCGTCGCCGCCCAGCGTGGGGCGCGTCAGGTGTTCTTCGCCGTCGTGGCCACCACCATCGTGCTGATCTCGGTGTTCGCGCCGCTGATGTTCCTGCCCGGCTATATCGGCCGGCTGTTCGTGGAACTGGCCGTGGCGATCTCGGCGGCGGTGGCCTTCTCGGCCCTGCTGGCTCTGTCGCTGTCGCCGATGCTGGCCTCGCGGCTGCTGCGTCCCGCCCATGGCGAGGGCTGGCTCGCCCGCAAGGTGGACGCCGGCATGCACCGGGTGCGCAATTCCTACCATGCCTCGCTGGAGGGGCTGCTGGGCCGCCGCTCGTCCGGGATCATCGGCGGCGCGCTGGTGGTGTTCCTAGGCCTCTGCGCCGTCCTGATGCTGACGGTGTTGCCCAAGGAGCTGGTGCCGAACGAGGACCGGGGCCGGGTGGACGTGATCGTCCAGGCGCCGGAAGGCGCGGGCTTTGACTACACCGCCAAGGCCGCGACCCAGATGGAGACCATGCTGGCGCCGCTGCTCAAGGCCGGAATGGTCAAGCGCTACAATGTCAGCGTCCCGCGCTTCGGCCAGAACCAGTTCAACAGCGGCAACGCCTCGATCTCCCTGCCGGACACCCGCAAGCACGCCATGACCTCCCAGGACCTGGCGGCGCAGCTGAACAAGCAGTTCGCCTCCATCACCTCGGTGCGGGCCATCGCCTCCGTACGACCCAGCCTGCAGCGTGGGGGAACCGGCGGCGGCGGGGGCGGCGGCAATAGCGTCGACCTGATCGTGCTGGGCAACGAATATGCCGAGATCGAGGCGGCCATCCGGCCGCTGATGCTGGCCGCCCAGTCCAATCCGCAGATGTCGCGGGCGCGCCTGGACTATGAGCCGACCTCGCCGCGCCTGTTGGTCGACCTGGATCGTGACCGGGCCGCCAGCCTGGGGGTCTCCGCCCAGTCGGTGGGCCGTGCGCTGGAGACCATGTTCGGGTCGCGCAAGGTCACCACCTACATCAAGGCCGGCCAGGAATATGACGTGATCCTGCAGACCGACCGCGCCGAGCGTCAGACCGCGGCCGATGTCGGCAAGCTCTATGTGCGCACCGGGGCCGGATCTACCGTTCCGCTCTCGGCGGTGGTCGACACCCATATCCGTGGCGACACGCCCGACCGGGCGCGGGTTGATCGCCTGCGGGCCATCACCCTCAGCGTCCAGCTGAACCCCGGCTACACGGTGGGCGAGGCGGTGCAGTTCTTCCAGGGCGAGATCGCCAAGCACCCCGGCATGACCCTCAAAGGGGGCGGCACGGCGCGGGACTATCTCGAGGCCGGCGGCGCCGTGGGCCTGGCCTTCGGCATGGCGCTGCTGCTGGTGTTCCTGGTGCTGGCCGCCCAGTTCGAAAGCTGGATCCACCCGGCGGTGATCATGCTGACCGTGCCGGTGGCGGCGGTGGGCGGGCTGTTCGGCTTGTTGATCGCCGGCTCGACCGTCAACACCTATAGCCAGATCGGGCTGATCATCCTGGTCGGCATCGCCGCCAAGAACGGCATCCTGATCGTCGAGTTCGCCAACCAGCTGCGCGACGAGGGGCTGTCGGTGCGCGAAGCGGTGATCGAGAGCGCCTCCCTGCGCCTGCGGCCGATCATCATGACCTCGATCTCGGCCGCGGCCGGAGCCCTGCCGCTGATCCTGTGGGGCGGGGCAGGGGGCGAGAGCCGCAAGACCATCGGGGTGGTGATCTTCTTCGGGGCGATCTTCTCGACCCTGCTGACCCTGTTCATCGTGCCGGTGTTCTACAATCTGCTGGCCCGCTACACGAAGTCCCCGCTGGCCACCGCGCGCCGCATCGAGGCCTTCGAGGCCGACGAACAGGCCCGCGTCGCCAACGCCGCCGAATAGGCCCTCCGCCTGACTCAAAAGGGCCTCCCCGTGTGACCGGGGAGGCCAATCTGGCTGATGATAGGCGCCCGCGGACGGCGGGGGGACGCCGTCCGGCGGGCGAAGGCGCGGTTGCGGGGCGCGCCCGCCGCATGACCTCAGGGCTCCTGGTGGGACGCACGCCTTAGGGGCGTGGGAAGGACCCGTCTTGTCCGGACGAGACCACAGATCCGGGGATCCGAGGCGCACGCCCGGCTATGTCACGCGGTTGATGCCGGAGCCGAGATGCTCGAACGGACCCGACGTCCCCAATTTGGGGCTATTGCCGGGTCGCGTCAAGGTTGTTGTGCGCGTCGTCGCGCCTATTGCGGCGCGGGGCTGGTCTCGGTCT
Organism: Phenylobacterium aquaticum; assembly: GCF_947378715.1. Lineage (GTDB taxonomy): Bacteria > Pseudomonadota > Alphaproteobacteria > Caulobacterales > Caulobacteraceae > Phenylobacterium > Phenylobacterium aquaticum_A. Next base: position 51,415 of record NZ_CANCLE010000006.1, read on the forward strand.
TCAGATAGGCGATGAGGTCGGCCCGATCCTTGGGGGCCTTGACGCCGACGAAGGACATCTTGGTGCCCTCGACCATGGTCTTGGGGCTCTCGATCCACTCATCGATCTTGGGCGCGTCCCAGGTGATGTTCAGCGCCTTCATGCCGTCGGAATAGTTGAAGCCGGCCTCGGAGGCGGACTTGCGCCCGATCACGCCCCACAGGTTGGGGCCGGTCATGTTGGCCCCGCCCTGGACCGTGGTGTGGCAGGACTTGCAGACCATGAACACCTTCTTGCCGTTGGCGATGTCGCCGGCGCTGTAGGGGGCGGGCAGGGTGGCGACCAGCGTCGCCTTCTGGGCGTCGGTCAGTTCCACGGGCGCGGCGGCGGGCGCGGTCGCCGGTTCGCTGGCTTCCTCCGAGCCGGTCGCCTGGCCGCTCTGCGGCTTGCCGCAGCCGGCGAGGGCGGCGGCGGTGATGAAGGTGGCGGCGAGCAGCAGGCCAGGGCGACGCATAGACATTCTCCAGGTTGGGATCGCGGCCGGAAGCTACCCCACAAGCGCGGCCGTTCGCAAACGCCGCGCGCCTATCCGCGACGTCGGCGCTCACGATTTATGACCTCGTCCAGGGCCTGGAGGAATCGCGAGCGATCGTTGCGGTCAAAGGGCTTGGGGCCGCCCGTGACCTCGCCGGTGGAGCGCAGCTGCTCCATGATCGCCCGCTGGGCCAGGGCCGAGCCGATGGAGTCCGGGGTGAAGGGCCGGCCATTGGCGCCCAGCACATGGGCGCCGTTCTTCAGGGACCGGTCAGCCAGCGGGATGTCGTTGGTCACCACCACATCGCCGGCCTGGGCCCGCTCGGCGATCCAGTCGTCGGCCACGTCCGGCCCGGCGTCGACGATCACCCGGGCGATCATCGGCGAGGCCGGGATCATCATGAAGGCGTTGGACACCACCCAGGTCTTCAGGCCGTAGCGCTGGGCGACCTTGTAGATCTCGTCCTTCACCGGGCAGGCGTCGGCGTCGATGAAGATCTCGATCGGCTTGCGGGGTTCGGTCACGAGGGGTCCGGCGGGCGAGGGGCGAGGGTGAGCGCCGGGCGACACGCGCCCAGCCTCGTCAATGGTGCCGGCTACAGGAATCGAACCCGTGACCTTCGGTTTACAAAACCGCTGCTCTACCAGCTGAGCTAAGCCGGCCTATCGACTGGCCCTCCTTAGCGGCTTCCGGCCCCTGACCGCAACCGCTCAGGACCCCGATCTGAACCGGT
>NZ_CANCLE010000007.1 GCF_947378715.1 Phenylobacterium aquaticum
TCATCACCAGTTCGCGGCGGAAGGCGAAGCCCAGGGTCTGGTAGAGGGCGATGGCTCCGGTGTTGCTCGCATAGACATGCAGGATCGGCGTCTCGCCCCGGGCGCGGACCCGGGCGGCGATGCGGCGCATGAGAGCGGCGGCGTAGCCCCGGCCGCGATGGTCGGGGTGGGTGCAGACGCCGCTGAGCTCAGCGTGGCCCTGGGGCTGCATGCGCTCGCCGGCCATGGCGACCAGGCGGCCAGCGACCTTCACCCCGATGAAGGGGGAGAGTTCGTGGGTGCGCTCATAGAAGGGACCGGGCTGGGTCAGGGTCGCCAGGGCCAGCATGTCGGGGGCGTCGGCGGGGGTGAGGGCCAGGACCTCGAAGGGCGCGGCCGGAACCGTGATCTCGCCCTCGGCCGCCATCTGCCAGCACAGGGCCTCGGACACGACGCGGGTTCCCGGGACGGGCGGCGGGGCGGCGGGCTCGACCAGGGCGACATCGCCGTGGGCGCGGACCAGGGCGCCGAGGTCGGCGAGGCTGGCGGGGGAGGTGTCCGGTATGGCGGCGAACAGGCCGATGGCCGGATCGAAGCGCAGGGCCTGACCCTGGCGCACGGCGAGGGGAGCCTGGCGGCCGGTGAGGGCGGACCAGACCGGGCGATCGAGGGGATGTTCGGCGGACATGGGCCAAGTCCTATCGCGACCCCAGATGGAGGCAAAGTCCGGCGGGGCGGTCGACAGCAAGGTGGGGCGCCGCGATGATGCGCCCCTGACCGTTTCGGAGCCTGCATGTCCCCGCACCCCCTCGACCTCGCCACCACCCTCGAACCCCTGGGCGAGGGTCGGTTCCGGGGGCGGACCCACCCGGCCTATTGGAACATGGCCGGGCCGTTCGGCGGGGCGACGGCGGCCTTGATGATGCAGGCGGTGCTGGCCCATCCTGAACGGCGCGGCCGGCCGGTGGCCCAGACGGTGAACTTCTGCGCGGCGGTGGCCAAGGGCGAGTTCGAGATCACCGTCGAACTGGTGCGCGACGGCCGCTCCACCCAGCACTGGAACGCCGTGATGCGCCAGGGCGAGGTGGTGGTGACCACGGCGAGTTTCGTGACCGGCGCCGAGCGTGACACCTGGGCCCATGCGCCGAAGAGCCCGCCCAAGGTTCCGCCAGCCGCCGAGGTCGCGCCGATCCCGACGGCGGGTCGCATGCCCTGGTTCGACCGCTATGAGTTCCGGGTGATGAGCGGACGGACGGTGTTCGACCTGGACCCGCCAGGGGAGCTCGCGCCGGCCGACACCCTGGTCTGGATGCGCGACCTGCCGGAGCGGCCCCTGGACTATGTCGCGCTCTCGGCCCTGGCCGACACCTTCCTGGTCCGCATCCTGCTGGTGCGCGGCCATATGGCCCCGGTCGCGACCGTGTCCCTGACCACCTATTTCCTGGCAAATGAGGCGACCCTTGCGGCGCAAGGTTCGCGGCCCCTGCTGGGGCTCGCCGACGCCCGCGCCTTCCGCCACGGCTTCGCCGACCAGTCCGCCGAACTGTGGGGCGACGACGGGGTGCTGCTGGCCGTGAGCCACCAGGTGACCTGGTTCAAGGAATAGGCCTCACCGCATCAGATGCTCGGCCGCCATGCGGTACAGCGGGATGCCGAGGATCAGGTTGAAGGGGAAGACTACGCCCAGCGCCAGGCCGAGATAGACCCCGGGTTGGGCCTCGGGCAAGGCCAGGCGCATGGCGGCGGGGGCCGCGATGTACGAGGCCGAGGCGGCGAGCAGGGCGACCAGGGTCGCGTCACCCACCGATAGGCCGCCGAGCCTGGCCAGCGCCAGGCCCGCCGCCGCGCCGACCAGGGGCAGGACGAGGCTGAGCGCCAACAGTCGCGGCGGCAGGCGGGCGGCGTGGTTGAGGCTCTGGGCGGCGGTGATGCCCATCTCCAGCAGGAACAGGCACAGCACGCCCTGGAACAGGGGGTTCACGAACAGGTCGAGCTTGGCCAGGCCGCGCTCGCCCGTGGCCAGGCCGATGGCGAAGCTGCCGGCCAGGACCAGGGCCGGGCCGCCCAGGAAGACCTCACGCAGCACATCGCCGCCGCGATGGACGCCGTCCCGGCTGCGGGCCAGCAGCAGGCCAGTCAGGATGGCGGGCGCCTCCATCAGGGCCAGGACCGCCGCCATATAGCCGCCGAACGGGACGCCCTGGGCCTTCAGGAAGTCCGAACCGGTGGCGAAGGTCACCACGGAGACCGAGCCGAAGGCCGCCGCCGTGGCGGCCGCGGTCTTGCGGTCGAGGCCGCCCAGGGTGCGGAACAGGGGGAAGGTCAGGAGCGGCATGAGCAGGCTGAGCGCGAATCCGGCCAGGCCCGCATGCAGGAAGCCTGTATGGAAGCCAGCCTTGGCGGCCTCGACCCCGCCCTTGAAGCCGATGCACAGCATCAGATAGAGCGCGAAGGTCTTTACCGCGCCGGGCGGCAGGGCGAGGTCGGACTTGGCGAAGCCGGCCCCCATGCCGAGGACGAAGAACAGGACGGCCGGCGCAATGAGGTTCTGAAGCCCCAGATGCGCAGCGGCGGTGATGGTGTCGAACATGCGAGCCCCCGGTGTGCGGCGGCCCCCTTGGCCGCTCGGCGGGGCGGCTCATAGGGGGCGGGGGACGATGAGGCGCGTTGAAAGCTGTCATCTTCATCATTAGAGAATGAAATGATGGAGTGGTGAATGGATCGGATCGTCAATCTTGAGCTCGACCTGGTGCGGGCCTTCGTGACCGTCGCCGAGGCGCGGAGTTTCACCCGGGCCGGCGCGCGGCTGGGGCGGACCCAGTCGGCGATCAGCCTGCAGATGCGCCGTCTGGAGGATCGGCTGGGCGCGCAACTCCTGTCGCGGGACCCGCGCCATGTGGTGCTGACCTCGGCGGGCGAGGCGTTCCTGCCCCAGGCGCGGCGGTTGCTGCGGGTCAATGACGAGATCGTCGCCGATCTGCGCGGCGACGACCTGGAGGGCGAGGTGCGGCTGGGGGCGCCGGAGGACTTCGCCACGGTCCACCTGCCGGAGATCCTGGGCCAGTTCTCCCGCGCCCACCCGAAAGTGGCGCTGGCGGTGACCTGCGACCTGACGCTCAACCTGCTGGATCGGTTGCGCGAGGGGGCCTTGGACCTGGCCCTGGTCAAGCGCGAGCCCCTGGGGCCGGACCTGGGGGTGCGGGTCTGGCGCGAGCCCCTGGTCTGGGTGGCGGCCGACGCGGCGGTGCTCAAGCCGGGGGAGCCTGCGCCCCTGGTGGTGGCGCCGGCGCCTTGCGTCTACCGCAAGCGGGCGGTGGCGGCCCTGGAGGCGCGCGGCCGGACCTGGCGGGCCGCCTATACCAGCCCCTCCCTGGCCGGGCAGCATGCGGCGCTCAGGGCAGGATTGGGCCTGACCGTGCTGCCGCGCGACATGGTCCCACCGGACCTCAAGGTGCTGGGCGCCGCAGAGGACCTGCCCTGGCTGGAGGACGCCGAGATCGCGCTGCTGAAGCCGCGTGCGGCGATCCCGACGGCGGCCGACCGCCTGGCGGAATTCGTGCTGAGCTCCCTGGATCGCAAGCAGGCGATGGGGCCGGCATGATCTCCCTGGGGCCGACTAGGGCTTGGGCGCGAGCGGACTGCCCGGCGTCCAGGATGGGCGGGCTTCGGCGTCGGCGACGGCGGCGGTCAGCTTGTAGAAGAAGCTGTTGAAACGGGTGGCGGCGTCGAAGTCCATCGGCTGGGTCAGGTCGTCCTGGGGGCGGTGGTAGCGGACGCGGTACCATTCGCGATAGCGGGCCTCGGCCTCGGTCCCCGGATCGAACCCGAAGATGAAGCCGATGGCCGGCACGCCTATGCCCATGAACGGCCAGTGGTCGGCGCGGCCGAGCAGGCCGCGTTCCGGCTCGTGGTCGGGGCGGATCTCGATGCCCATCGACCCGGCGACCTGGCGGGCGGTCGCGCCCAGGCTGGTGTCGTCGACGGCGAGCGCCGTGAGGATCTTCAGGGGAAACAGCGGGCGCAGCTGATCCAGATTGAGGTCGGCGACCAGGCTGTCGGCCGGCACGGTCGGATGCTTCACGTACCAGTTGGCGCCGAGCAGGCCCTTTTCCTCGCCGGTGAAGGCGGCGAAGACGACGCTGCGCCGATAGCCATGGCCATGCCGGCGCTCGGCCAGGCGGACCAGCAGGGCGACATAGGCCGCGTCGTCGAGGGCGCCGTTATAGAGCCTGTCGCCGCCGACCGGCTCGCCGAAGCCGTAGCCGTCGAGGTGGGCGCTGAGCACCAGGTTCTGGCGGGCGAGGGCGGGATCGGTCCCCGGCAGGACGCCGAGCACGTTCTTCGAAGTGTAGTCGCGGCGCGCCAAAGTCAGGCTCAGCTTCAGGCGCGAAGGGATGTCGAACGCGGGCAGCGGCTGCTTGTCGCCGCCGGCCTTGAGGATCGCGGCGGCGGACTGGCCGGAGCCGGCGATCATGGCCTCGAAGCCGTCGGGGCTGAGGGTCATGGCCGGGATGGCCGGGGCGGGCTTGGCGTCGGCGAAGGCGATGGCGCGGGCGTAGGCCGCCGGCCAGCGATAGGGCTCGATCGTGAAGCCGGGATCATCGACCTGGACCACGCCGACCGCGCCGGCGGCCTGGGCGGCGGCGATCCGCTGGGCCGCCGTGGTCAGGCCCTTGCGCCGGGTGTTGAAGCAGACGGCGATCTTGCCGGCCATGTCGGTCAGGTCGGCGGGCGCGCAATAGCCGCGGAAGGCCAGGGGCGCCTCCAGGCCGGCCGGGCTGTCCTCGGTCGGGCGGATGGAGATCTGATGCAGGAAGACGAGCGGCGCCTGGCCGCCGTCAGGCCGGACCAGGGCGAAGCTGGCTGACGTCACCGCCACCTCGTGCAGCGGGACCTCCTGGAACCAGGTTCCGTGCTCGCCGGCCGGCTTGAGGCCGGCCTTGGCGAAGCGGTCGGCGACCAGGTGGGCGGCGCGGTCATAGGCCGGCGAGGCCACATCTCGGCCTTCCATGTCGTCTCCGGACAGGGCCTCGCTCGCATGCCACCAGGCCCGGGTGTCGGCGTCCTTGATCTCGGCGTCGCGGGGATGGGGGGCGGCCAGGGCCGAGGTGGCGAAGAGGGCGGCGGCGAGGACGAGGGCGATACGCATGGGAACTCCGGGCGGGACGCCTGGGACCTTAGCCGATCGCGCGCCTATGCCCAGCCGAGGGCGGCCTGACCGCGCAGGATCGCCTCGGCTTCCGGCGTGTGCTTGGCGCCCTCGTCCGGATGCAGCACCAGGGCGGGCAGGATCTGTAGCGGCGCCTTGCCGGTCTTGATGGCCCGGACCAGGACTCGCTTGGCCGGGGCGTCGGCGCGGGGGTGGATCGGGCGGATCTGGAACCCGCCGCACTTGGGCGCCAGCAGGGCCAGGATGTCGGCCAGCCGATCGGCACGGTGGATCAGGGTGATGGTCCCGCCCTCGCGCACGGCCTTGGTCAGGAAGCCGGCCCAGGCCGCCAGCCCGCCCTCGGCGATCCAGGCCTCGGTCTTGGCCGGATGCGGCGCGCGCAGGGCGCCGGGGTCGTCGAAGAAGGGCGGATTGGCGAAGGCGGCGTCGAAGGGCTTCAGCCCCAGGCGCGAGAAGGGCTGGCCGATGTCGGCCTCGAGAATCTCCACCCGGCCGGCCAGGCCATTGGCCGCGACATTGGCCCGGGCCAGGGCGGCGGCGGCGGGATCACGCTCCACCCCGGTGAAGCCTGCGTCAGGGCGCCGCACCGCCGCCGCCAGCAGGGCCGCGCCGGGACCACAGCCGGCCTCCAGCACCCGCGCGCCCTGAGCGGCGTCGCAGGCGGCGGCCAGCAGGGCCGCGTCCAGGCCGGCGCGATAGCCCTTGGCCGACTGGCGCAGTAGGATTGCGCCGTCCAGCAGGCGATCCTCCGTGGTGTCGGGAGCGGGTTCGGACGGGGCGGAAGCGGGCGGGATGTCGCGCATGGAAACGGTGGGGAACCCGATGGGGGGCGGCGCGCGGCTTGTGCTCGCCTTGACCGTGCCTTATCGCGTTCCCATTGTGCTTTCGCAAACGGGACTCCCCCAGGTCCCATGCCCATGACTGGAGATTTCGTGGACGCAGCCAGCGCCGCGGTCGTCGCCAAGCCCGCCTCGGTGGATAGGCTCCTCGAGCTTGCGCGCCCGGACATGGCCGGCGTCGACGCCCTGATCCGCGATCGCATGCAGAGTCCGGTGGCGGTGATCCCGGCGCTCGCCGAGCATCTGATCGGCGGTTCGGCCAAGCGGTTGCGGCCGCTGCTGACCATCGCCGCCGCGCGCCTGGCCGGGGCCCGCGACGACGCCTGCCTGAAGCTGGCGGCCTCGGTTGAGTTCATCCACACCGCCACCCTGCTGCACGACGATGTGGTGGATTCCTCGGAGCTGCGTCGCGGCAAGGTCGCCGCGCACCTGATCTGGGGCGCGCCGGCCAGCGTGCTGGTGGGCGATTTCCTGTTCGCGCGGTCGTTCGAGCTGATGGTCGAGGCCGGCTCCATCCAGGCGCTGGAAATCCTGGCCCGGGCAAGCCGTGTGATCGCCGAGGGCGAGGTGCTGCAATTGACCCGCAGCCACGACCTCAACCTGCCGCAGGACACCTATCTGGACATCATTCGCGCCAAGACCGCCGAGCTGTTCGCGGCGGCGGCCGAGGCCGGGGCGGTGTCGGCCGGCGCCAGCGCCGAGCAGTGCCGCAACCTGCGTCGGTTCGGCCAGAACCTGGGCCTGGCCTTCCAGCTGGTGGACGACGCGCTGGACTATTCCGGCGACGCCGGGACGCTGGGCAAGAATTCCGGCGACGACTTCCGCGAAGGCAAGGCGACCCTGCCGCTGCTGCTGGCCATCGCCCGCACGGGGCCGGCCGAGAAGGCCTTCTGGGACCGGGCCGTGGCGCGGCGCGAGCAGGAGGACGGCGACTTCGAACGGGCTCGCCGGCTGATCGCCGAGACCGGCGCCGAGGCCGCGACCCTGGAGCTGGCCGCCCACTATGCCGACGACGCCAAGGCGGCGCTTGGCGAATTCGCGGCGTCCAACAGCTGGCGCCCGGCCATGGAAGACCTGGCCGACTTCGCCGTTCAGCGGAAGATGTAGCGCTCAGAAGCCGGTGAACAGGCGGTCCAGGGCGCGGCGGATCTCGTCTTCGTAGGCGGCGAGGGAGGCGATCGCGGGGCCATAGCCCGCCTTTGGCACGCCTGCGGATTCGGCGAGGGCGAGCAGTAGCGACTCGCTTCGGAACTCAATCGCCAGGTCGACGGAGGTCAGTGCCCTCTGACCGTCGCGAACCAGCGGGGTGAGAAAAGATCGTCTCGATCGGCTCCAGATGGTGGGACTGAAGGACCATCAAGTACGGGCTGTGCTGTCGCGTCGCTCGGTTCGGATTCTCAAGAACGTCGAACTGCCGCACCTACCAGGTCCGCAAACCGGTGCTGAAGACGCCTCGCTCGCGGATGCGTCGGTTGTAGTCGGCGATGGCCTCGGCGTTTTCTTCCGCCCACTTCGCAGCCCTGGCGTCAGCCGCCGCAGCTGCCGCGGCTGGGCCTGAAGCGGCCAGCAGAGCTTCACGCAGCGCACGTTCAACGACGCGTTCAGTCAGCACGCCGGCGGCCTCGGCTTGAGCGAGGAGATCGGCGTCGATCTTGAGTTCGGTCTTGCCCATGGGCCGAAGATAATCCGGTTCCGTGCGTCCGGCTAGCGGCGCAGCTGGTGCGACCAGGGGCGGTTCGCGACGGAGGTGAAGCCCTGGGCCTCCCAGAACGCCGCCGCCGCGTCGCCGCCGGCGTGGACGGTGATCAGGGCGGTCTGGCCGAAGGCTTCCTGGATCAGGGCGGTGGCGATCGCGCGGCCGACGCCGTCGCGGCGATGGGCGGGGCCGACATAGAGCCGGCGCATCCGCAGGGCGGGTTCTTCCGACGGTTCCGGTTCGACGGTCAGGCCGCCGATCCCGGCGAGGCCGCCGCCAGCCAGGGCGGCCAGCAGGGCGACGAAGCGCGGTTCACCGGCCGCCCACTCGGCGGCCAGGCGGTCCATGTGCCGGTGACCCTCGGCGGCGGCCTCGGCGCGAAGACGCTCGAAGCCTTCAGGGAGGCCGTCCTCGATCCGGACGAGCTGGATCATCAGCCCGGGCTGATCATCTTCTCGGGACGGACATAGAGGTCGAACTCCTCGTTCGTCAGATAGCCGCCGCCGACGGCCTCGTCGCGCAGGGTGGTGCCGTTCTTGTGGGCCGCCTTGGCGATCTTGGCGCAGGTGTCGTAGCCGAGCTTGCCGTTGAGCGCGGTGACCAGCATCAGCGAGCGCTCGAGGGCGGCCTTGATGTTGTCCTCGCGGGCCTCGATGCCGACCACGCAGTTGTCGGTGAAGGAGATGGCGGCGTCGGCCAGCAGGCGGCAGGACTGCAGGAAATTATAGGCCATGACCGGGTTGAAGACGTTGAGCTCGAAATGGCCGGACGCGCCGGCGAAGGTCATGGTGGCGTTGTTGCCGAACACCTGGGCGCAGACCATGGTCAGGGCCTCGCACTGGGTCGGATTGACCTTGCCGGGCATGATCGACGAGCCCGGCTCGTTCTCCGGCAGGCTGAGTTCGCCCAGGCCCGAGCGCGGGCCGCTGCCCAGGAAGCGGATATCGTTGGCGATCTTGAACAGCGAACCGGCGACGGTGTTGAGCGCCCCGTGGCTGAACACCATGGCGTCGTGGGCGGCCAGGGCCTCGAACTTGTTGGGGGCGGTGACGAAGGGCAGGTGGGTGATGGCGGCGATCTTCTCGGCCACCTTTTCGGCGAAGCCCACGGGAGCGTTGAGGCCGGTGCCGACGGCGGTGCCGCCCTGGGCCAGTTCATAGAGGCCGCCCAGGGTGGTCTTGATCCGCCGGACGCCGCTGGCGACCTGCTGGGAATAGCCGGAGAACTCCTGGCCAAGGGTCAGGGGGGTGGCGTCCTGGGTGTGGGTGCGGCCGATCTTGATGATGTGGGCGAAGGCCTCCTGCTTGGCCGCCAGGGCGGCGTGCAGATGCTCCAGCGCCGGCATCACCTCGCGGGCCACCTGCTCGGCGCAGGCGATGTGCATGGCGGTCGGATAGGTGTCGTTGGACGACTGGCTCATATTGACGTGGTCGTTGGGGTGGACCGGCTTCTTGGAGCCCATCTCCCCGCCCATCATCTCGATGGCCCGGTTCGAGATCACCTCATTGGCGTTCATGTTCGACTGGGTGCCCGACCCGGTCTGCCAGACCACCAGGGGGAAGTGGTCGTCGAGCTTGCCGTCGATGACCTCCTGGGCGGCGGCGATGATGAACTTGGCGATCTCCGGGTCGAGGCGGCCGAGCTCCATATTGGCTTCGGCGGCGGCGCGCTTGACGATGCCCAAGGCCCGGATCACGGGCTTGGGCTGCTTCTCCCAGCCGATCTTGAAATTGCCGAGGCTGCGCTGGGACTGAGCGCCCCAATAGACGTTGGTCGCGACCTCGATGGGGCCGAAGGTGTCGGATTCGGTGCGGGTCGCGGTCATGTCTTTCAAGCCTCCAGCCAGTTCGCCGCGCCGGTTTAGCGAACACGGGCGAGACTGCAAGAACGAGAGGCCCTATGGACCGTCAATGGACGAGACCTGGACACAGCACGGCAAGGTGCGGGCGCGGTCGATCCCGGCGGGGATCGAGATCGTTGTCGACGGCGTGACGACGCAAGCGCGCTACTACAAGCCGTTGATCTACGAATTCTTCCGCAAGGCCTGGCGCGGATCGCGGCCGGCCTGGGGCGAGTACGCGGTCGAGATACTGATGGAATATGTCGGCGACCCGCCATGGATGGACCTCGACAACCTGGCCAAGGCCCTGCTGGACGCGATCAAGGGCTACGCCTTCCACGACGACGCCCAGGTGGCGCGGCTGTTGGTCGAGCGCCGGGCCGGGGAGCGAGAGCGGATGACCATATTGGTGACCCGGCTGACCGAGGCTGAGGACTGGCGGATCAGGCCCGCTTAGCTGCGGGCTTTTCCAGAGCCTGGGCGATCAGCAGGGCGTTGGCGACGATCACCAGGGTGGTGTAGCGGCCGACGCTTTCCGGCGGCATCTGCGGCAGCAGCCGGGCGAAGTTCACCGCCAGGGCGCAGGCCCCCAGCACGCCCGGCGCGGCATAGATCAGCGCCGCGATCACCCGCCTGCGGCGAGGCAGGTGGCGCAGGCGCGCGGTGAGCTGGAAGAACATCGCCGTCGCGGCGGCCACCAGCACGGCGTTGAGGGCGTAGAACCAGAAGGCCTGCTCGATCACGCCGCGCGCAAAGGCCACGTAGAACAGGGTCGCGGCGCCCCAGACCAGCGCGCCCACCGCCCCAAACCAAAGTCCGTCCTGTTTCGACACGGTTTCCCCCTCCGTACGCCTGATGCAAGCACAGGCTTGCGACAGGCGTGCCAAGGAACGCCTGTTGGGAGAACGAAGGTCCGGGAAGGGTCGCTCGCTGGGCGAGGATGTGCGGACAACCGGGTCCGTCGTCCAGACACAGTTGCGCCCGCATCTGGGGGGATGCGGGCCCATCTTTCAAAAACAGTTGCGCCCGCATCTGGGGGGATGCGGGCGCGGGTCGTGAACCTAGTCTGGGGGGAGCTAGGGGTTCAGCGATACTGTTGCAGACGGGTGGTCCGCAGGCCGGCGAGACCGTGCCGGTCGATAGATTTCTGCCAGGCGAGGAATTCCTCGTTGGTCAGTGAATAGCGCTCACAGGCTTCATCGAGCGTGAGCAGTCCGCCACGGACCGCAGCCACGACTTCCGCCTTGCGCCGGATGACCCAGCGGCCGGTGTCCGTCGGCGGAAGGTCGCCGATCGTCAAAGGCGCGCCGGTCGGGCCGATCACGTAAGGTTCGCCACGGCTGTTCGTCCGGGTCTGCTGTTGTTGCAACATGGCTTTACGCCTTTCCCACCATCATTCTTCAGTGGGAATATAACCGGCAGGACATAACAGCCGGTGAATCGCAATAGTAAAGAAAGGTCTAACCATTCGCTCCCCCGTGTACTAAACCGACACAGTCAAAGATGTCGAGGCAAGTTAAAGCTGATTAACATCAAGACTTATCGCTTAATGCTGATCAACTCTTCCAACATCTGGTCGGCCGTGGTGATGATCTTCGAGGACGCTGAGTAAGCTTTCTGTGTCGAGATCAGGCCAGTGAACTCGGCGGACAGGTCGACGGTCGAAGCTTCCAAGGTCGAGGAGGCGATCTGGCCGGCCCCGGCGACCTTCGGCTGCTTCACGGAGAAGTCGCCGGACGGAATGGTCGGCTGATAGGCATTGCCGCTGACCGGCTTCAGGCCATCCGGGTTCGGGAAGGTGGCCAGGCCGATCTGGGCGATCTTGCGGATTTCCGAGTTGTCGAAGATGGCGGAGACCACGCCGCTCTCGTCGACTTCCACGCCGACCACGTTGCCGACCTGGGCGCCGTCGGGGTTCACCGACTTCACGCTGGAGACCGAGGCGTACTGGCTGAGCTTGGAGAGGTCGAGGGCGATGGTCGAGGAGGCCAGACCCTTGCTGGCGGCCCAGGCCGGGGCGACGCCGCCGGTCGAGGAGTCGATGGTCAGGGACGGGGTGTTGCCCGCGCCGCCGAACAGGGTGGTGTTGGTCTTGTCGAAGGTGCCGTCCGAATTGAACACCACCGAGCCCGAGGCCAGCTGGCCGGAGTTGCCGTTGGCCACCACGTCGCTGGCCGGGACCGCATAGACTTCCGCGTGCCAGGTGTTGGGGGCGGTGGAGTCCTTCAGGAAGGACATGGCCAGCTTGTGGGTGTCGCCGACCGAGTCGATGACGTTCATCTCGATAGTGAAGTCGGGCTTATAGACCGTGTTGCCCTGCGGGTTGTCGGCGTAGCCCGCCATGGAGGTGGAGGCCGCCGTGGCGACATAGCCGGTGTCGCCGACCGAGCCGGTGATGCCGCGCTGGTCGACATTGGCGTTGATGACCACGTTGGAGGTGGCGCGAACCGCCGAGCCCAGGTTCTTGACGTTGATCGCCGACATCTTGCTCAGGTCGGACGGGCTGGTGTCGACCGTGCCGTCATTGGCCACCGGCCAGCCCTGCAGATAGAGCTTGGCGTCATTGACCAGGAAGCCGTCGGCGTCGACGCTGAACGAGCCCGAGCGCGTGAACTTGCGCGGGTCGGAGGCGGTGAGGCCCGAGCTCTTGTCGGTGACGACGAAGAAGCCGTCGCCGGAGATGCCCAGATCGGTGGGCGAGGACGCGGTCTGGATCAGGCCCTGCTGCGCCACATAGGTGCGGGTCACGGCCTGGACGCCGCCCGCCGAGTAACGGCCCTTGACCGCCTGGGACGTCACGACGTTGGCGAAGTCGACGGCGTTGCGCTTGTAGGCGGTGGTGTTGACGTTGGCGATGTTGTCGGAGATCGCCGCCAGAGCGGAGGAGTTGGCGATCAGCCCCGAAACGCCGGCGGCCATTGCGCTGTTGATACTCATGCGGGCATGCCTTCTTTGACTGTCGAGGTCGTGTCAGAGGTCAGGGAGAACCGGTGGGCCATCAGGCGGCCGTGTCGGTCGTGGCGGGGTTGGTGGTGGTCGACGAGGTGGAGCTCGTCGAGGCGCTGTCGATCTGATTGATGCTGGTGACGGTCTCCCAGGGGATCTGGGCGCCTCCCAGAGTGATCAGGGTCTTGCCGTTGGTCTGCTGAACGCCGGTCACCACGCCCTTGACGAAGACCGTCGGGGTGATGGCGGCGCCAGAGGCGTCCTTGGCGGTGATCTTCATGGTGTAGGGGCCGCCGTCGGCCAGCTGCTTGCCGGTCAGGTCCTTGCCGTTCCAGCTGTAGGTGTGGTCGCCGGCCGTCTTGTCGGTGGGCGAGGCGACCTGAACGACCTTGCCATTGGCGTCGAGCACCTCGATCTGCACGCTGTCGGCGGCGGAGGGCAGGGTGTAGCTCCAGTCGGCCTTGCCCTTGACCAGGCCGGCGTCGGCCGAGGTCGCCTTGACCTCTTTGCCGATCAGGGCGACGGCGGTCGAGATGCCGCTGCCGGTGTTGGTGACCAGCTGCTTCAGAAGGTCGTTGGAATAGATCTGCTGCTCGACCCCGGTCATCTGGGTCAGCTGCTGGGTGAACTGGTTCGAATCCAGCGGCGACAGCGGGTCCTGGTTCTTCAGCTGCGTGGTCAGCAGCGTCATGAAGGTGTCGAAGTTCGCCGCCAGGCGCGCCTTGCCCAGGGCCCCGGTGTCGGTCGTGGCGTTTGTGGTGACGCCCGTGGTGGAGTCGACAGCCATGATCTAGATCCTGATGTCCACGCCCGCAGCGGGGCGTGTGCGATAGGCGAGCGCACTGGAAAGCGCGGCGTCGGCGCTGCCGCTGGCGGTGTCGAGCGCGGCCTGGAAGGCGCGGCCGCGCGCCTGGCCGCCGCCGTCGGAGGTCGATTGCCCGGTCTGGTTCTGGTTGGCCTGGCCGCGATCTCCCGCGACGTCGAAGGACATGCCGCCGGACATGTCGAAGCCCGCCTGCTCCAGGGCCTTGGTCAGTTCATCCGCCCGGCCGCGCAGCTCGGCGGCGGCCTGGGGGTTCTCGAAGGACATGGAGGCGGTCAGGCGGCCGTGGGCGCCGATCTCGATGCGGACATCGACCCGGCCGAGATCGGCGGGGTTCAGTTCGACGTCGAACCGGGTGGTGCGGCCGTCCAGCTTCTTGACGATCTGGGCGGCGAGGCTGGCCACGGTCTCCGGAGAGCCGCGCACCGGTACGGTCGCGCGGCTGGTTCCGGTCGCCTGCTCGGCGGCCAGGGCCGGGGCGGCGGCGGGCTGGTTGGTGGGGTCCTTGGCGTCGGTCTTGGTCTCGGCCTCGGCCTTGCCGAGCGCCGGGTCCACGGCGTCGGCCGTATCGGCGCCCTGAGCCTGGGCGCCCGTCGCCGCTATGGCGGTGGTCGCCGTGGCCGGCTGGGCCGCGCTGGCCGCCGCCGTGGCGGTGGTCGGGGCGGCGCCGCCTTCCTTACGGGCCTCGGCGGCCTTGGCGGCGCGGCTGGTCGGGCGTTCGGCGGGTGTCAGGAGCGCAGGCGGCGCGGCCTCGGCGGCGACCGCCTGGAGTTCCGGCGTGGGCGGCGTCGCGACCTCGAGCGCCTGGGCGGCGTCGATGGGCGGCGGCTCGGCGGGCGGCGCGGCCTCCGGCTTGATCTGGGCGGCGGCGACCGGGGCGACCGGCGTTGCGGCGGCATTGGCCCCCTGGCCAGCTGGCGCATAGGCGGCCGCGTCCTGACCGGCCCGGCCGGCGGCGCGAGCGGTCTGTGCGGCCTGGGCGGGGAGCCCGAGGTCTGGGACGCCGGCGGCGTCGTCGCCTGCGATCTCGGCGGCATGGGCGTCGAGCGCGTCATTGGCCGCATTGGCCAGGCGGGCGGTCTGAGCGGCGTGCGCAGCGCCCTTGCCGCCAGCAGCGAGCAGGGCGTCGTCGGTGGCGACAGCGCCTTCACCGGCCTTGGCGGCGGTGGTCGCCGGCTGCGGCGCGGCCGGGGTCTGGCCGGAGAGCATATAGAGCAGGGCGGTGGCGGTGGCGTCCGGGCTCGCCGGAGCGTCGACGGCGGCCAGAGCGTCCGCGGCCTTGTCGTCGCCGGTCTTGGCGGCGCCATTGGCCTGGGTCGCGTCAGCGCCGGCGGCTTTGCCCGCCGCCGCGAGCAGGGCGTTGGCCGCCGCGCCGGTCGGGTTCATGCCCTGATGGCCGAAGAAGGCGGCCAGAAGCGTCTCGAAGCCGTTCACCTGACCGTGGCCGGCCGCAGCGGTCTTTCCAAACAGACCCACGGCCGCGTTCGCGCCCGCACCGGCGACGCCGGAGGTCTGAGCCGTCTGAGCGGCGATGGAAAAGCCTGCAGCCATGGTGTCCGTGATGTCTTGGGCCCAGCGAGGAAGCGAGGGTCCGACGGGAAGGCGCTTGCTGCGCCACGGTCATTCGAACCTGTCAGAGCAACCTCCGCGCCAACTCAGGGCGTGGGGCCAGGCAATTGAAAAACAAGGACAAAAATAGGCCGTTAAGGCCTCGGAAACCTCTGCTCGCGGCGCTTTTTGCCGGGCGCCTGGGGGTCATGTGGCGTCCCTTGCCGGTCCAGAGAGGGGTGTTCGCGCGGCTGGCCGAGCCCGGTTGGCCCTTATGGTTAATCTTGGCGCCAGTCTTGCGCCCATGATCGGGACGGCAGCGGCCTTCGAATGGGTCGGTGTTGATTTATATGGATTTTTCCCTGCCCCTCGCGCGGGCGCTTAGTTAAGGTCCCGGCAGAATTCGCCGGGTCGCGCGCAAGGGTTGCCGGGCGGAGGGTATGTCATGTCCCTGAGCATCGCGATGAAGACGGCGGCCTCGGGCCTGATCGCGGCCCAGACCGGCCTGCGGACGGTGTCCGACAACATCGCCAACGTGAACACCACCGGCTACGTCCGCAAGACCGTGGACCAGCAGCCGCTGGTGGTCGGCGGCATGGGGATGGGCGTCGAGATCACCGGCATCAACCGGGTGACCGACCAGTATCTGCAGGGCGCCTCGATGACGGCGACCTCGGACTCCGCCAAGTGGGGCTCGATGTCGCAATATCTCGACAACGCCCAGGGCCTGTTCGGCGACCCCTCAGGCGACAGCTTCTTCTTCACCCGGCTGGACAATATCTGGTCGTCGTTCTCGGCGGCGGGCAATGACCCGTCCTCCAGCCTGATGCGCGGCCAGGCGCTGTCCAGCGTCCAGGACTTCGTCAACGAAGCCCAACGGATCAACACCCAGATCACCTCGCTGGGGGACACGGTCGACGCCCAGGCCCAGACCGATATCACCAACGCCAATGACCTGCTGAAGCAGATCAACTCGCTGAACTCCGACATCAGCCGGGCGCGGCTGTCGCGCGGCGACTCCTCCGGCTCGGAGAACATCCAGAGCAGCCTGGTGGACCAGCTCTCCAAGTTGCTGAGCATCCAGGTCACGCCGCGCGAAAACGGCGGGGTGACGGTGCGCACGGAGGAAGGGTTCCAGCTGGCCGGCGATCAGGCCGCGACGCTCAGCTATAACCGCACGGACGCGACCAAGGCCTTCATCGCCATCGAGCCCTCGGGCGGCGTGGGGTCGCCTCAGCCGATCGCCGCCTCGTCCGGCCAGGTGCGGGCGCTGATGGACCTGCGCGACAAGAACCTGCCGGGGCTGGCCGACCAGCTGGGCGAGTTCATGAACGAGGCCGCCAACCGCATCAACGCGGTGCACAACGCCTCGACCGCCGTGCCGGCGCCCACCAGCCTGACCGGCCGCGACACCGGCCTGGACCTGCCGACCGCCATCGCCCACTTCACCGGCAAGTCCACGGTGGCGGTGGTCGACAACACCGGCGTGGTGCAGCAGACCGTGGCCATCGATTTTGACGCCCACACCATGAGCGTCAATGGCGGGGCGGGGACCGGCTTCGCCGACGCCTCCTTCCTGACCGACCTGAACAACGCCCTGGGCGGCACGGCGACGGCGTCGTTCAGCGGCGGGGCGCTCACCCTTGCGGCCACCGGCACGAACGGCGTCGCCATCGACGAGGGCACCTCGATGAAGGCCGGGCGGGCCTTCTCGCACTTCTTCGGCCTGAACGATCTGGTGCGCTCGACCGGCGGGCCGACCAATTACGACACCGGCATGACCGCCTCGGACGCCAATGGCTATACGCCCGGCGACACCATCGCCTTCCGCCTGGCCCTGGCCAATGGCAAGCCGGTGTTCGATGTCAGCGTGCCGGTGCCGGCCGCCCCCAGCGACATGCAGGGACTGGTCGACGCCCTGAACGCCACGGGGACCGGGGTCGGTCAGTATGGCCAGTTCAGCCTGAACGCGAACGGCAAGCTCGCCTTCAAGGCCACGACCTCCTACGACATCACCCTGTCGGTGACCGCCGACCACACCCAGCGCGGCATCGGCGGACCGTCGATCTCCAAGCTGTTCGGCCTGTCGACCTTCGAGCGCACCAGCCGCGCCAGCCGGCTGCAGGTCGATCCGACCCTGACCGGCGATCCGACCAAGCTGGCGCTCGCCCAGCTGGACCTCACCGCCACCCCGCCGGCCTCCTCGATCCGCCCCGGCGACGGGCGCGGCGGGGCGTCGATGTCCCAGGCGGGCGACGTGCTGACCAGTTTCGACGCCGCCGGGACCCTGGGCTCTGTGACCATGAGCCTGTCGCGCTACGCCTCGGAATTCGGCGGGGCGGTGGGCCGGACGGCGCAGGCCGCCGACACCAGCAGCAAGTCGGCGACCTCGGTCGCCAACGAAGCCACCTCGCGGCGTCAGGCCACCGAAGGCGTCAATATCGACGAGGAGCTCGTGCGCCTCACCACCTATCAGCAGGCGTTCAACGCCTCGGCCCGGATGATCACCGCGGCCAAGGACATGTTCGACGTCCTGACGAACATGATCTGACCTAGGAGCCTAGCAAGATGAATCGCGTTTCGACGGGAGGCAGCTACAGCGCGGTCCTGACCAACATCATGGCCGCTCAGCAGAGCCAGACCGACGCCGGCGACCGGGTTGCGACCCAGAAGAACGGCACCAATCTGAAGGACTATGCGCGCAACGCCGAGATCCTGACCTCGATGCGGGCCGTGGACACCCGGCTGCAGGGCTATACCGACAACAACGCCCGCCTGGTGGACAAGCTGACCACCCAGGACTTCGCCCTGAACCAGGTGGCGAGTTCGGCCGACTCGGTGCGCCAGACCATCGCCGACGCCCTGGCCAGCGGCCGGGGCGACACCCTGATGCAGGATCTGCAGGGCTTCTTCGGCAATGCGGTCGAGGGGTTGAACGCCCGCTATGGCGGCAAATACCTGTTCGCCGGCGGCCAGATCGACACCCAGCCGGTGTCGGCCCAGATCATGGCCGACCTGACCAATGGCCAGCCGATCTCCAGCTTCTTCCACAACGACACCTATACGGTGGACGCCAAGGTCGACGACTCCACCACGGTCAAGACCGGTCTGCTGGCCGACGGCCTGGGCACCGACCTGTTGACCTCGTTCCAGACCATCCAGACCTTCCAGCAGAGCGGCGCCGGGCCGTTCAACGGCATCCTGACCGACGCCCAGAAGACCTTCCTGGAGGGGCAGCTCAGCAGCTGGTCCACCTTGCACCAGAACCTGGTCAATAACGCCGCCCGCAACGGCATGGTCCAGACCCGGGTGGACAACGTCCAGAAGGACCTCACCAATCGGGTGACCAGCATCAAGGGCATGATCGGCGGCATCACCGACGCCGACATGACCAAGGCGGCCAGCGACCTGCAGCAGGCTCAGCTGGCGGTGCAGGCGGCGGCCCAGGTGTTCGTCACCTTGAAGGACACCTCGCTGCTGAACTTCATCAAATAGGCCGATCCGGCCGGGGTCAGAGCGAGAACTCGCCGCCGATCCGCCGCACCAGCCGTTCGCCCGACCAGACTTCGGCGGCGAAGCGGTCGCCCTTCAGGGCCTGAGCCGCCTCCAGCGCCGCCTGATCATCCGCATAGTCAGCCTCCTGAGCGTCGCTGATGCGCTCCTGCGGGGTCAGGACATAGATGCGATAGGGGCTCAACACGGCGTATCCAGGGTGACCTTCGGGATCGAAAATCCTCTTGAGACGGCGTCCCATCCTGAAATTTACTTTGAAGACTGGGTAGGCGTCCACAAGGTCCAGCTGAATTCCTCGTGATTATTTACGATAACCTTGTTCGCCAAGTCGCGCCGGAGAGATATCGGCGGTGAACTCGCAAAACCGCCGCCGAGCCGCTACATAGGCCCCATGAACGCGCTTTTCACCGACGCCGCCGTCGAAGCGGCCCGGGCCGCCGTGGGGCTGCCTGCGGGATCGCGCGTGGTGGCGGCCATGTCCGGCGGAGTGGATTCCACGGTGACGGCCGCCCTCCTGGCCCGCGCCGGCTATGACGTGGTCGGCGTCACCCTGCAGCTCTATGACCACGGCGCGGCGATCCAGAAGAAGGGCGCCTGCTGCGCCGGCCAGGATATCCATGACGCCCGCACCGCCGCCGAGGCGATCGGCATTCCGCACTACGTTCTCGACTATGAGAGCCGGTTCAAGGAACAGGTCATCGAGGATTTCGCCGACGCCTATCTGCGCGGCGAGACGCCCATCCCCTGCATCCGCTGTAATCAGACGGTGAAGTTCCGCGACCTGCTGGATACGGCCCGCGACCTGGGCGCCGCGGCCATGGCCACGGGCCACTATGTGCGCCGCGAGGCGGGCGCGATGGGCCCCGAACTGCACCGCGCCGCCGACCCGGCCCGCGACCAGAGCTATTTCCTGTTCGCCACCACGGCCGAGCAGCTGGCCTATCTGCGCTTCCCCCTGGGCGGCATGCCCAAGCCGGAGGTGCGTCGGGCGGCGGCCGAGCTGGGTCTGGCCATCGCCGACAAGCCGGACAGCCAGGACATCTGCTTCGTGCCGGAAGGCCGCTACACCACGGTGATCGACCGCTTGCGACCGCAGGGCGCCGTGCCCGGCGAGATCGTCCACATGGACGGTCGCGTGCTGGGCCGCCACGAGGGCGTGACCCGCTACACCATCGGCCAGCGCCGGGGGCTGAACGTGGCGGTAGGCGATCCGCTGTTCGTCACCCGCATCGACGCCGAGCGCCGCCAGGTGATCGTCGGGCCGCGCGAGGCGCTGCTGACCCGGGCCTGCGGCTTGAAGGAAACCAACTGGCTGGGCGAAGGCGCCTCGATCGAGGCCGCCCTGGGCCGGCCGGTGCTGGCGCGGGTGCGCTCCACGCGCGAGCCGGTAGCCGGGCGCCTGGCCTTGGTCGACGGGGTGATCGGGATTGAGTTCGAGACGCCGGAGGAGGGCGTCGCGCCGGGCCAGGCCTGTGTGCTCTATGCGCCGGAGGCGTCGAGCCGGGTGCTGGGCGGCGGCTTCATCGACCGCACGGTGCGGGCCGAGATCGAGGTCGGCTGACCTCTATTGCGGCATCGCATTGCCGATCTTGGCGTAGGTGCCGCTGATCTTGGTCTTCAGATTGGTCATGGCGGTGATCAGGACGATGGAGATCAGGGCTGCGATCAGCCCGTATTCGATCGCCGTCGCGCCACGTTCGTCAGCGATGAATCTCTTCACGAAGTCCAAGTCTAGATCCCCTGAGCGTGGCTGCGCCGAACTGATTGGTTCAGCGAGCACAATATCCGTGGCGCGAGTTAAAGTTAGACTAACCGTCCAATCGCGACGCCCGAATCTCGCCATAATCTAATCGAGGCGAGCGGTTACATCTTCTGGTGGACTGAGGGTGCTGATCAGTATTCGTGGATAAGATTCTGTAAATTTCAGGCTTGGCTTCAGGCTGCGCCACCTGACGCAACGTCGGTCCTCCCCAGGCGGGGGCGCAGGCACTATATCCCTCCCATGACCCAAGCTTCCGATCCCGTCGTCATCGCGTCCTTCGCCCGCACGCCCATGGGCGGCTTCCAGGGGGTGTTCTCCTCCGTCAAGGCCACGGCCCTCGGCGCGGCCGCCGTGCAGGCGGCGGTGGAACGGGCGGGACTGAACCCCGACCAGGTGCAGCAGATCATCATGGGCTGCGTGCTGCCGGCCGGCCTCGGCCAGGCGCCGGCCCGCCAGGCGGCGCTGGGCGCAGGCCTCTCCAAGTCCGTCGAGGCGACCACGGTCAACAAGATGTGCGGCTCGGGCATGCAGGCTGCGATCATGGCCCATGACGCCCTGGCCGCCGGATCGGTCGACATTATCGTGGCCGGGGGCATGGAGAGCATGACCAACGCCCCCTACATCCTGGCCCGCCACCGGGCCGGCGCGCGGATCGGCCACGACACGGCCTATGACCACATGTACCTCGACGGCCTGGAGGACGCCTATGAGCCCGGTCGGCTGATGGGCAGCTTCGCGGAGGAGACCGCCCGGGCCTATCAGTTCAGCCGCCAGGCCATGGACGACTTCGCCATCTCCAGCCTGAACCGCGCCAAGGCGGCGGTGGAGAGCGGGGCCTTTGCTCGCGAGATCGTTGGCGTCGAGGTGACCAGCCGCCAGGGAACCCTGCTGGTCGAGACCGACGAGCAGCCGGGCAAGGCCGACCCGGCCAAGATCCCGACCCTGAAGCCGGCTTTCGCCAAGGACGGGGCGATCACCGCGGCCAACGCCAGTTCGATCTCCGACGGGGCCGCAGCCCTGGTCCTGACCCGGGCCTCGGTGGCGGAAAAGCTGGGGATGAAGGTGGTGGCGCGGATCGCCGCCCATGCCGGCCACGCCCACGAGCCCAGCCAGTTCGCCACCGCCCCCGTGCCGGCCATCCGCAAGGTGCTGGCCCGCGCCGGCTGGAGCGTCGAGGAGGTCGACCTGTTCGAGGTCAATGAGGCCTTCGCCGTGGTGGCCATGGTCGCCGAGCAGGAGCTGGGGATCGACCGGGCCCGGCTCAACGTCAATGGCGGCGCCTGTGCGCTCGGCCACCCGATCGGCGCCTCGGGCGCGCGGATCCTGGCCACCCTGATCTCGGCGCTGGAGACGCGCGGCGGCCGGCGCGGCGTCGCCAGCCTGTGCATCGGCGGCGGCGAGGCGACGGCCGTGGCGGTGGAGCTGGTCTAGCTCAGAGGGTCTTCGCCAGAGCCTCGAGTTGGCTGGCCACGACGTTCCAGCCCTCCCGGAAGCCCATGGCCTCGTGCTGGGTCTTCTTCTCCACGCTGGGATGGCCGACCCGCGCCGTATAGAGCGTCCGGCCGTCGGCCTGAGGCTCGAAGGTGAGGACCGCCGTCATCATGGAGTCCGGATTGGGAACCCAGCCCTCGCTGAAGGCGTCGGTGAAGACCAGCTTCCTGCCCGGATCGATCTCCAGATAGACGCCGCCGTTCGGAAAGGATTCCCCGTCCGGCCCATACATCATCATGTCGCTGGCGCCGCCCGGGCGCAGGTCCATGCGCGAGACCTCGGCCCGCCAGGGCTTGGGGCAGAACCATTCCGGATAGAGTTCCGGCGTGGTCCAGGCCTTGAACAGCTGATCGGGCGTCGCCTCCATGAGATGAGCGATGACCAGTTCGCGGTCGTTGCGGGGTTCGATCTCTACGGGGACAGCCAAGACGTGCTCCTGAATTGAGGTTTGCGCTTAGGACGGGCGAGCCCGCGCCGTCCCGACAGGCGACCGTCTATTTCGCCGCATCGAGCAGATTGATCGTCACCCCGCCGGGGAGCGACATCTGGCCGGGCGCCATGCCGGCGGGGCAGGGCCCCTGCCAGGCGGCGTCGATGACCATCTTGCGGGTTCCGTTCATCATCGGGGTCTGGGCGCCGACCGTCGAGCTCTCGGCGGTGATCTGGTAGTGGCTGTTGAAGTCGCCGGCGGCCAGGCCCGAGGTGGTGGTCTTGCCGCCGGAGCCCATGTCGCAGACCGAGGAGAACCGCCAGCCGCCGTCCGCCGTGCTGGAGGCCAGGTTCTTCTCGCAGACATCCTGGGTCGCCTGGGCGCCCCACCAGGACAGCTTGGCGTCGGTGGCTTCGTCCAGGCAGATGCGGCTGACCTGCACGAAGTCGCCATTGGAGACCCGCTGTTCCCACAGGCCCGGCTTGCGCTTCGGCGCGGTCTGGGAGGGCGGGGCGGCCGCGCCGTTGGCGGGCGGCTTGGCGGCCTGGTCGCCAGTCTTGGAACAGGCCGACAGGGTGAGCGCGACCGCCGTGGCGAGGATCAGGACGCGAGGGTTCATGACGGTCTCCGGGAATTGTGATGCTGCGCGAGGCTAGTGGGGATCGCAATGCCTAGCGAGGCGCTTATGTTCAGGCCATGAGCGATCTCAAAGACACCGGCGCCCGCTACGAGATGGTCGAGCAGGGCCTGACCTCCTGGGCCGACTATCGCCGCGCCGGCGACCGGCTGTTCATCGACCATGTCGAGGCGCCCGTCGCCCTGCGCGGAACCGGCGCGTCGGGCCGGCTGATGGCGGCGCTGGCCGCCGACGTCCGCGCCAAGGGCCTGAGGATCACCCCGATCTGCGGCTACGCGGCGGCGTGGCTGCGGCGGAGCCAGGCGTTCGGCGACCTGGTGGGTTGATCGCTGCGTCCATTTCCCGCATCGCCGGGCGCGTTCTGCCGGCTGTAAGCCCCTCTAAAGCATCTGGGAGGAGGCGCGGCATGGCCGTTCGGTTGGGAGTCGTGGCGGGGCTGGACCTGGTTCCCCTGGCCGACGCGGAGCTCCGCGAACTATTGGCCGCGCGCGAGGCCTTCGCCCGCCAGCGGATCGGCTGGTATGCGCGCCGTCGCCGACTGGCCCAGGCCGCCTCCCATCTGTTGCGCGGCGTGGGCTGCGCCTTCATCGCGGTCGGTGCGGTGACGCCCGCCCTGCGTGAGGCCATCCCCGCCGTCGCGGCCACGACGCTGGGGTCCTTCGCCTTTGGATATGTGCTGCTGGGTCTCGGGGCGGCGGCGGTGGCCGTCGACCAGGTGTTCGGCGTCGGCCGGTCCGTCCCCCGGTTGGCCGCCGCCGAGTTCGGGGTGGCCGGTGAGCTGGAGCTGTTCCGCGCGGACTGGATCTCTGCCGGTGAGGCGCCGGCGGCGGAAGCCCGCCGGCGTCGCATCGACCTGGCCCGGGGCTTCACCGCCGAGATCAACCGCCTGGTCCGCCGCGAGTCCGACCGGGCCCAGGACATGGCGATCTGAGCCTGGGTTGGGGGTCGCCGAACCTGGTTGAGGCGGCTCGGCCGCCAGGAAGAATTGACCACGAACCACACGAACGACACGAACGGGGCCGCGCTGACCTAGGGGTTCGTGTGGTTCGTGTGGTTCGTGGACTAGATTTCTTGCCTTAGTGCGGATCGCCGTGGGGGCTGGCCTCGACCTCGGGATTGCCGCCGCCCAGTCGTGCGAGCCGACGGGCGCTCTCATCCTGGACCAGGGTGACCAGGGCCTGGCGGACCAGAGACGCGGTGTCTTCCACCCCGGTCAGCGCCTTGGCGCGGACGATCAGTTCCGCATGGCGAGCGACGCCACCGCCTGGGCGCGGGCCTCGCAGTCCTCGACCAGTCGCCGGGCGATCTCGCGCACCCCGGCCGGATAGACGTCGCCGCCTGAGGAGATGTCCTCGGCCAGGACCTTCAACTCCTCAAGCGCGGTCTTCAGGGACAGCACATGCTTGTGCGCCAGTCCCCGGGCCTCGGCCTGCAGCCGCTTCACCTGGTCGGAGATCCGCTCGGGCGGCGCCGGCGGCGCTGCCGCCTCGACCAGCGCGACAGCCTCGACAACCAGGGGCGCAGGCTCGACCCGCTTGGCCCCGTTATCCGCCACCACCTTCAACGCACGTCCACGCATAGCCATAGCTCCGTATCGGCACAGGTAGCGGGGCGCGCTGCAGGATTGGGGCCTACTTCCGCCCCTTCCGGAACCGCTCCGCAGCCTCAGCCCGCGCCTCGGCTTTCACCCGCTTCACCGCGCTCTTGTCCACGGCCTCGCCGGGCGCCGTGAGGGCGTCGTTGGCGAATTCCAGGTCGAGCATCTTCAGGCGCTTGATCTCGTCGCGCAGGCGGGCGGCGGTCTCGAATTCGAGGTTGGAGGCGGCTTCGCGCATCCGGGCCTCCAGGTCGCGGAGGGTGGTCTTGAAGTTGTCGCCCAGGAACGGCTTGGAGCCATCCTCCGCCACGCCGACCGGCACGGTGACGCGGTCCTTCTCGTAGGGGCTCGCGAGGATCTCCTTGATCGAGGACTTGATGCTGGCGGGCGTGATGCCGTGCTCGAGGTTGTAGGCCTCCTGCTTCTCGCGCCGCCTTTGGGTCTCGGCCATGGCGCGTTCCATGGAGCCGGTGACATTGTCGGCATAGAGGATCACCCGGCCGTCGACGTTGCGGGCGGCGCGGCCGATGGTCTGGATCAGACTGGTCTCTGAGCGCAGGAAGCCTTCCTTGTCGGCGTCGAGGATGGCGACCAGGCCGCACTCGGGAATGTCGAGGCCCTCGCGCAGCAGGTTGATGCCGATCAGGGCGTCGAAGGCGCCGAGCCGCAGGTCGCGGATGATCTCGATCCGCTCCATGGTGTCGACGTCGGAGTGCAGGTAGCGGACCCGCAGGCCCTGCTCGTGCATATATTCGGTCAGGTCCTCGGCCATCTTCTTGGTCAGGACCGTGATCAGGGAGCGGTAACCGAGCTTGTTGGTCTGGCGGACCTGGTCGATCACGTCGTCGACCTGGCTGAAGCCGTCCTTGTGGACCGGCTTGATCTCCACCGGCGGGTCGATCAGGCCGGTGGGGCGGATCACCTGTTCGGCGAACACCCCGCCGGTCTTCTCCATCTCCCAGTTCCCCGGCGTGGCCGAGACGTGGACGGTGGCCGGGCGCATGGCCTCCCACTCCTCGAACTTCAGCGGCCGGTTGTCGATGGCCGAGGGCAGGCGGAAGCCGTACTCGGCCAGCGTGAACTTGCGGCGATAGTCGCCTCGGTACATGCCGCCGATCTGGGGCACGGTCTGGTGGCTCTCGTCGACGAACAGCAGCGCGTTCTCGGGGATATATTCGAAGAAGGTCGGCGGCGGCTCGCCGGTGCGGCGGCCGGTGAGATAGCGGCTGTAGTTCTCGATCCCGGCGCAGGAGCCGGTGGCCTGGATCATCTCCATGTCGAAGGTGGTCCGCTGCTCCAGGCGCTGGGCCTCCAGCAGCTTGCCATTGGCCACCATCCAGTCGAGGCGCTCCTTCAACTCGGCGCGGATCTGGTTGACCGCCTGGTTGAGGGTCGGGCGCGGCGTCACATAGTGGCTGTTGGCATAGACCTTCACGGTCTCGAGGTCGGTGGTCTTCTTGCCCGTCAGCGGGTCGAACTCGGTGATGGCCTCGATCTCGTCGCCGAATAGGGACAGGCGCCAGGCGCGATCCTCATAGTGGGCGGGGAAGATCTCGATGGTGTCGCCGCGGCGGCGGAAGGTGCCGCGCTCGAAGGCCTGGTCATTGCGCTTGTATTGCTGGGCCACCAGGTCGGCGAGCAGCTTCTTCTCGTCGATGCGGTCACCCACCGACAGGCTGAAGGTCATGGCCGTATAGGTCTCGACCGAGCCGATGCCGTAGATGCAGGAGACCGAGGCGACGACGATGACATCGTCGCGCTCCAGGATCGCCCGGGTCGCCGAGTGGCGCATGCGGTCGATCTGCTCGTTTATCGAGGAGTCCTTCTCGATGTAGGTGTCGGTGCGCGGGACATAGGCCTCCGGCTGGTAATAGTCGTAGTATGAGACGAAGAACTCGACCGCGTTCTCCGGGAAGAAGCTCTTGAATTCGCTGTAGAGCTGGGCGGCCAGGGTCTTGTTGGGGGCCAGGATCAGGGCCGGGCGCTGGGTCTGTTCGATGACCTTGGCCATGGTGAAGGTCTTGCCGGAGCCGGTGACGCCCAAGAGCACCTGGTCGTGCTCGCGGCCCTCCAGGCCGGCCACCAGCTCGGCGATGGCGGTGGGCTGGTCGCCGGCCGGCTCATAGTCGCTGACCAGCTTGAACACCCGCCCGCCCTCGGACTTGGCCGGCCGCGCAGGGCGGTGCGGCGTCCACAGCATGGGCGTCGTGGCCTCGTCATAGTCGAAGACAGCGGGCGCCTCGGTGACGCCGGACGTGGGGGAACGGGACATGAACCTGAACCTAGGTGGCTTGCTGGCCGGACGCTAGGGGCGCGGCGTGTCAGGAGCTGTCAGCAGGGTGGTTTGGTGGCGGCTGCAAAGCTCCTCCCCCAGCGGGGGAGCAGCGGGTCTCTGGTCTACTTCTTCTTCCCGGGCTTGCGGGCCTGGGCGATGGCGGTGTCGAGCTGGTCGAGGGTCATGACGCCTTCCTGGGCCTTCACGCCGTTGACATAGAAGGTCGGGGTGGCGTTGACGCCCTTGTCGATGCTGGTCTGGACCCGGGTCTCCAGGGCCTGGATCTGGTCCTGGTTGGCCAGGCAGGCCTTGACCGCGTCCTCATCCAGGCCGCCGAGCTTGCCGGCGGCCAGCAGCGGGGTCCTGAGGTCCTCCTTCTCGTACATCTCCGCCTGGGAGCGGAAGAAGGCGTCGACCACCTTGAAATAGCTGGCCGGCCCGGCGCAGCGGGCGACCAGGAAGCCGGCGGCGGCGATGTTCTCCGGCGGGGTCAGGTACTCGTGCAGCACGTAGCGCACCTTGCCGGTGTCGACATATTTGGCCTTGAAGCCCGGGAAGATCTCATTGTTGAAGTGGGCGCAGTGGGTGCAGCTGAGCGAGGCGTACTCGTCGATCACCACCTTGGCCTTGGGATTGCCCATGGCCATGTCCTGGGCGGCCGGCGGTGCGGCCGGCGCGGGCTTGGGCGCGGCGGCCTGGCCGCTGGAGGCGGCGAGGGCGGCGACGGCGAGGGCGATAAGGGCTGAGCGCAAGGGGCGGTCCTGACGACGGGGAGGCGTTGCGGTTTCCCTACGCGCTCCAGCGGGGCTGTAAAACCCCGGTCGTCCGGTCAATCCGCCGCCCGAGGCCCGCCACGATCCTTGATCGCCATGATGACCGTAAGAAGGCGGCCTGCCGTCAGAACACGCCGTGCGCGCCGGTCGCGACGATGGCGATGACGGCGGCCAGTGTCAGGGCCGCGAGGACCAGATGCGCCAAGGCGTCGCTCTCCCAGGTTCGTTTCCAAGGGCTACGAATCTAGCGACCGTCCGGATGCGCGCATGACGCACTTGGACTAGACGCTGCAACCTTGGAGGCGACCTTGGGAGAGCGCCCCGGATCAGTGGTGGGGGTCGACCGTCTTGCTGACCACCGTGCCCACGGCGGCGCCTGCGGCCGCGCCGACGGGGCCGCCCAGGACGGCGCCGGTCACCGCGCCGGTGGCCGCGCGCTGTTCGACATTGTGGCCACAGGCCGAGAGGGTCAGGGCCAGTCCGGCGACGGCCAGCAGGCCAAGGGTCTTGCGCATGGATTTTCTCCGCGAATTGAAAGGCTCGCCCTGTCCAACGGCGCTGTGCAGCCGAGGTTCCCGATCGACGTGGTTAAGCTTATCCACATGAAAATTCATGCTGCAGCGCAATACCGGGTTGCGAATCTGCAGCGCTTTGGTCATAAGCACCTCAACTTCGCCGTAGCTTGTCTTTCCACGTGTATCGGACAGGCCCGTTTTCGACCGCCGCCAGCAAGAGCAGGGGCCGTTGAACACAACGATGTCGGGGGGCGCCAATGCCCTCGCCACACGGGATTCTCACCTTTGACATCTACCTTCCAGACGCGCGCCGATTGGCGTGCGCTGACCAGCGCCGCTTTGATCGGCTCGGGCATCGGCCTGGGCCTCGGCGCCGCCTATCTCGCGGGCGGAATGGCCCGCGCCGCCACGGACCATGCCCGCGCCTCGCGCATCGCCGAGGCCGCCGCAGGCGGATTCTCCGAGACCGTCCTGCAGCACGAGGCCGCCGCCATGGCCCCGGGCGTCCTGCGGATCGCGCGGGCTCATGACCCCTTCACCGTCGCCGGCTCGGCCGAGCGCGACCGCCAGAGCGCCATTCTCGCCGAGCGGCTGGAGCGCCAGGTCACCGACGACCGGCCGATCCAGTCGGCCCTGTTCCTGCGCGCCGCCTTCGGCTCGCCCTTCATGCCCGCCGCCGCGCCTTTCCACCTGACCGGGGCGCTGGACAGCTCGCGTGAGCTCGATTGCCTGACCCAGGCGGTGTATTTCGAGGCCCGGGGCGAAGGCGCCGCCGGCCAGGCCGCCGTCGCCCAGGTGGTGCTGAACCGCGTGCGCTCGCCCGCCTTCCCCAAGACCGTCTGCGGCGTGGTGTTCCAGGGCGCGGCCCGAGGCGTCAGCTGCCAGTTCAGCTTCGCCTGCGACGGCTCGATGCGCCGGGGCCGTGAGCCAGACGCCTGGAACCGCGCCGAGCGCGTGGCCGCGCGCGCCCTGTCCGGCAGCGTGATGGCTGCGGTCGGCAACGCCACCCACTTCCACACCATCAATGTGGCCCCGGCCTGGGGACCGCACCTGTTGCGCGTCGCCCAGGTGGGTCTGCACGTGTTCTATCGGTTCGGCGGCGGGGTGAGCCCGCAGACCTTCCTGGCCGAGGCGGAAGCCAGCGCGCCGGAACAGACCAGCCAGCCGATGTTCGCCAGCCTGGCCCAGGGCGGCCAGCCGACCAGCGGGCCGACCGACTACCGCCTGGCTTCAGCGGTGATCACCGAGGCGCCTGCCGGCGCGCCGGCGGCTCTAACGGGCCCGGCCGGCTCCGGCTCCGGGACCGCCGACAGCAAGGCCACCGCCTCCGCCGCCGACGCGCCCAAGCCGGCGCGGCTGACGCCGACCTCGGCGGTGCGGCCCGCCGACCAGCCCGTCAAAGCGCCCGCTTCATCTGCTTCCTGATCAGGTTGGGGAAGAAGCGGGTCATGAACCGGACCTGCTTACCCCGGTCGCCGACGATATATTCCAGCGCCTGGCCCTGGCTGGCCTCCCAGATCACCTGGGCGGCGTCCTGCGGCGTGTAGACCACGTGGCCGCCGTCCTTGACGGCGTCGCGGATGGTGCGGTTCGAGCGCTCGGCCCCGGCGTCCAGGATCGGTGTCTCCACGAACCAGGGCATGACACAGGCGACCCCCACGCCGAAGCGGGCGAACTCCGCGTCCAGCGCCTGGGACAGGCCGCGCACCGCGAACTTGGTGGCGGCGTAGATCGACATCTGGGGTGAGCCGAACAGGCCGGCGCAGGAGGCGATATTGATCAGCCGCGAGCCCGGTGTGGCGCGCAGCAGGTCGAGCGCGGCGCGGGCCCCGTGGATCACGCCCTTCACATTGATATCGATCTGCAGGTCGAGATCGGCCTCGGACTGTTCCTCCAGCCAGCCGAACCGGGCGATGCCGGCATTGTTGACCAGCAGGTCCAGCCGCCCGCCGCTGGCCTTGGCGAAGGCGGCGAGGGCCTTGTCCCATTCGGGCCGCTTGCGCACATCCAGGTTCAGCACCACGCCATTGCCGGGTCCGATCTCGGCCAATGCCGCCTTGGCGCCCGGCTGGTCGATATCGGCGATCCCGACGAAGAAGCCTTCGGCGGCGAAGCGCTTGGCGGCGGCGAGCCCGATGCCGCTGGCGGCTCCGGTGATGAAGACGCAGCGGCGTCCCTCGGCCTTGGCGGCGACAGCCATGATCCCGGTCCTTCCGTGGGCGGCGCCTTGGCCGCGCCTTTGTCTGTGATTAGCCCCGGTCGACCTTGCGGCTGAACCTGGGCGTGCGAATGCTGATCGAACAGGTTGACGGACGGTCAGGTCAAGGAACGAGGACGCGATGACGAAGACGGAACGCCATGCCGAACTGGCCCAGCAGCTGCTGGCCTGTGACTACGACGCCCTGACGCCGGTGCAGCGCAGCGTCATCGACCTGATCGCCACCGAGGCGCCCAGCGCGCTCAACCCCGCCCTGAAGAGCGATGATCGCAGCTTCTGGGACCGCACCGCCGACCGGGTGGCGCAGATCGGCGGGTCCTGGAGCTTCATCTTCGGCTTCTTCCTGGCCCTGGCCCTGTGGATCAGCTGGAACGTGGGGACCCGGGTCTTCGGCCTGTCCTTCGATCCCTATCCCTTCATCTTCCTGAACCTGATGCTGTCCATGCTGGCGGCGATCCAGGCGCCGGTGATCATGATGAGCCAGAACCGTCAGGCCGATCGCGATCGTGAGGCCGCCGAGCACGACTATCTGGTCAATCTGCGGGCCGAGCTGGAGATCATGCACCTGCACGACAAGGTCGACGCCCTGCGCGACAAGGAGATGATGCAGATGATCAAGCGCCAGAACGAGACCCTGAAGCTGCTGCGCAAGGAAGTGGCCGCCCTGGCGGCGGCGAAGGCTTAGCTTCGCGCGGTTCTGCGCAAGGCCTGGGGCGGTTGGCCGAAGGCGCGGATGAAGGCGCGGCGCATGCGTTCGGGATCGCCGAAGCCCGCGGTCTCGGCGATGCGGTCTATGGGGTCGGCGGAGCCCTCGACCCGCTCGCGGGCGGTCTCCAGCCTCAGGCGCTCGACGGCCTTGGCCGGGGTCATGCCGGTCTCGGCGGCGAAGGCGCGGGCGAAGTTGCGCGCGCTCATGGCGGCCTGATCGGCGAGGCGCTCGACGGTGAGGGGTTCGGCGAGCCGGGGCCGCATCCAGTCCAGCAGTTCGGCGAAGCGCCCGGCCCGGCCGCCCATCTCGATCAAGGCCGAGAACTGCGACTGGCCGCCCGGGCGGCGGTGATAGACCACCAGTTGCTGGGCGACGCGGCGGGCGATGTCTTCGCCCAGGTCCTGGGCGATCAAGGCGAGGGCGAGGTCGATGCCGGCGGTGATGCCGGCCGAGGTCCAGACGTCGCCGTCGCGGGTGTAGATGCGGTCGGGCTCCAGCCGCACCTTGGGATAGCGCCTGGCGAAGTCCTGGGTCCGCTCCCAGTGGGTGGTGGCGCGCTTGCCGTCCAGCAGTCCGGCCTCGGCGAGGATATAGGCGCCGGAGCAGACGCTGGTGGTGCGCCGGGGCGTCAGCGCCCGCAGCCAGGCGATCAGCACCGGGTGCAGGGCGGCGGGCCGCGTGCCCTCGCCACCGGAGACGATGACGGTGTCGAGCGGACCCTCCAGCGGGCCAGCGCTCATCAGGGCGCCGCAGGAGCTGCGCACCAGGCCGGGCTCGGCGGCCATGATCCGCAGCTCATAGGTCCCAGGGACATAGCGGGCCGCGATCTCGAAGGCGGCCAGGGGGCCGGTGGCGTCGAGGATCTGGAAGTCCGGGAAGATCACGAAGCCCAGCTGGCGGGTCATGGCGTCTTTCGAGGGAAGAATGGCATTTCCGCCAGACCCTAGGCCTGCCACCCTTGGCGCGTCAAATCCCAGGAGGTTCCCATGGCCGAGCTGATCATCGTCATCCCGATCTATCCCGAGGTCACCCACCTCGACTTCACCGGCCCGCACCAGGTGTTCTCGCGCATCCCCGGCGCCAAGGTGATCGTCGCCTCCAAGGGCGGGGTCGATATCGAGGGCGATGGCCTGGTGTTCACCCGGCTGACCGACCTGGCCGACATCCCGCGCTGCGACGTGATCTGCGTGCCCGGCGGGTTCGGGACCACGGCGGCCATGCTGGACGAGGCCTATATGGCCGAGGTCACCCGGCTGGCGGCGGGCGCCAAGTACTTGACCAGCGTCTGCACCGGCTCGCTGATCCTGGCGGCGACCGGCTTGATCACCGGCAAGCGGGCGGCCTGCCATTGGGCCTGGCGCGACATGCTGAAGCCGTTCGGCGTGATCGTCGACGAGGCCCGGGTGGTGCGCGACGGCAATGTCATCACCGGGGGCGGGGTGACGGCGGGGCTCGACTTCGCCTTCGTCATGGCCGCCGAACTGGCCGGCGAGACCCTGGCGCAGTCGGTGCAGCTGGGCCTGGAATATTCCCCCGCGCCGCCGTTCAACGCCGGCCGGCCTGAGACCGCCCCGCCGGAGATCGTGGCGGCCGTGCGCCAGCGCATGGAGGCCTCCGGCGCGGGCCGCATGGCCGCCGCCGAGGAGGCCGCGCGCCGGCTGAAGGTCCGGGCATGATCGGTCGCGCGCTGGCGGCCCTCGCCGCCGCCGTGCTGAGCGCGACGGCCGGTCCCGCCGCTGCGGGCCACGCCCGGCCCTTGGTGGCGATCCTGGCCGATCCGTCCGGGACCGAGACCACCGACCTGATCGCCCCCTATGCGATCCTGGCGGAGTCCGGCGCGGTGGATGTGCTGGTGGTGTCCTCCGACCTCGCCCCCGTGCCGCTGATGCCAGGGATCGGACGGGTGAAGCCCCAGGCCAGCCGCGACAGCTTCGACCGCGCCCATCCTGAGGGGCCGGACATGGTCATCGTGCCCTATATGATGCGGATCGATGACCCGGCCCGTTCCGCCTGGCTGCGGACCCAGGCGCGGCGTGGCGCGCGGATCGTCTCGATCTGCGACGGGGCCCTGGTGCTGGCCAGCGCCGGCCTGCTGGACGGTCGTCAGGCCACGGCCCATTGGGCCTCGCGCAAGACCCGGCTGAAGCGCTGGCCCAAGGTCGCCTGGCGCATGGACGCCCGCTGGGTCGATGATGGGCGGATCACCACCACCGCCGGGGTCAGCGCCTCGGTTCCGGCGGCCTTGCAGCTGGTCCGTGAACTCGCGGGCGAGCCGGTGATGCTGGCCACCGCCGCGCGCCTCGGTCTCGATCGGCCCAGCATCGCCCATGACGCGCGGGCCTATCAACTGGCCCCGCCGATGCTGCAGACCGCCGCCGGCAATCTGCTGGCCTTCTGGGAGCATCAGAAGGTGGCGGTGGCGGCTGGACCGGGCTTTGACGACCTGGCCTTCGCCACCGAGCTGGATGGCTGGTCGCGGACCTTGCGCTCCAAGGCCTATGCGGTCACCCCGGCCCAGGGGGCGGTGTCGCGCCACGGCCTGACCGTGCTGGGCGTGACGGAGTTGCCGGGGGCGAGCCGCCAGGCGAAGCTGCGGCGAGGCGAGCCGATCCCGCTGATGATCGGGGATATCACCGCCGCCTATGGCCGCCCAACAGCGCGGTTCGTGGCCCTGCAGCTGGAGCATCCCGCCAGTTTCGCGCCCTAGATGGAACCGGTTAGGCTGGGCGGATGAACGACACGCCGCCCGGCCAGGTCCTGATCCTCACCGGCCCGCCGGGCGCGGGCAAGACCACGGCCGCGCGCCGCCTGGCCGAGGCCGCGCCCATGGGCGTCCATGTGCATGGCGACGACTTCATGGACTATATCCGCTCCGGCTTCATCGAGCCCTGGAAGCCGGCCTCCCAGGCCCAGAACCTGACCCTGTCGCGCAGCCTGGCGGCGGCCTGTTTCAGCTTCGCGGCGGGGGGCTATTTCACGGTGCTGGACTGGGTGGTCGGCCCCTGGTTCCTGGAGGTCTATCGCGCCGAGGCCGCGCGGTCTGGGGTCAGGCTGGACTATGTGGTGCTGCGGCCGAGCGAGGCCCTGGCCCGTCAACGCGCCCGGGACCGCCTGGAGCGGCCCATCGCCGACTACGCGCCGATCCGCCCGCTCTACGCCCAGCTGGCGGATCTGGGCGCGCTTGAAACCCACGTCCTGGAGACCACCCATCTCGACCTGGAGGCGACGCTCGCGGCCTTGCAGTCTGGGCTTGCGGAGGGGCGCTGGCGGCTCGGCTGAGATGATCTGACGCAGCCGATAGAGGCTGTCGGGAGAGTGCGCCGCCGCCGCGACTCCTGACAGGCGAGCGACCGTCACGGCGGGGCATTCAACTACCTGGAATGGGCGAGGGGCCCCTTCCTTTTCGACCGCGCGGTGCGCTTCTGACCCGCTGAAGGCGTCAAGGGAGCGTTCACCATACCGTCCGGATCCGCATCACCGCCGGCCGCCGTGGGACCCGGTTCGGAGCGGGCGCCGCGCAGCGCCCTGCTGGACCTGCTGAGGTTCGCGGCGGCCGGCCTGATCGTCCTCTACCACTACCGCTTCGACAGCCCCATCAAGCTCGACCTGTTCAGCCCGCTGTTCGATCGCGGCTATCTGGCCACCGACTTCTTCCTGATCCTCTCGGGCTATGTGCTGGGCCGCGCCTATGGCCGCCAGATCGCCCTGGGCAAGGTGTCCGACGAACAGTTCCTGCTGCGCCGGGTGATGCGGGTCTGGCCGGCGCACGTCGTCATGCTGGTCGCTTTCGCCGCGGTGATCGGGGCCGCCGAGATGGCCGGGCGCGCGCCGCACAACGCCGCCCAGGTCCAGTGGCGCGACTGGCCGGCCCAGCTGGCGCTGATCCAGGCCTGGGGCCTGCATCGCGGCGAGGGATGGAACGTGCCGACCTGGACGCTGTCGGCCCTGATCGTCTGCTATGCGGGCTTCCCGACCCTCTGGCGGCGGACCCTCGGAGATTGGCCGGCGGCGAGCCTGCTGGTCATCGGGGTGAGCGTGCTGGCGGGCGCGGATCTGGTCAGCGAGGCGTTGTATGGCCAAGGCGTGTTCGACCTGCCCTCGAATCTGGGGGTCATGCGGGCCCTGCCGCTGTTCGTGTTCGGCGCGCTCGTGGCCCGCGCGTCGGAGGCCGGCTGGCCGCTGCGGCGCTGGGCGCCCTGGCAGGCGATCGCAGCCTTCGCGGGGTTCTGCGTGCTGCAGGCGACCGGCAAGTTCGACCTGCCGTCCATGGCGTTGCTCGGCGTGCTGATCGGCGCCGCCGGCGAGGTCCCCGCGCGGGGTCGGTCCGGCCTCGCCGACCGGGCGGCCAAGGTCTCATTCGCGCTCTACATCACCCATGTCTTCGTCGCGACCCTGTGGTTCAACTTCATCCACGCGGTCGACGCCCGGTTCAATCCTCCGGCCTGGGAGCAATGGAGCCTCTGGGGCATGGCCTTCCCGGCGGCGCTGATCGCGGCGGTGGTCTTCGAGCGCTGGGCGGACCGCCCGTTGCAGGCGGGCGTGGCGGCCCTGCTCAGGCCGCGTCCAGGCCGATATCCAGCACTGGCGCCGAATGGGTCAGGGCGCCGACACTGATCACCTGGACGCCGGTCTCGGCTATGGCCCGCACGGTGGCCAGATTGACCCCGCCCGAGGCTTCCAGCTGAACCCGGCCGGCGGTCAGGGCGACGGCGCGTCTCAGATCCTCGAGCGCGAAATTGTCGAGCATGATCACGTCGGGCCCGGCCTCAAGGGCCTCCGCCAGCTGGGCCAGACTGTCGACCTCGACCTCGACCTTGGTCAGGTGACCAGCGGCGGCGCGGGCGCGGCGCACGGCCTCGCCGACCCCGCCGCAGGCCGCGACGTGGTTGTCCTTGATCAGGATGGCGTCATCCAGGCCGAAGCGGTGGTTGACCCCGCCGCCGCAGCGCACGGCGTATTTTTCCAGGGCGCGCAGACCCGGCGTGGTCTTGCGGGTGTCGACGATGCGCGCGGAGGTCCCGGCGACGGCGTCCACATAGGCCCGGGTCAGGGTCGCGACGCCGGAGAGCCGGCCCATCAGGTTCAGCGCGGTGCGCTCTGCCGAGAGCAGGGCGCGGGCGTTGGCGGAGACCTTGGCCAGCACGGCGCCCGGCGCCACGAGGTCGCCGTCCTGGCTCAGGGCCTCGAACCGCGCGCTGGGATCGAGGGCGAGGATGGCGAGGCGGGCGCAGGCGAGACCGGAGACCACGCCGGCCTGGCGCGCGCCGAAGGTCGCCTCGAGCCGGGCGTCGGCGTCGATACAGGCCTGGGCGGTCAGGTCGCCGGCGCGGCCGAGGTCCTCGGCCAGGGCGGCGCGGACGATCGGTTCGATCAGCAGGTCGGGCAGGGGGGCGATCATGGGGTCTCGGGCTGTTGCAGGCCGCGCAGGAAGGCCCGCAGCAGGGTGCCGGTGGCGGCGCGGACGTCGCGCTCGGTCTGGTCGCGCTCGGCGGGCGGCGCCGAGGCGATGCGCAGCACGCCCTGGACAAAGGCGCCGAACAGCAGGTGGGACAGGGCGTCGATCTGGTTGGCGGGGACCATGCCGGCCTGGGCGTAGTGCTTCAGCCCGTCCGCCACCAGGCAGGCGCCGATCGGCTCCTGCAGCGCCAGCCAGGGGCCGAAGCCCAGGACCGAGGGCCCATCGATCAGCAGCAGGCGGTGGGCTTCCCGCGTGCCATAGGCGTCGAACATCCGCCGGCCGCCGGTCATCAGCTCTTCCAGGCGCGGCGTGCCGGCGCCGCGGCCGGCGGCGTCCACCTGGCGCACGACGTCCTCCATCACCGCGTGGCAGGCGGCGTGGAACAGGTCGGCCTTGTCCTTGAACTGGTAGTAGACGGCCCCCTTGGTCAGATTGGCGGCGGCGGCGACCTCATCGACGGAGACCTCGGCATAGCCGTGCTCTGCGAACAGCCGACGCGCCTCGGAGACCAGGCGATCGCGGTTGGATCTCTGGCTGGAGGGATGATGAGTGGCGACCAGGGTCATGCGGCCTGGGACGCGGGCGCCCCCTCCGGCAGGGTGATGAAGGTCCGTTGCGCGGCCTGACGCTCGGGATGATCGGCGCGGAAGTGACCACCCCGGCCTTCACGGCGTTCCAGGGCGGCGGCGGCGACCAGGCGGGCGGCGACCAGGGGCGCGGCGCGGCCGTGGGCGGTCTCCAACCGATCGATCTCGCTCAGCAGGCGGTCCAGGCCCGCGGCGTCGCGGACCACGCCGGCCTCACGGCTCATGGCGGCGCGCAGGGTCTGGAGGGCGGCTGGCGGCAGTTCCGGCGTCACCAGGCGTCGCAAGGCCCGGGGCCCGGGCTGGGCCTCGGCGGCGGCGGATATGCCGGCCCGGACCCCGAACACGGCGGCCTCGAGCAGGGAGTTGGACGCCAGTCGGTTGGCGCCATGGACGCCCGTGGAGGCGCATTCGCCGGCGGCGAACAGGCCGGGCAGGGCGGCGGTCCCATGCTCATCCGTGACGATCCCGCCCATGTGGTAGTGGCAGGCCGGGGCGACGGGGATCGGCTGGATCCGGGGGTCGACCCCGCCGGACAGGCAGGCGGCGAACACGGCTGGGAACTCCTGCGGGAAGTGCGAGCCCACGGCCTCGCGGGCGTCCAGGAAGGCGCCGCGACCGGCGGCGATCTCCGCATGGATGGCGCGGGCCACCACGTCGCGGGGGGCCAATTCCGCGTCGGCATGATAGCCGGCCATGAAGGCGTGTCCGGAGGTGTTGATCAGCTTGGCGCCTTCGCCGCGCAGGGCCTCGGTGGCGAGCGGGGCGGGATCACGACCGATATCGATGGCGGTCGGGTGGAACTGGACGAATTCTGGATCGCCGATCATCGCCCCGGCCAGGGCGGCGAGCGCCAGGCCCTCGCCCTGCAGTTCTGCCGGGGTGGTGGTGACGCCATAGAGGCCGCCGATGCCGCCGGTGGCCAGGAGGACGGCCGGGGCGGTGATCTCCAGCGGCCGGCCATTCTGGACCACGACCACGCCGCTGATCCGACCCTCGGCGTCCTGCAGCAGGCCGCGCAGGCGCGCGCCCGCCCGGACCTCGACATGGCGCGAGGACAGCACGGCGCGGACCACGGCCTCCATGATCTCGCGGCCGGCCTGGTCGCCCTTGACCCGGGCGATGCGGGGCCGGGAGTGGGCGGCTTCCAGGCTCTGGGCGAAACCGCCTTCCGCCGTGCGGTCGAAGGGGGCGCCGAGCTCGGCCAGACGGCGCACCGCGGCCGGACCTTCCCGGGCCAGCAGCGCGGCCATGACCGGATCGACCAGGCCCGCGCCGGCGGCGATGGTGTCGGCGGCATGTAGCTCGGGCGTATCGCCCACGGACAGGGCCGCGGCCATGCCGCCCTGGGCCCAGGCGGAGGAGCAACCCTGGTTCAACGGCGCGCCGGTCAGCAGCAGCACCTTGCGCGGCGCGGCGGAGAGCGCGGCGGACAGGCCCGCAAGGCCCGCGCCCACGATCAGGACGCCGTCGTGATGGATGCGGTCCATAGGGACCTCCCTCGGAGCGGCTGGGCTCAGATCAGTTCCACGTCCACGTGATGGCGAGCCTTCACGAGGTCGTAGCGGGCGGGGATGGCGGGCGGCGGCAGGTCGATCATCCGCTGCACGGCCAGGCGGGCGCGGTCGGCGATGGCCGGGTCCACGAACACCTCGTGGCGGTCATGCAGCAGGGCTTCATAGATGTTCTCGAGACTGATCCGCTTCATGTGCGGGCAGAGATTGCAGGGCCGCACGAACTCGGTGAACGGCGCGTCGGCGGCGACATTGTCGGCCATGGAGCATTCGGTGATCAGCACCACCTGCTTGGGCCGACGCTGGATCACATAGTCGTTCATGGCGGCGGTGGAGCCGGCGAAGTCGGAGACCTCCAGCACCTCGGCCGGGCATTCCGGGTGGGCCAGGACCTCGGCGTCCGGATAGGCGGCGCGGATCTCCAGGATGTCGGCGGCGGTGAAGCGCTCATGCACCTCGCAGCGGCCCTGCCAGGCGATGATCTTGACGTCGGTCTGGCGGGCGACATTGCGGGCCAGGAACTCGTCGGGGATCAGGATCACCCGGTCGACGCCCCATTCACGGGCCACATGCTCGACCACCTGGACGGCGTTGGCGGAGGTGCAGCAGATGTCGGTCTCGGCCTTCACCTCGGCGGTGGTGTTCACATAGGTGACCACCGGCACGCCGGGATAGCGCTGCTTGATCAGCCGGACGTCGGCGCCGGTGATCGAGGAGGCGAGGGAACAGCCGGCCTGCAGATCGGGGATCAGCACCCGCTTGTCCGGGGACAGGATCTTGGAGGTCTCGGCCATGAAGTGCACGCCAGCCTGGACGATCACCGCGGCGTCCGAGCGGGCGGCTTCCTTGGCCAGGCCCAGGCTGTCGCCGACATAGTCGCCGACCCCGTGGAAAATCTCCGGCGTCATGTAGTTGTGGGCCAGGATGACCGCGTTCTTCTCACGCTTCAGGCGGTTGATCTCGGCGATCACCGGGGCGTGCAGCCGCCACTCCATCGGGGTGACGTGATGCTTCACCTTGTCCCAGGCGGGGCGGGTGCTGCGTTCCACTTCGGGCGTGAACGCGAACTGATTACCGTCTGCCACCGGCGCCTCCTTATGCTCACAATGAGCATTTCACCGATCTCAAAAACGCCGCGAGATGCTTTTCGATCCCGTCGGCGTGTCGGATATGCTCAATCGGAGCAAAACCGATGAGACACATATAGACCCCTGGCGGCCCGGCGCCAAGAGCGATGGATGACAGTTTTTCTACGCAGGCTTGTGAGCCGGCTCCAGGACCCCGGCGATGGCGCGGGCCAGGGCGTCGCCCGAAAAGGGTTTGCGCAGCAGCGGCCACGGCGCGCCGTCCGCGGCGGCCAGGGCGTCGCCGGTATAGCCGGACGCCAGCAGCACCGGCAGGGAGGGCCGCAGGCCGACGGCGCGGTGGGCGAGGTCCACCCCGGTCAGGGGCCCGGGCATGATCAGGTCTGTCAGCATGAGGTCGATGCGCCGGTCGCCGCCGAGATGGTCGAGGGCGGCCTCCGTCCCGGGGGCGTGGGTGACGGCATGGCCTTGCTCTGCGAGCAGGGCTGCGACCATCTCGGCGACCTCCAGATCGTCTTCGACCAGCAGGATCGCCAGCGCTCGGCCCTGGGCGGCGGCAGGGGAGGGCGTCGGCGGCTCGGCGGCCCGGGCGGCCGACAGGGGCAGGAAAAGCCGCACCGAGGCGCCCTGGCCGGGCGCGGATTCGATCGCGACCCCGCCGCCGCTTTGCCGGGCGAAGCCATAGACCTGGGACAGGCCGAGGCCGGTGCCCTTGCCCACCTCCTTGGTGGTGAAGAACGGTTCGAAGACCCGCGACAGGGTGTCAGCGTCCATGCCGACGCCGGTGTCGTGGACGCTGACCCGCACATAGGTCCCAGGCGGGGTTTCCAGGGCCTGGCCCTCAGCCACCTCACAGACTGCGGTCTCCACCCGAATGGCCCCGCCCTGGGTGACGGCGTCGCGGGCGTTGACCACCAGGTTCATCAGGGCGGCGTGAAACTGGCTGGCGTCGATCATGGCCACGGCCCGGCCGGCGGCGGTGGTGAAGTTGAGGCTGACCGCCTCGCCGACCGCGCGGCGCAGCAGGGGCTCGGCCTCGCGCAGGGCGGTGTCGATCTCCACAGGCTCGGGCCGCAGGGCCTGGCGGCGCGAGAAGGCCAGCAGTTGCTGGGTCAGGCGCTCACCACGCCGCGCCGCGCCCAGGGCGGCTTCCACCATGCGGCCGCGGCGAACCTCGTCGCCCGGACTGCGTTGCATCAGATCCAGGGCGCCGATGATCACGGTGAGCAGATTGTTGAAGTCGTGGGCGACGCCGCCGGTCAACTGGCCCACGGCCTCCATCCGCTGGGCGTGGCGCAGGGCGGTCTCGGCTTCATCGCGCTCGACCAAGGCCTCACGGACCCGGGTCGCCAGGAGTTCGTTGATCTGCTTGAGGTCGGTCTCGGCCCGCTTGGCGTCCGTGACGTCGAAGGCGATGCCGATGAAGCCTTCGAAGCCGCCGTCCGGGCCACGCCTCGGCTGGGAGAAGGAGCGGATCCAGCGCCAGGCGCCGTCAAACCGCTGGTAGCGCGCCTCCAGGGTGAACAGCTGCCGGGCCGCCTCGCCGGCGACCTGCTCCTTGAGGATGCGCGGCAGGTCCTCGGGATCCAGGCGCTCGCGCCAATCGAAGTCGACAGCCTGCTCATAGGGCACGCCCAGATAGTCGACATAGGCCTGGTTGACGAACTCGCGCTGGCCGCCGGGCCTGGACACCCACATCAGCACCGGGGCGCTGTCGGCCAGGGCCCTGAAGCGCGCCTCGCTTTCCTGAATCTGTTCGAAGGCCTGGCGCCGTTCGGTGACGTCGATATTGACGCCCAGGGCGCGCAGCGGCTGACCATCGGGCGCCCGCAGGAAGTCGCCGCGTGACATCAGCCAGTGGACCGAGCCATCCCCGCGCACCACCCGATACTCGGTCGTCTCCATCCGCCCGTCCCGGATCGACTTCAGGGCCGCAAGGACACGGGCGCGGTCATCCGGGTGCGCGGTCTCGAGGATCGCCGCCACGCCGGCCGGGCGGTCGATCTCGAGCCCGAGATTGCGATAGGTGGCGGCCGACCAGATGACCTCGTCGGTGGCCAGGTCCCAGTCCCACAGGCCGACCCCACCGATCTCCTGAGCCAGGCGTAGCCGCGCTTCGCTCTCGTTCAGGGCCTGCTGGGTGATCTGTTGGGCGCGGCGGGCTTCCTCGTAGCGGAGAAGGGTCTCGCGCAGGGCCGAGGCGACCATGACGGTGAGGGCGCCGGACAGGGCGAACATCACCATGACCGCACCGGTCGAGACCCCGTTGGGGAAGGTGTTCTGGGACAGAGCCCCCAGCAGCATTGAGGTGGCCAAGGCGCCCCAGCCCCAGCGCTGACCGCCATAGAGGGTCGCCAGTATATAGGCCGGGAAATAGGTCGCCGAGAGGCCGGCGGCGTTGGGCCAGCCGATGATCAGGCCCCGGGTCGCGATGGCGCCGGCCAGGGCGGCGACCGTCACGGCCAGGCCGTGCAGCAGGGGCGGCGACCGCCGGGAGATAAACCTGAGGGGCCACTCCACCGCCGTCATATGCTCCCGCCTGTCCGCAGGTCTCTGCCCCCGGGTCTCATTAAGGAATAGACCGCTGGCCGTCTGGCGCAACAGCGGATATCGCAACGCGTTCAGGGGGCGGTGTGTTCCGGGGCGCGCCATCTTGCGGTCGCATCCCGGCGCCAAGGCTCCGCGACCACGCGACAAAGGACCCGGCCGAAGACTTGAGCGCGCTCAACCCCCAACTTCCCGGGTTCGGTCTTGTCCGCTGGGTCATCGTGGCCTTGGCGGCCTGGGGCCTCGCCGCCTGCGCCAGTGTCTATCTGCCGGTGGGGTCGGGCCATGCGGCAGGGGTGGCCAGTGTCGCAGAGACCTTCTCGGACCGGGGCCTGGATCGACTGACCGCCGATATGGACCCCGCCATGCTCGCCGTGGCGCGACGGCACGATCCCGCGCGTCACACCGACTTCTGGGGCCGTCCCCGGGGCTGGGCGGTGCTCGACCTGCGTCGGTTGCCGGACCTCGGCTTCGGCACGGCGCTCAATGACACGGCGCTGGAGATCAATGCGCTGCGGCCCTTCTCGCGGCTGCCGATCCGGCCGATGGGCCCCTTCGTGCTGAAGTCCGACGCCGACGACAGCGCCCGCGCCGTCACCTGCCTGGCCCAGGCCGTCTATTATGAGAGCGCCCGGGAGCCGGAGCTGGGCCAGGAGGCGGTGGCCCAGGTGGTGCTGAACCGGCTGCGCCATCCGGCCTATCCGAAGTCGGTCTGCGGCGTGGTCTATCAGGGCGCGGCCAACCACACGGGCTGCCAGTTCACCTTCACCTGCGACGGCTCGCTGGACCGCCCACCTGAACCCTCGCTCTGGGCCCGCGCCCAGGCGGTGGCGCGTCAGGCCCTGGGCGGCTTCGTGGTCAAGGATGTGGGGTCGGCCACCCACTATCACGCGGTCTATGTGGCGCCCTACTGGGCCCCGACCCTGGTCAAGCTGAAGCAGATCGGGGCGCATATCTTCTATCGCTGGACCGGCCCCTGGGGAGAGCCCGCCGCCTTCACCGGGCGCTATGCGGGGGGCGAGGCCCATCTCTCGCCGGAGATTCTCGACAGTTTCGACGCCCGCACCCAGGGCCTCTTGCCGCCGGACCTGCAGCCGGTTCCGACCACCCACAGCGTGACCCTG
Organism: Phenylobacterium aquaticum; assembly: GCF_947378715.1. GTDB lineage: Bacteria > Pseudomonadota > Alphaproteobacteria > Caulobacterales > Caulobacteraceae > Phenylobacterium > Phenylobacterium aquaticum_A. The sequence goes on from NZ_CANCLE010000007.1 coordinate 43,074, forward strand.
ACGGTGGCTGGCGAGGCGCGCACCTATACGATGGCCGACCCTGGCGCGCCGGCCGGCGTCGGCGACCACGCGCTCGGCACGCTCTACGCCCCGCACCGCAAGCCGACCCGTGAGGAGATCCAGGCGATCAACGCCAAGCTGGCGGCCATGGAACAGGCCGAGGCGGCTTCCCAGCCCGCCGCGCCGCAGCCTAACCCCTGAAGGCGTCCGGATAGGCGACGGTCAGGGGCTGGTCGAGGGCGCCGGGCTCGAGCGCCAGGGCCATGAAGGCCGGGCTCTTGGAATAGGGGGATGCGACCTTGGCGGCCGCCTCGCGGGTGAAGCCGAAGCGGGGATAGTAGGTGGGGTGGCCCAGGACCATGACCGCATGCGCCCCGAACTCCTTAGCGAGGTCGAGGCCCGCGCGGGTCAGCCTGCCGCCGCCGCCCGCGCGCTGGCGGTCGGGCCGGATGGCGAGCGGGCCCAGGGCGGCGAACAGCTGGACGCTGTCGGCCCACAGCCGGCTGAAAGCCACATGGCCGGTGACCTCGTCCGCGTCCAGCTCCACCAGTTCGAACAGCATGTCGCCGTCCTCCCGCAGCCGACGCAGGATGAGGCTTTCGGCCTCGCCGCCGAAGGCGGCGTCGGTGATGGTGGCGATGGCGGGATGGTCGGCTGGGCGGACGATGCGGATCATCCGCCCAGCTTAGGCTCGCGCTCGGCCGGGGTCTATTCGGCGGCCAGCAGGACCGGCGCGGCCTGGGGCCCGCGGATCAGCTTGCCGGGCAGGTCGCCGGTGGCCTCGCCATTCTCGAAGGTCACCACGCCCGAGACCACCGTGGCGCGATAGCCATCGGCCTTCTGGATCAGGCGGCGGCCGTCGGCCGGCAGGTCGAAGACCATTTCCGGCGCCCGGATCGACAGGGCGTCGAAGTCGATGACGTTGAGGTCGGCCTTCATGCCCGGCGCGATGACGCCCCGGTCGTTGAGGCCATAGAGCCGGGCGGTCTCGCGGGTCTGCATGGAAACCACCTTCTCCAGCGGCATGCGCTCGCCCCGCGACCGGTCGCGGACCCAGTAGGTCAGCATGTAGGTCGGGAAGCTGGCGTCGCAGATCACCCCGCAGTGGGCGCCGCCATCCGACAGGCTCAGCACCGTGTTGGGGTCGTTCATCATCTCGACGATGTGGTCGAAGTTGTGCTCGGCGTAGTTCAAGAGCGGCAGGTAGATGTAGCCCAGCCCGCCGTTCTCCATGAGCATGTCATAGACAACCTCTTCCGGCGTCAGACCCCGGCGCGTGGCCTCGGCGGCGACGGAGTCCTCGACGCGGGGCTCATATTCCAGCTGACCGTCCCGCTCCAGGCGGAACATGTTGTTGAAGTCCTGCAACAGGGCGCCCATGGCCGCCGCCTGGGGTGTGACCTCCGACACCATGGCCGCGCGCACGGCCGGATCCCTCAGCCGCTCAAGGCGCTGGGCGAAGGGCAGGTCGGCGATGGCGCGATAGGCGGTCTTGCGGATGAAGGGATGCACGGTCGACTGCCAGCCCAGCACCATGCCGGTGGGGCGGCAGGCGATGCCGGCGGTGATGTTGGCGCCGTTGGCCTGTGCCTGTGCGGTCAGGGCCAGCATGTCGCGCCACTTGTTGGGCTGGAACGGCGACTGCAGCAGGCTGAAGGTGACCGGCAGCTTGGTCTCCTTGGCGAAGGCCGCCATCCAGGCGAACTCGTCCTCCGGAATGGTCATGTCCGAGGCCAGCTCGAACACCCCGTGGCCGGCTTCGCCGAGCGCGCGGCCGATGCCGATCATCTCATCGGCGCCGGCGAAGGTGCCGGGGATCACTTCCCCATCCTTGGTGCGGTGCAGGGCGGTGCGAGAGGTGGAGAAGCCGAGCGCCCCGGCCTGGACGGCCTCGCGGGTGATGCGGGCCATCTCGGCGATGTCGTCCGGGGTGGCGGCCTCGTTCTTGGCGCCGCGCTCGTCCATGACATAGGCGCGGATGGCGCTGTGCGGGGCCTGGGCGGCGACGTCGAGCACCCGGGGCTTACGGTCGAGGCTGTCGAGATATTCCGGGAAGGTCTCCCAGTCCCACTTCATGCCTTCGGCCAGGGCCGAGCCGGGGATGTCCTCGACGGCTTCCATGATGCCGATCAGCCACTCGTGGCGGTCGGGGCGGGCGGGAGCGAAGCCGACGCCGCAATTGCCCATGACCACGGTGGTCACGCCATGCCAGCAGGAGGGGCTGAGATAGGCGTCCCAGGTCACCTGGCCGTCATAGTGGGTATGGATATCCACCCAGCCGGGGGTGACCAGCAGGCCCGTGGCGTCGATCTCGCGCCGACCCTTCGCCAATATGGTTCCGACCTGGCTGATGACGCCGTTATCCACGGCCACGTCGGCCTTGCGGGCCGCAGCGCCGGTGCCGTCGACCACCAGGCCGCCGCGAATGACCAGGTCGTGCATGGTTCCCTCCCAGGGTTGTTTTCACGACCATACCGGGAACAGCAAGGGCGGCAACGGCGCCCTTAGGTCAGCTTTCGCGGATTTAACCGGGCTTCGCGACCAGCAGGGCGAGGGCGGCGTTGATGCGGGTCTGCCAGCCGGGACCCCCGGCCTTGAAGTGCTCGACCACGTCCTGGTCCAACCGCAGCTTGACGGCGACCTTGGGTCGCTCGGCCTTGGGTCGGCCCAGGGGCTTGCGGAACAGTTCGCGAAACTCGGGCGGCGCGGTCTCGACCGTCCAGGCCCTGGCGAACATCTCCTCGGTCCATTCCGGATTGTCCGGATCGTCCAGGTCCGGCTCCGGCATGGCGGCCAGCCGGTCTTCAATCTCCTTGGTCGACGACATATCGGCGATACTCCCTCAGATGGGCGCGCCGAAGACTGATGGCGCGGATCGTGTCTGGTCGCGGCCGTGTGAAGGCCAGTGAATGAGGCAGGCCGTCCAACAGCCCGAAGCCGATGTAACGAACCTCGCCATAGGCGATGCGTCTATCCTCGAAGAAGTCCGCCATCTGCAGCTCCACAGCGCGGGCCAAGGACAGGCCGTGCTTGGCGATGTTGAGGGCGTCCTTGGCGGGATCGAATTCGATCTCCAATTCTTGTACCCCCAAAAACTGCGATCTTCAATCCGGCACGCATTTAGTTCACTATTTGTTCTATGTGAAGGCGCGGCCTTTCAAGGGCGGGGGTGTCTGGGCTGCAGGGTTCAGTCGCCGTACACCCACTCGACGTCGGCGCCCAAGGCGTTGAGGTTCTCGACGAACCTGGGGTGGGCGCGCTTGATCGGGGCGGCGTTGAGGATGGTCGACTGGCCCTCGATGCTGGCGGCCAGCATGAACAGGGCGATGGCGACGCGGATGATGTAGGGGCTCTCGACCTCGGCCGGCATCAGCGGCTTGCCGCCATAGGTGATCAGGCGGTGCGGGTCGCAGAGCACGGCGTGGGCGCCGAACTTGCCCAGTTCCTGGGTCCAGCCGAGCGCGCCCTCATAGACCTTGTTCCAGAACATCACCGAGCCCTCGGCGCGCACGCCCAGGGCCACGAAGATCGGCAGGAGGTCGGCGGGGACGTAAGGCCAGGGGGCGGCCTCGACCTTGGTCAGGATGTTGGAGGTGAAGGGCGCGCGCACAGCCAGCTTGCCGTCGATGCGGGCCGAGGACCAGCCGTCCTTGTGGGTCACCTCGACGCCGAACTTGGCGAAGGTGCGGTCGAGCAGGGGGAACTGGTCGGAGGCGCCGTTCTTGACCGAGACCTCGCCGCCGGTGATCGCGCCCATAGCCAGGAAGGTGGCGACCTCGTGGAAGTCGTCGGCGAAGGTGAATTCCGCGCCGCCCAGCTTGTCGACGCCCTCGACCGTGAGCCGCGAGCCGCCGACCCCGGACACGTCCGCGCCCATCCGGGCTAGGAAGGCGCAGAACTCCTGGACGTGAGGTTCGCAGGCCGCGTTGGTCAGCTGCGAGCGGCCCTTGGCCGTGGCGGCGCACAGGGCGAAGTTCTCGGTGGTGGTGACCGAGGCGTAGTCCAGCCAATGGTCGGAGGCCGCGAAGCCCCTGGGGGTCGAGATATAGAGCGCTTCGGGGGTGCGCAGGACCTCGGCGCCAAAGGTTTGGAACACCTCGATATGCGGGTCGATCTCGCGGGCGCCCAGGGTGCAGCCGGTGGCGTCCTCCTCGATCGAGGCGGCGCCGAACCTGTGCAACAGCGGCGGAATCAGCATCAGGGTGGAGCGCATGCCGAGCGGCAGGTGCGCGGCCTTGGGGTTCAGGCCCTCGCCGTGGCGCAGGTTCAGCGTCCCGGTCTCGTAGTCCATGTCTACGGCAGACCCAAGATTGCCGAAGAAATCCAGGATCTTGCGGACGTCTGTTATGTCCGGAACCCGATGCAGGGTCACGGGCTGATCCGTGAGCAAAGTCGCGCAAAGCACGGGCAGCACAGCGTTCTTGTTGGCGCTGGGGGTGATGGAGCCCCGAAGCGGCCGGCCGCCGCGCACGATCAGGTTGGTCATGGCCTGGGCCTCGTCAGTCTTGGGGGTTCGGCAGGCGTCATAGCCCAGGCGCAGGGGAATCCAGAAGCAGCTTCGCGCAGGGCGCGGATCACCAGGTCGCGATCTTCTGGGCCTCGGCGTGGCTGATGGCGTGATGGGCCTTGGCGTGGTCCTCCTCGGCCAGCAGGCGCACGGCCTCCAGGGCGGCCATGCAGCCCATGCCGGCGGCGGTGACCGCCTGGCGATAGACGTCGTCTGTGACGTCGCCGGCCGCGAACACGCCGGGGATGGCGGTCGAGGCCGTGCCTGGGGTCACGTCCAGATAGCCGGCCGCGTCCATGGCCAATTGGTCCTTGAACAACTCGGACGACGGGGCGTGGCCGATGGCCACGAACAGGCCGTCGCAGGACACCTCCAGGGTCTCGCCGGTCTGGCTGTGCTTCAGCTTCAGGCCCGTGACGCCCATGGGGTCGGAGGCGCCCAGCACCTCGTCGACCGAATGGTTCCAGATCACCTCGATCTTGGGATGGGCGAAGGCGCGTTCCTGCAGGATGCGCTCGGCGCGGAACTCGTCCTTGCGGTGGACGATGGTGACCTTGGAGGCGAAGTTGGTGAGGAACAGGGCCTCTTCGACCGCCGTATTGCCGCCGCCGACCACCACGACCTCCTTGCCGCGATAGAAAAAGCCGTCGCAGGTGGCGCAAGCCGAGACGCCGAAGCCCTGGAACTTCTGCTCGGAGGGCAGGCCCAGCCACTTGGCCTGGGCGCCGGTGGCGATGATCAGGGTCTCGGCCAACCAGACCGCGCCGCTATCGCATTCCAGGCGGAAGGGGCGTTGGCTGAGGTCGGCCTTGATCACGATGTCATTGATCAGCTCGGCGCCGACATGCTCGGCCTGGGCGCGCATCTGGTCCATCAGCCACGGCCCCTGGATCACCTCGGCGAAGCCCGGATAGTTCTCGACATCGGTGGTGATGGTCAGCTGGCCGCCGGGCTGGATGCCGGCGATCAGCACAGGGTTGAGCAGGGCGCGCGCGGCATAGACGGCGGCGGTGTAGCCGGCCGGGCCGGAGCCGAGGATCAGACAGCGGGTGGTGCGGGGGGTCTCTTGAGCCATGTCCGCTATTTAGGTGAGATTCCGCCCGAGCGCATCGGGCATGAACGTCAGAATGGCTGGGGAGGCTGTGAGGTTTCGTCAGCCGTCCCATCTGCGGAAGACGGGGCCTTGGTTAACGACCGCTTCAGCGCCTTTGGATAGATTCAGCCCATGACCGGGCTTCCCGAAATCCAGATCGCCGGCCGCCGGATCGGGGCGGGGCATGAGCCCTATGTGATCTGTGAGCTGTCGGGGAACCATAACGGCAGCCTGGACCGGGCGCTGACC
>NZ_CANCLE010000008.1 GCF_947378715.1 Phenylobacterium aquaticum
CTGAAGATCGTCACCAAGCGCCAGCCTACCCCTCAGGAGATCGAGGACATGCTGTTCGCCTTCACTATCGCCAAGCACGTGAAGTCCAACGCCATCGTCTTCGCCAAGGACGGCCAGACCGCCGGCATCGGCGCCGGCCAGATGAACCGACGCGACAGCGCCCGCATCGCCGCCATCCGCGCGGCGGAGGCCGCCGAGACGGCGGGGCTGAAGCAGAGCCTGGCCCTGGGTTCGGCCTGCGCCTCCGAAGCCTTCTTCCCCTTCCCCGACGGCCTGATCCAGGCGGCCGAAGCGGGCGCCACGGCGGTGATCCAGCCGGGCGGTTCGATGGGCGACGCGGCGGTGATCGAAGCGGCCGACGCGCACGGCCTGACCAAGCCGAAGTAGGGGGCGGGGCCACCTCCCCCAGCGGGGGAGGTGCGCGTTTTCCTAGTGCCGGAACACCCGCACGCCGGTGAAGGCCATGGTCACCCCGGCCGCATCGGCGGCGGCGATGACCTCGGCGTCGCGGATTGAGCCGCCGGGCTGGATCACCGCCGTGGCCCCGGCTTCCGCCGCTTGGATCAGGCCGTCGGCGAAGGGGAAGAAGGCTTCCGAGGCGCAGGCCGAACCCTGGGCCAGGCTCTGGGGCAGGCCGGCGGTTTCAGCGGCTTCCGCCGCGCGGATGGCGGCGATGCGGGCCGAGTCGCGACGATTCATCTGGCCGGCCCCGATGCCGGCGGTCTGGCCGTCCTTGGCGAAGACGATGGCGTTGGACTTCACGTGCTTGGCGATGGTGAAGGCGAACAGCATGTCGGCCACCTCGGCCTGCGTCGGCTGGCGCTGGGTGACGATCTTCAGGTCGGCGGCGGTCAGGTGTGAATTGTCCCGGCTCTGGACCAGGAAGCCGCCGGCCACCTGCTTGAAAAGGTCGCCGGTGCTCAAGGGGTCTGGCATGCCGCCGGTGATCAACAGGCGCAGGTCCTTGCGCCTCGCGAACATGGCGATGGCCTCGTCGTCGGCCCCCGGCGCCACCACCACCTCGGTGAACACCTTGACGATCTCGCGGGCCGCCTCGGCGGTCAGCCGCTGGTTCACGGCGACGATGCCGCCAAAGGCCGAGACCGGATCGCATTGCAGGGCGCGCTCATAGGCCGTCTTCAGGTCGGCGCCGAGCGCCACGCCGCAGGGATTGGCGTGCTTGATGATGGCCACGGCCGCGCGATCATGGCCCGCGAACTCGGCGACCAGCTCGATGGCCGCGTCGGTGTCGGCGATGTTGTTGTAGCTGAGCGCCTTGCCCTGCAGCTGGCGGGCGGTGGCGACGCCGATGCGCGGGTTCTCCTCGCGGTAGAAGCTCGCCGACTGATGCGGATTCTCGCCATAGCGCATGGTCTGGACCAGCGTCCCGGCGAAGGCCCGGCGGCGCGGGGCCTCATCGCCCAGTTGCTTGGCGAACCAGGTGGAGATGGCCGCGTCATAGGCCGCCGTGCGGGCATAGGCGCGGGCGGCCAGCCGCTTGCGCAGCTCCAGGCCCGTGGTCCCCTGGGTCTTCAGCTCCTCCAGCACCTCTTCGACATCGGCCAGCTCGGTGCAGACGCAGACATAGCCGTGGTTCTTGGCGGCTGAACGGATCATGGCCGGGCCGCCGATGTCGATGTTCTCGACGGCGGTCTCGAAATCGGCCCCGCCGGCGACGGTCTGCTCGAAGGGGTAGAGGTTCACATAGACCAGATCGATGCCGCCAATGCCGTGGTCGGCCATGGCCTTGGCGTGGTCGGGCGCGTCGCGGACGCCCAGGAGGCCGCCATGGACGATGGGGTGCAGGGTCTTGACCCGGCCGTCCATCATCTCGGGGAAGCCGGTCAGGTCGGAAATGTCCTTCACCGCCAGGCCGGCGGCGGCCAGGGCGGCCCGCGTGCCGCCGGTGGAGATCAGCTCGACGCCGTGGGCGGCCAGCACCTTGGCCGCCTCGATCAGGCCGGTCTTGTCGGAGACCGAGATCAGGGCGCGGCGGATCGGCGCACGGTCGGGAGCTTGCGGGAAATCGGGGGCGGCGGGCATGGCGTTCTCCTGGGAAACCAACACGGAAACGCCCAGGCGCGCGGCAGAAGACCCCGCGCTCCCCGGTGGTGTCCCACCTTCAATCGCCAGTTACGCGGATGGCGGGGGTCTAGGCCCAGCCGAGGGTCGCGTCAATGCGGCGAGGCCTCAGTGCGGCGGGGGCCAGGCCTCCGCAGCGGCGAGCTTCCAGCGCACCCGGGCGCCGGCGTCGAGCCGGGCGTGACCGCGCAGCACCACCTGGTGGGCGCGGCGGGGCTGGCCGTCCTGGAAATAGACCGAGGTCTCGACCGACACCTCCTGGGCGTCGTTGCGCAGCCACCAGCCGGTCTCCTGGCCCTCGGCGCGCAACAGCACGCTGCGGCCGTCCCGGGCCAGGCTGGCGCGGACATCCGGGTGGACGTGGAAGCGCAGGAAGAAGGGGGCGAAGCGCCGGGCGCCCTCTGCGGCGGCGGCGTCGGTCAGGGGCGTCAGCCGGTCCTCGCCGCGCAGCTCGTCGGCGCCCAGGTCCAGGAACAGCCTGCGCTCGTGGCGCAGGCGGAAGGCCTTGGCCCAACCGTCGTGGGACAGCTCGAGCCACAGCCCGCCCTCGCCCTCGTGCTTGCGTTGCTCCACGGCGTCATAGACCCGGGCCAGACGCGCGCCCAGGGCGGCGGCCTGGAAGCCGCGCAGGGGATCACCGCAGCTGGCGTCGGCGATCGACAGGGTCGAGGCGCCGTCAGCCAGGCGCAGGCCCTGGGGCGCGGCCGCGATCGGCGACCAGGCGCAGGAGGTGATCAGCCGCTTGCCGTGGGCCAGCACCTCGACGGCCAGGGGCTGGGCGCAGGCGGTGACGCTCCAGGGTCCCTCGGCCGGCGGGGCGGCGTCGGCCAGGAGCTGCAGGCTCTTGCTCTCCATCCGGTGATAGCCGTTGCGGGTGGCCGGCAGGCGACCCTGCTCGTCCTCGCTGGCCCGGGCGGCGGCGACATAGGACCGGGTCAGGGCCTCGCCCCCCTGCAGGGCCGGCAGGCCGCCGTCGGCCAGGGTGAAGAACCGCACCGCCCCGGCCAGCCGGTCCATGGCCCGCATCATCTCGTCGGGTCCGGCGACGCCGCGCTGGACCAGGGCGTCGTCCAGGGTCTGCAGGTCGAACAACAGCTCAAGCGCGGCGGCCGGACAGCGGGATGCGTGGCCGCCATCGGGCAGGACGGTGGCCTGCAGGGCGCGTTCCAGCCGGATCAGGCCCCGGTCCATCAACTGTTCCCCGGCCTCTCCCGCCAGGGCCGCGCCGGCCAGGGCCACGGAGACCGCCCGCTCGGCGGCGTGGACGGGCGCGTCCAGCGCGTCCAGCAGGCAGCGGGCCTGGCGGGCGAGATCGAGGGCGATCTGGGCCTTCTCGGCGTCGGAGGCCAGCGCGCAGATCGGATGCGCCGCGCAGGCCAGGTTGAAGACCCGCCGCTCCAGGAGCTCCGGGTCCCAGGAAAAGCCGTTCCAGCGGCCGAACACCCGGCTCCAGTCCAGCGCCAGGCGCAGGCCCTCGGCGCAGCCGGCCTGGCCGGTGGCGATCAGGTCGCCCATCCAGTCCAGCCCGTGCAGGGACTGGGCGAAGCGTTTGGAGGGGCTGGGCCGGTCCCAGGGATCGCCGCGCACCCCGGTGTCCAGGGTGACGCCGCCGAACTGGAAGCGCCCGGCCAGGACGCGACGTCCGGATTCCAGGTCGACGGGACGCGGATCATGCGGCGTGGCGGCCAGGCCGGTCGGCCGGGGACGGGTCAGCCGCCAGCGGTGCCAGGGATTGCCGGTCCATTCGCGGATCAGCTGCCGGCGCGCGCCCAGCGCCAGGGCGAGCGCGAAGGTCCCCCCGGGCAGGCGCGTCAGAGCCGGAAGCCCGCCCGCCATGGCCAGGTCCTATCCGCCGCGCAGGGCGGCGATGTTGGCGGCGTAGGCCTGCGCCCCGCCCTTGAACACGGCGGTGCCGGCGACCAGGGCCGTGGCCCCGGCGGCAATACAGAGCGGCGCGGTCTCCGGCGTCACCCCGCCATCGACCTCCAGTGGAATATCGCGGCCCGTGGCGTCGATCATCTCCCGCAGCCGGGTGATCTTGGCCAGCTGGGAGCGCATGAATTTCTGGCCGCCGAAGCCCGGATTGATCGACATCACCAGGATCAGGTCGACCTCGTCCATCATCCACTCGATCACCGAGGGCGAGGTCGAGGGATTGAACACAACGCCGGCCTTGGCGCCCAGCTCGCGGATCCGCTTAAGGGTGCGGTTCAGGTGGGGGCCGCTTTCCGGGTGGACACTGATGATGTCGGCGCCGGCCTCGGCGAAGGCTTCCAGGAACGGGTCGACCGGGGCGATCATCAGATGCACGTCCATCGGGATCGAGACGTGGGGCTTCAGCGCCTTCACGATGTCGGGGCCCAGCGTGATGTTCGGCACGAAGTGGCCGTCCATGACGTCGATATGCAGCCAGTCGGCGCCCGCCGCCTGGACGGCCCGCGCTTCCTCCCCCAGGCGCGCGAAGTCCGCCGCCAATATGGAGGGCGCGATGATCGGGGTGCGTGCGGTCATGTCTCCGGATTAACCGCGCCGCGCGCCCCGGCCAACCCCTCTATTGACCGCTGCGGTGGAAACGCACGGCATAGAAGCCGTCGCAGCCGCCTGGACGCTGGTGCGGCAGCAATCTGAGCGCGCCATTGGGCGCCAGGCTCGCCTCGGGCGCGCCGGCCTCGCCCGGCGTGGCGGGCTGAATTGTGAACTCAGGATGGCGGGCCAGGAAGCCTTCCGTCTGGGCCTCGCCCTCCTCGGGCTCCAGCGAACAGACGCAATAGACCAGCCGTCCGCCGGGCTTCACATGGCCGGCGGCGGCGTCCAGCATCCGCGACTGCACGGCGGCCAGCGAAGCGATGTCCCCCGGCCGCGCCGCCCACAGCACATCGGGATTGCGCCGGAAGGTGCCGGTGGCGGAGCAGGGGGCGTCGAGCAGCACGGCGTCGAAGGTCCTGGGATCGCCCCAGGCGCCGGCGTCGGCGACCACGGTCTCGGCGGAAAGGCTCGTGCGCTCCAGGTTCTCCTTCAGCCGCTCCAGCCGGGCGGCGGAGCGATCCAGGGCGGTGACGGTCGCCCCGGTGGCGGCCAGCTGCAGGGTCTTGCCGCCGGGCGCGGCGCAGAGGTCGAGCACGGTCTGGCCGGCCTGGGCGTCCAGCAGGCGCGCCGGGATCGCCGCGCTGGCGTCCTGCACCCACCAGGCGCCGTCATCGAAGCCCGGCCAGGCGGAGACGTCGCCGCGCAGAGCCGTACGCAGCGTGCCGCTAGGCAGGACCTCGGCCTCAAGGGCCTCGGCGAGGCCGGCGTCTGGGGCCTTGAGCGACAGGTCGGTGGCAGGCTCCTGGGAGATGATCGCGGCGATGGCGCGGGCGGTCTCCTCCCCGTGGGCGCTGCGCCAGCGGGCGAACAGCCAAGGCGGAGCCAGGGCCTCGGGGTCGCTCATGTCCGGCGGGTCGCGGGTCAGGGCGCGCAGCACGGCGTTGACCAGGCCCTTGAACGGCCGGGTCGCGGCCTGGGAGGCGGCGAGGCCGACCGTGGCGTCGACGGCGGCATAGGCCGGGGCGCCCATGGCGAAGGCCTGGGTCGCGCCCAGCCGCAGGATGTTGCGCACGGCCTCCGGCGGCGGCTTGGCCAGCTTGGCGTCCAGGGCCCGATCGATGGGGCCCAGATGGCGCAGGGTGGCCAGCGTCAGGGCGCGAGCGAAGCCGCGGTCGCGCGGCTCCAGCCCCCGGAAGGCGCCGGTGCTGGAGGCTTCCTCCAGGCCGGTGCGGCGGGCGAGCGCGGCGGTCAGCAGGTCGAGGGCGGCGCGGCGGGCGGCCAGGCCGCGGATTTCGCCGCCGTCTTCTGAGGTGTTGAGATCGGTCACCGGCGCGGCGTGCCCCCTTCGGAGCCCGGGCGCAAGCCCGCCGGCGTCGAATTCGCCCGCCAAGGTCGCGGCGACGGGGTGGAATCGGCGCGAATCCCGCGTCCCTTCCCCCTGGCCGGCTCCATGCGGAAGCCCTAGATATCAGCCATGACCGAAGAGACCCCGCCCCACGCCGCACCGGACAAGGTGCTGACCCCCGCCGCCCGCCGGGCGCTGGAGGAGGCGCAGACCCGCCGCGCCGCCGCCGCCCTGGCGGCCCCGCCGCCGGAGGAGGGCGGTCCGGCGGGGCCCGAGCCCACGCGCTTCGGCGACTGGGAACGCAAGGGCATCGCCGTCGACTTCTGAGGCGAGTGCGCCTCGCCCCTCAGGGGCGAGCAGTCGCTCCAACCCCCGCGCCCGCCTAGGATTTTGCAGAAATCCGGCGGAGTTGCGGCCCATGTCCCTGTTGAAGTCCATCCTGGCGCGGAGCCTGGCGGTTCTGGCCCTGATGTCGGCGGCCTGGGCGCCCGTGGCCGTCGCCGCCGATCTCTATGTGCCCACCTATGGTTATGCGGCCCAGCACTATGGCGCCCCGCGCGCCTGTTGCGGCGCGCCGCCCTGTTGCGCCCAGGCGGCTCCGCCCCCCTGCCGCGACCCTCGCGCCTGCGGTCCCTGCGACTGCGTCGGCGCCATCACCCTGGGTCCGGCCTTCGGCTATGACGGCGGGGTCGGCCCGATCCCGGAAGGCGGCTATGGCGGTGGCGGCTACATGGTGATGGACGGCGGCTTCGCCGGGTCCGGCGCCTCGTCCAGCGCCAGGGCCAGCGCGCGCGCCTCGGCTTCGGCGTCGGCCAGCAGCCAGGTCAGCATCCGGATGGGCGGCGGCGGACATGGCGGCCACGGCGGTGGGCATGGTTCAGGCTGTGGGTCCTGCTCAGGCCACCCCTGAGGCGCGATGTGCGACAATTCGTCCACAAGACTGCAAAGCCGCGCCGACCTGACAGCAGAGCTTGAGGCCGGGTCTTCGGTATGACCGGGTCTCGCCGCCTACAGTTTCGCCAGAATCGAGAGGTTCGCGCCCAAGACCGAAAATCGACCTCCGTATATTATGGTTCACAGGTATCTCTCGCATCACTCTACGAAGGTAGAGCCGGAAATATATCTTGAATGACCAAAAGTATGACGGGATATATAGTTATACAATACTAAGCCCGTTGCCGCGCACAACCTGCGACAAATTGGGTCGTTAAGTTCCGTTTACCACGCCTATGCGCTGCTATCCGCCAAGTTGAACCACAACAGGGGCGGACAATGCTCATGCCATACAAACGCGTCTTGTGCCTCACCGCCGGCCTCGCGCTGCTGGCCGCCACGCCCGCCGCGGCGCAATCCATCGACTATGGCTCCCTGCAGGAGCTGTTCGGCGAGGCTGTGACCACCTCGGCCACCGGCTCGCCCCAGCGCTCCACCGAGGCGCCGGTCGACATGACCATCATCTCGGCGGCCGACATCAAGCGCTCGGGCGCCACAGACATCCCCACCATCCTGTCGCGAACCGCCGGGGTCGACATCCTGCCCTTCGCGGCCGGCGCCGCCGAGATCAGCGTGCGCGGCTATGATCAGGCGCGCTCGCCCCGGATGCTGGTGCTGGTCAATGGCCGCCAGGTCTATCTCGACCACTTCGGCTACACCGACTGGCACACCCTGCCGGTGGCGCTCGAGGAGATTCGCCAGATCGAGCTGGTGCGCGGGCCCAACAGCGCCCTGTTCGGCTTCAACGCCGTCTCCGGCGTGGTCAATATCATCACCTACAACCCGAAATTCGACCAGGCCAACAGCGCCTCGGTCCAGGCCGGCGGCCTGGGCTACGCCTCGGCCAGCCTGGTCCAGACGGTGGCGATGGGCCCAGGCGTGAGCGGCCGGCTGTCGATCAGCGCCGACAAGCAGGACGAGTGGTCCAACTCCAACCCGGCGATCCTGGCGACCCAGCTCTCCAATCCCTGGGCGACGCGCGCCGCCGCCGATGTGGTCGCCGAGATCGCGCCCAGGACCGACCTGCGCATCGAGACCTCCTGGTCCAATTCCGGCCAGACCGAGATGCTGTCGAGCTATTCCTATGTCGCCCACCGGGTGAAGACCGGCTCGGTCAAGGCCACCCTGGACGCCGACACCGCCTATGGCTCCCTCCAGGCCCAGGCCTATATCAACCAGCTGGATTCCCTGGCCGCCCCCCTGCACTACAAGAACACCATCTGGGTGGCCAAGCTGCAGGACCTGCTGAAGATCGGGACCGCCCACACCGTGCGGCTGGCGCTCGAATATCGCGACAACAAGGTCAATACGACGCCGGTGGTCGGGGGCGAGGTCGGCTATACGGTCCTCGCGCCCTCGGCCATGTGGAACTGGCAGGCCAGCCAGAAGCTCGCCCTGACCGCGGCCGTGCGCCTGGACAGCCTCAAGCTCAGCCGCACCGGGACCTTTCCCGTCGGGGTCAAGGTCACCAACAACGCCGCCTGGGACAAGTCGATCGACAAGGTCAGCGCCAATCTGGGCGCGGTGGTCGCCATGACCGATGTCGACACCCTGCGGCTCACCGCCGCCCGAGGCGTCCAGGCCCCGACCCTGGTCGAACTGGGCTCGCGCCAGGTGCTGCCGACCACCGCCCCGCCCAAGGGTGTGGCGACCCTGGGCAATCCCAACCTGCAGCCGGCCCTGGTGACCAGCTATGAGATCGCCTACGAGCGCGAGCTGCCCCAGATCCGCGCCCGGGCCGGCCTCAAGGCCTTCGCCCAGACCACCGAGGACGTGAAGAGCGGGGTCTCCAAGCTGCAGATCGACATTCCGGCGACGGCCACGACCTATCCGGCCATCACCTATCTCAATATCGGCAAGTCACGGATGAAGGGCTTCGAGCTCCAGGCCAGCGGCAAGCTGGGCCAGGGGTTCCGCTGGAGCGCCGACACCACCTATGTCGACATCGAGGACAAGCCGATCGCCGGCTACAATCCGATCACGCGTCTGGCGGCCTTCGGCGAGACCAGCCCCAAATATCGCAGCAACCTGTCGCTGGGCTGGACCAACACGCGCTGGACGGTCGACACCTATGTCCACGCCGTCTCGAAGTTCAACTCCTACACCGCCACCCAGACCCTGGAACCCGTGGCCGGCTACACCTCCGTGGCCGCGCGGGTCGGCTATCAGACCGCCTCGGGACTCACCTTGGCGGTCAGCGGCCAGAACCTGCTGGATGACGGCCAGTTCCAGGCCAAGTCCACCGGCCTGGCGGCCCAGCGCCGGATCCTGTTCTCGGTGAGCCGGAGCTGGTGAGCGCCCTGGCGGGGGTTCAGGCCCCCGCCATCTCCGCGATGATCCGGCGCGCGGCGGTCTGGGGATCGTTGGCGCCGGTGATCGGCCGGCCGCAGACGATGTGCGAGGCGCCGGCCTTGATGGCGTCGGCCGGCGTCGCCGCCCGGGCCTGGTCGTTCTTGGCCGCCCAGTCGGGCCGCACGCCCGGCGTCACCACCAGGAAGTCCTTGCCGCCGATGGCCCGGGCGAGCGCCGCCTCATGCGGGCTGGCCACCACCCCGTCGCAGCCGGCGTCCAGCGCCTGGTGGATGCGGCGTTCGACCAGGGCCTTGGCGGTCGCGGCATAGCCCATCTCGACGAGGTCGGCGTCCGACAGGCTGGTCAGCACGGTCACCGCCAGGATCTTCAGGTCCGATCGCCCGCGGCCGCGCACGGCCGAGGCCATCACCTGCGGCTCGCCATGCACGGTCAAGAGGTCACAGCCGGTGTCGGCCAGCACGGCGGCGGCTCGCTGCACCGTGGTGCCGATGTCGTGCAGCTTCCAGTCCAGGAACACCTGCTTGCCTTGGGCCTTCAGCGCCCGGGCGAGCGCCATGCCGTCGGTCGCGAACAGCTCCAGCCCGACCTTGTAGAAGCTGACCGCCTCGCCCAGGGCCTCGACCACCGCGCGGGCCTCGTCCGTGGTGGGCAGATCGAGCGGCACGATCAGGCGGGGATCGGCCTTGACCGGCAGGTCGGCGACGAGGCTGGACATGGGCGGGCTCCAGGCAGGATGAGCCCGCCTCCAGCAAGAGGTCGGCGGGCGCGGCGAATTGGGCTAAGAGCGACCCATGAGCCCTCAGAACTTCGCGGTCAACTTTTTCGTCGCGCTCTTCGCCCTGATCGATCCGATCGGAAACGTGCCCCTGTTCGCGGCGGCGACGGCCGGCGTGCGCGGCAAGGATTCACGGCTGATCGCCATCTATATCGCGATCTTCGTGCTGTTCTTCCTGACCTTCTTCTACTTCACCGGCGTCAGCCTGCTGGCCTTCTTCGGCATCTCCATGCCGGCCTTCCGGATCGCCGGCGGCATCATCCTGTTCCTGCTCGGCCTCGACATGGCCCGCGAGGACTTCGTCGCCACCTTCTCCGGCGCGGGTGACGGCGAGGTCGGCGAGGGCCGGGCTCATGCGCGCAAGCGCTTCGAGCGGATGATCGTGCCCTTCGCCATGCCGCTGCTGATCGGCCCGGGCGCCATCTCCACCGTGGTGATCTACGCCAGCGAGGCCAAGGACTATGGCCTGGCCGGCGCGGCCGTGGGCCTGGGCGTCATCGCCGCCATCTCGCTGTCGGTGATGCTGTCCTTCTGGGCCAGCCCCTTGATCAGCCGGGTCATGGGCCGCATCGGCATGACCATCGTGGTGCGGGTGCTGGGCCTGATCCTCTGCGCCATGGCGGTGCAGTTCGTCATGGCCGGGATCGCCGACGCCACCCACGGGGTGATCCTGAAGAAGGCCTCGGCCCCCTATCAGGACGCGCTCTGACCCTCGCCCCGTCCCAGCGGCGCCTCGAACCGGTTATAGGGATACTGGTCGCAGATCTCGTCGGCGAAGAAGTCGTCGCGCGAGCCGGCGTCCAGGAAGCTGCGGTGCACCTCGCCCGGCACCCCCACATAGATGTAGGCGCAGCCGTCCTCGAACTGGATGGTCAGTTTGGCGCGCCCCGCGTCATAGGCGATCGCCGCGATCGAAAGGGACTCGGGTTGCATCCGGGACCTCCTGGATGGCCGTGGGTTTGAAGGAAAACGCCCGGACGCCGCAGGAAGGTTCCCGCGAGACGTCCGTTATGCGAACTTCACCATCAAGCGGCCGACACTCAAATCCAGGGCCGAAACAGGGGGAACATATGGAACCGCACTACGAAGTCGCGATCGTCACGCTTTTGGCGCTGCTTGTCTATTTCTGGATGGGGATGCGGGTGGGCGGCGCCCGTCAAAAAACCGGCATCAAGGCCCCGGCCATGACCGGCGACCCTCATCTGGAGCGAAATGTCCGGGTCCAGGCCAACACCTTGGAGTGGCTGCCCATCTTCCTGCCCAGCCTGTGGTTGTTCGCGGTGTTCTGGGATGACCGGATCGCCGCCCTCGCCGGTCTGGTCTGGATCGTCGGGCGCATCCTCTACGCCCTCGGCTATGTCGCCGATCCGGGCAAGCGCGAGCTGGGCTTCCTGGTCCAGTCCCTGGCCGTGGCCGTCCTGCTGTTCGGGGCGCTGGGCAAGATCGCCTGGACGATGGTCTCGACCGGCACCTACTGAGCAAGCCTTTCGGACGCGGCCCGGGCGGTCTATCTGGCGGGCGACATGACCGCGCCACCCGTCGATCCCGCCCGCTACGCCGCCTTTCTGGGGGTGATGGTCGTCATGGCCATCACCCCTGGACCGGCCAATGTCTTCGCCATCGCCACCGGGGCTGAAAAGGGCAAGGCTGCGGCCCTGACCGCCGTGGCGGGGATGAACGCGGCCACCCTGGTCTGGTTCTCCGCCGCCGCCCTCGGCCTGGGCGGACTGATCCTGGCCTTTCCCCGCGCCTTCCACCTGATCGCCCTGGCCGGCGCGGCCTATGTCGCCTGGCTGGGCCTGAAGACCCTGATCGCGGCCCAGAAGGGTGGCGGCGGCCTGGCCCGGCTGAGCGTCAGGCCCGGGCGTTCGGCCTTTCGCGACGGCTTCACCGTGCAGATCTCCAACCCCAAGGCGGTGCTGTTCTTCACCGCCGTCCTGCCGCCCTTCCTGGACCCGGGCCGACCCCTGCCGGCCCAGCTCCTGGCCTTCGGCTGCGCCACCATCGGCTTCGACATCATCTCGATGAGCGCCTATGGCCTGGGCGGCGCCGCCCTGGCCGATCGCATGACCGAGCCCCGGTTTCGGCGGATCTTCCAGACCGGAGTCGGGCTTCTGTTATGCGCGGCGGCGACGCTGATGGCGCTGCGCCACTAGTCGCCAGCCCTTGGCCGCACCTCCATTTTGGGGGCAACATCTTGAATAAGCGCACGAAAGACCCGATTTGGGTCCGGCCCGAAACGGGTGCGTCAAGATGTCCAGCCAAGTCTAGCCCCGGGGGGCGGACGAGAAATTCCCGCCGGCCCTACCGCGCCTGAACTTGCTTAATGCTCTAAGTCATCCGGCCGGAACGCGAGTGTTCACCAAAAACACTCCGCGCAGGATTGTCCAAAATCGTGATCATCATTGCTAACGCACCCACCATCCTCTGGTATGGCCGGCACAAATAGCTGTTTAACCGAAAGTATGGCGAGATATGGTGTCAGTAATGGAGAAACTATATTTGCTATTTGAGTGTAGAAACGTCGGGCATATTTGAATTTCGCTTTAGGTCGCGTCATGTTTCCGCTCATCGGCCTGTCATGGGCGAGGGGAACAGATGCACACTCAATTCAAGACATCGCTGACGGCGCTCGCCGCAGCGCTGGCGCTCGCGGCGCCAGGGATCGGCCACGCCGACGCGGCCAAGGACCTTGGGGTGGCGGGCCGCGCGCTCACCTTCCTGGAGAACGGTCCGACGGGGAAGGCCACGCTGGGCGTGGTGTTCGATCCGTCCAAGCCAGCCTCGGTAGCCGAGAAGAACGCGGTCATGGCCGCGATCGGCGCGGGCTACGCAGCCGGGTCCCTGACCCTGGTGGGCAAGCCGATCGAAGCCGGCGACGTGGCCGGCGCCAGCGGGGTCCAGGCCCTGTTCGTGACCGGGGGCGTGAACTACGCCGCCGTCGGCGCCGCAGCCAAGGCCAAGAAGCTGATCGCCATCGGCTCCGATCCGGCCTGCGTGCGTTCGGGCGGCTGCGCCATGGGCGTGTCGACCGATCCGAAGGTGGACATCACCGTCAACCGGGCCACGGCCGCGGCCGTGGGAGCGAGCTTCAAGGCCGCCTTCCGCATGATGATCAACGAAATCTGAGCGGGGGCCCAGACATGAACAAGACCCATCTTCTGACTGGCGTCGCCGCCAGCTTCGCGCTCATGGCCGCCATGCCGGCGGCCGCGCAATCCATCGACTACGGCTCCCTGCAGGAGCTGTTCGGCGAGGCCGTGACCACCTCGGCCACCGGTTCGCCGCAGCGCTCGACCGAAGCTCCGGCCGACATGCAGATCATCTCGGCCGATGAGATCCGCCGCTCCGGCGAGACCAGCCTGCCGGGCATCCTGCAGCGGGTCGCCGGCATCGACGTGCTGAACCACTCGGCCGGCCAGTCGGACGTCAATGTCCGTGGCTATGACCAGGTCTCCTCGCCGCGCCTGCTGGTGCTGGTCAATGGCCGTCAGGTCTATCTCGACCACTATGGCGTGACCATCTGGGCCACCATCCCGGTCCAGCTCGACGAGATCCGCCAGATCGAGGTCGTGAAGGGCCCGAACAGCGCCCTGTTCGGCTTCAACGCCGTGTCCGGCGTGGTCAATATCATCACCTACAATCCGAAGTTCGACCCCACCAACGTGGTGACCGCCCGTGGCGGGACCCTGGGCGCCAAGAGCGGCTCCCTGGTCAGCACCTTCAAGCTCGGCCAGGCCGTCTCGGCCCGCCTCACGGTGGGCGGCAGCAGCCAGGACGAGTGGGCGAGCACCCGCGCCCAGCCGACCAAGGACCAGCTTCACGATCCCCGGTCGGCCTCAGCCAATCTGGACGTCGTGGCCCAGCTCGCTGAGAAGACCGAACTGCGGATGGAGGGCTCCTGGTCCAACATCCAGGAAGACAGCCGCGCCGCCGGCGCCTCCTACTCCGTGGTCAAGATGATCACCAATTCCGAGAAGGCCACGGTCACCTCGGACACCCAGCTCGGCTCGATCCAGGCCCAGGTCTATCAGAACCAGCTGACCGCCAAATACTCCATCGCCGGCGGCATTTTCTGGAAGAACACCATCACGGTGGCCAGCCTGCAGGACCTGTTCAAGGTCGGCACGGCCCACACCTTCCGGCTGGGTGGCGAATATCGCCACAACACCTTGAATGTCGCCCCGGTCAACAAGGCCGACGTCAGCTATGACGTGGCGGCGCTGTCGGGCATGTGGAACTGGCAGGTCAATGACAAGCTGACCACCACTGCGGCCATGCGGGTCGACAAGATGTCGCTGGACCGCTCCGGGCCCTTCCTGCCCCGCGCGCCGAACGGCAATAACGCCCTTTGGAACCGCGACATCACCGCGACCAGCGCCAACGCCACGGTCGCCTGGCGGCCGACCAGCGCGGACACCTTCCGGCTGTCCTATGCCCGCGGCGTCCAGGCGCCCAGCCTGATCGAACTCGGCGGCCTCGAGCTGCCGATCGCGGCGGGTCCGATCACCCTGGACATCGTCGGCAATCCCAAGCTGCGGCCCTCGATCGTCACCAACTACGAGCTGGCCTACGACCACGACTTCGCCCCGATCAAGGCCAAGCTGGGTGTGCGCCTGTTCAACCAGGACTGGAAGGACATCAAGACCGGCATCAGCACCGGCTCGTTGGACTTCTATCCCAGCGCCACCACCAATGGCGGCTTCACCCAGATCAACGGCCTGGACTCCAAGCTGAAGGGCGCGGAAGTGACAGCCACCGGCCGGTTCACCCCCGAGCTGGGCTGGCGCGCCGACTACACCGCCACCAGCGTGAAGGACTCGCCGTTCGCGGGCATCAACACCTTCGCCCGGGGCGTCGCCTTCCAACAGACCACGCCGAAGGCGCGCGGCAATATCGGGATGGACTGGGAGCATGGGGCTTGGGAGGCTGACGCCAACCTGCACTATGTCGGCGACTACAAGTTCCAAGATGTGGTCACCAGCGCCCTGACCCCTGTGAAGGCCTATGCCAGCCTCTCGGCTCGGCTTGGCTACAAGACCGCCAACGGGATCACCCTGGCGGTCGCCGGACAGAACCTGCTGAGCGATCGTCAGAACCAGACCAGCGGTCTCGCCGCCGAGCGGCGCGTCCTGCTCTCCGTCAGCAAGGCTTGGTGACCCCCCGTCGCCTAGCCTGACCTGGAGCCGGCTCCGCAACCCCCCCTGCGGAGCCGGCTTTTCCTTCAGATCCTCAAGGGCGCGGCTGATTCGATCGGGTCGCGGGCCCAGCGGAACTCACATCCCAGCGGTTTTCGACCCCTGCGACAAACTGTCCAGAACCAGTATTGGCCCCAAGCTCAGTCATGACTTCAGGGGCTGTCCTACCCAAGTCATGCCAATTGAACCCATCGGACATGACAAATACAAATTGCGACAACGGGCGATCGATCTAGCTATTACCAAAGCAAAATCGCTCCTCACTCGCATCACGTTCCCAAACAATCACGTCACTGTTCGTGGTATGGCCGCGATCAACCCGGTATTGCCGGGATTGAGTACCTGTCTGTAGGGCGTTTATATTTGTCCAAATTGTCGCAGGCGGGCCGCTGTTAACTTACATTTACCCTTAACAAGACCATCACTTGCGTCTGTGAAGCCCAGAAGGGCGAGGGGATAAATATGTTCGACAGATGCAAGACACCGTTGGCGGCGGCGGCCGCGGCCCTGGCGCTCGCGGCGCCGGGGATCAGCCACGCAGACGCCGCCAAGGACCTTGGGGTCGCAGGCCGCGCGCTCACCTTCCTCGAAAACGGACCCACCGGCAAAGCCACGCTGGGCGTTGTGTTCGACTCGTCCAAGCCGGCTTCGGTCGCTGAGAAGAACGCCATCATGGCGGCGATCGGCGGCGGCTACGCGGCCGGGGCTCTGACCCTGGTCGGCAAGCCCATCGACGCTGGCGACATCGGCGGCGTCAGCGGCGTCCAGGCCCTGTTCGTGACCGGAGGCGTCAACTACGCCGCCGTCGGCGCGGCGGCCAAGGGCAAGAAGATCATCGCCATCGGCTCCGACATGGCCTGCGTGCGCTCCGGCGCCTGCGCCATGGGCGTCGAGACCGAGCCCAAGGTGAACATCACCGTCAATCGGGCGACGGCCGCAGCCGTCGGGGCGAGCTTCAAGGCCGCCTTCCGCATGATGATCACTGAAATCTAAGCCCGTAGAAAACGGACAGGGAACCTCCCATGAAGAAGAACTTCCTCCTCGCCAGCGTCGCCGCTGGCCTCTCGCTCGCCGCCGCCCTTCCGGCCGCTGCGCAATCGATCGACTACGGCTCGCTTCAGGAGCTGTTCAACGAACCGGTCACCACCTCGGCCACCGGCTCGCCGCAGCGCTCCACTGAAGTTCCGGTCGACATGACCATCATCTCCCAGGCGGACATCCACCGCTCGGGCGCCAAGGACCTGCCGACCATCCTGGCGCGGGTCGCCGGCGTCGACGTCCTGAACTTCGCCGCCGGCCAGTCCGATGTCGGCATCCGCGGCTACAACCAGGCGCGCTCGCCGCGCCTCTTGGTGCTGGTCAATGGTCGCCAGGTCTATCTCGACCACTTCGGCTACACCGACTGGTCGGCCCTGCCGGTCCAGCTGTCGGAGATCCGCCAGATCGAAGTGGTCCGCGGACCCAACAGCGCCATCTTCGGCTTCAACGCCGTGTCCGGCGTGGTCAACATCATCACCTTCAATCCGAAGTTCGATAATGTCAGCCGCGTCGAGGTCTATGGCGGCACCGGCCAGAGCAACGGCGCCTCGCTGGTTGAAACCTTCCACGTCGGCAGCAAGGTCTCCGTCCGGGTCTCCGGCGGCGCCGACCAGCAGGACGAGTGGAGGAACACCTCCACCACCGTCACCAAGGCCAACATCTTCAATCCGTCCGCCGTCCACGCCAACCTGGACGCCATCGTTCAGCTGACGCCCAAGGCCGAGCTGCGGCTCGAAGGCTCCTGGTCGAACCTGGAATCGACCCAGGTGATCTCGACCTTCGCCTATGCCGCTCACCGGGTGAAGACCTGGTCGGAAAAGGCCACCCTGACGGCCGACACCGACTACGGCTCGATCCAGGGCCAGGTCTATCAGAACCAGCTGGACGCCCTGACCCCCGGCCGCCGGTACCTGAACACCATCACGGTCACCAGCCTGCAGGATCTGTTCAAGATCGGCGCGAACAACACCATCCGGGTTGGCCTCGAGCACCGCGACAACCAGCTGGACACCGCCTCCTATGTCGGCGGCGTGGTCCGCTACACGGTCTGGGCGCCCTCGGCGATGTGGAACTGGGCGGTCAATGACAAGCTCGCCCTCACCGCCGCCGTCCGCTACGACCAGCTGAAGCTGGAGCGCAACGGCACCTTCCCGGCCGGCTTCCCGCTGATCCAGAAGAACAACAGCCTGTGGGATCGGGACATCAAGGAGACCAGCGTCAATCTCGGCGCGGTCTACAAGCTGACCCCGGCCGACAGCCTGCGCGGCACCTATGCCCGTGGCGTCCAGGCGCCGACCCTGCTTGAGCTGGGCGGCCTGGTCATTCCGCCGGCGACGCCCGCGCCCACCGGCGTGCTGATCACCGGCAACCCGTTCCTGAACCCGGCCATCGTCACCAACTACGAGCTGGCCTATGACCACGACTTCGCGCCGCTCAAGATCAAGGCCAGCCTGAAGGCCTTCGCCCAGCGCACCCAGGACGTGAAGGGCCAGTTCTCCACCGCCGCCATCGACATCCCGGCCACGGCGACGACCTGGACCACCTTCTCCTACAAGAACGTCAGCGACTCCAAGATGTGGGGCCTCGAAGCCTCCGCCTCGGGCAAGTACGACAACGGCGTCCACTGGAGCGCCGACACCACCTACACCGACGTCAAGAACGAGCCCTTCACCACGGAAGCGGTCCTGATCCTGCGCAAGGTGGCCTTCGCCCAGACGACGCCGAAGTATCGCAGCAACCTGGCCATGGGCTGGGCGAACGACAAGTGGGCCGTGGATGGCTTCCTCCACAGCGTCACCAAGTTCGACTCCTACAACGGCAACCTGCTTGAGCCGGTCAAGGGTTACACCTCGCTCGGCGGCCGTATCGCCTATCAGGCGCCCTACGGCATCGAACTGGCCCTGAGCGGCCAGAACCTGCTCGACGCGCGGCAATCTCAAGCCAAGGGCCCCTCCGGCCTGATGGCCGAGCGCCGCGTCCTCTTCACCGTCGGCAAGTCCTGGTGATCTGACTAGGTCCCGCGGCTTGGCCGCGGGACCGCCTCTCTTTGGAGATACGTGATGAAGAGCTTCCGTCTCGCCGACCTCTCACTTGTCGTGAAGATGGCCGTCGCCCCGGCCTTCGCCGTGATCATGCTCGCGCTGGTCGCGGGCGGCGCGGTGGTGAGCCAGCAGCAGCAGTCCAAGGCCATCGACAACATCGTCGAACAGGACATGACGATCAGCCTTGAACTGGCGCGCATCTCCAAACAGATCACCGCGGTTCACGGTGATCTGTATCTGTTGATGACCAACCAGGCTGCGGGCAGCGACCTGGCCGCCATCCCTGAAAAGCTCAACGCCCTGATGGCCCGGGTCGACACGATCAAGGCCGACCTCGTCAAGGTGCGCGGCAAGATGCCCGCCGAGCAGCAGAAGACCTTCGACGGCCTGATCAAGGACCTGACCGACTATCGCGGCGGGATCGAGGTCGTGGGTTCGATGATGGGCATGGACTTCGCGACGGCCGCGACCTTCGTCGCGCCCTTCGAGAACCAGTATTCCCGCATGACCGCCACCCTCGACGACGCCACGCATAAGGTTCAGGTGGCCGCCGCCGAGCACGCCAACGCCTCCGCCGCCGCCGCCGCCCTGCAGGGCAAGATCGCCATGGGCGGCGCCCTGATCACCCTGCTGGCCGTGGCCGGCATCTCGATCGGGGCCATCCTGGGCGTCAAGCGCGCCATCGAGGGCATCGCCGGGGCGACCGGCAAGCTGGCCTCGGGCGACATCAGCCAGGATCTGGACAAGATCGCCCGCGGCGACGAGCTGGGCGCGATCGTCTCCTCCCTGACCATCTTCAAGGAGAACCAGGCCCGCCTGGCCGCGCTCCACGACGAACAGCGCGAGATGGAAGCCCGCGAGGAAGCCACCCGCGCCTCGGTCGAGGCCGAGCGCGCCAAGACCCAGGCGGCCCAGAACGCCGTGGTCGCGGCCCTGGCCGACGGCCTGTCGCGCCTGTCCAACGGCGACCTGACCCACCGGATCGACCAGGCCTTCCCGGCCGACTACGAGGCCCTGCGCACCGACTTCAACGCCGCCATGGAGCGTCTGCAAAGCGCCATGCAGGTGATCACCGTCAACGCCTCGCAGATCAACGCCGGGGCTGATGACATCGCCGGCGCCTCCGACGACCTGTCGCGGCGCACGGAACAGCAGGCGGCCAGCCTGGAAGAGACCGCTGCGGCTCTCGACCAGATCACCGCCACGGTCAAGAAATCGGCCGAAGGCGCCGCCCACGCGCGGGTGGTGGTGGCCAATGCCCGCACCGGCGCCGCCGACGGCGGCGAGATCGTTCGCCAGGCCGTCACCGCCATGGGCCAGATCGAAAGCTCCTCCAGCCAGATCAGCCAGATCATCGGGGTGATCGACGAGATCGCCTTCCAGACCAACCTGCTGGCCCTGAACGCCGGGGTCGAGGCGGCCCGGGCAGGCGAGGCCGGCAAGGGCTTCGCGGTCGTCGCCTCCGAAGTGCGGGCGCTCGCCCAACGTTCGGCGGAAGCGGCCAAGGAGATCAAGGGCTTGATCACCGCCTCCTCCACTCAGGTGGGGCAGGGGGTCCAGCTGGTCGGTCGCACCGGCCAGGCCCTGGAAGCCATCGTCGCCCAGGTCGCCGAGATCGACGCCCTGGTCACCGAGATCGCCGCGTCGTCCAAGGAACAGGCCACCGGCCTCAACGAGGTGAATGCCGCGGTCAACAAGATGGACCAGGTCACCCAGCAGAACGCCGCCATGGTGGAGGAATCCACCGCCGCCACCCACGCCCTGAAGGGCGAGGCCGGCGAACTGTCGCGCCTGATCGGCGAGTTCCGCACCGGCGACCACCAACCGATCTCCCGGCCGGCTCGCTCCTCCCCGCGACCCGCCACATCGGGCGCTCGCCCGGCGCCTTCCGCGCCCAGGCGAATGGCTGAGAAGCTGAAGGCCTCCTACGGCGGCGCCGCCGCGGCGAGCGCGCCTTCAGGTGACGACTGGCAGGAATTCTGATCCGCAGACGGACCCTTCCCGCTTAGACGTCCAAAGCGCGTCCGGCCTCCCCGCCGGGCGCGTCTTTGTTTCTGGACATTGCTGGAGCGCTTGGCCGCCACCACAATTAGGTCCATCTGTTGCGGCAGCTTATTCAGAGTTCGTCTGTTCGAGGGCCGCCCCCATGTCCGCCAAAGCCTTAGCCGCCCTGGGTGTGGGCCTGGCCCTCACCCTGTCCGCCTGCGCGACGCCCACCCCCTATCAGCCGGCTGCGCCCGGGCAGGCCTCGGCCGGCGGCTTCTCCGAGACCAAGATCGAGGCCAATCGCTTCCGGGTGAAGTTCGCGGGCAACAGCCTGACCTCCCGCGACACGGTGGAGGGCTATCTGCTCTATCGCGCCGCCGAGCTGACGGTGGCTCAGGGCTTTGATGTGTTCTCGGTGGTCGAGCGCAAGACCGACAAGTCCAGCCGCACCTATGTCGATCCCGACCCGATGTTCCATCCCTGGTACGGGCCAGGCTACGGCTACTGGCGCCCGTCCTGGCGCTATTACGGCGCGGGCTTCGGCTGGCGCAGCTGGGATCCGTTCTTTGGCGGCCCGTTCTGGGGCGACAGCATGGATGTCCACACGGTCGATCGCTTCGAGGCCAACGCCGAGATCGTGATGTCCAAGGGGCCGAAGTCGGACACCGACACCCAGGCTTTCGACGCCCGGGCGGTGATGACCAATCTGGGCCCGAAGATTCAGCGCCCGCCGGCGAGCTGACGGCTCACGCCGCCCGCGCCCGCCGTCCCTTGGGCGGCGCGGCGGCGGTGTTGATCCAGTCGCCCAGCGTCTCGACCGGGGCGGGCCGGCCCACCGCGAACCCTTGAATCTCCGCGCAGGCCTCGGCGCGCAGGAAGGCGATCTGGTCCTCGGTCTCCACGCCCTCGGCGGTGACCGGGATTTCCAGGCTGCGGCCCAGGCCCAGTATCGCCCGGACGATCACCTTGGCGCGGTCGTCGCGGTCGATGTTCTCCACGAAGCTCTTGTCGATCTTGATCTTGTCGAAGGGAAAGGACTGCAGGGTCGACAGCGACGAGAAGCCCGTGCCGAAATCATCCATGGCGATCCGCACCCCCAGCGCCTTCAACCGGCGCAGATTGTCCAACGCCCGCTGATAGTCCTTGAACAGGGCGCTCTCGGTGATCTCCAGCTCCAGGCGGCGCGGCGACAGGCCGGTGCGGACCAGGGTCTCGCGCACCAGGTCCGGCAGGTCCGGCTGGTGCAGCTGCACCGGCGACAGATTGATGGCGATCCGCAAGGGCTTGGCCCAGGCCGCTGCGGCGGCGCAGGCCGCCCCCAGCACCCATTCGCCCAGCGGCACGATCAGGCCGCTCTCCTCGGCGATGGAAATGAAATCCCCGGGCTGGATCAGGCCGCGCTCGGGATGGCTCCAGCGGACCAGGGCCTCGAAGCCCAGGACCTCGCGGTCCTCGGTCCGGGCCTGGGGCTGATAGTGGACCACCAGGTCCCCGGCCGAGATCGCCGCGCGCAGGTCGCGGGCCAACAGCCGGCGCTCGCGCACCCGGTCGTCCATCTCCCGCTTGAAAAACCGATAGCCGCCGCGGCCCGCCGCCTTCGCCCGATAGAGCGCCAGGTCGGCATTGGCCAGCAGGGCTGTGGCCGTGGCGCCGTCCTCGGGGAACAGGCTGACCCCGATGCTGGCGCCCACCGCATGGGTGTGATCCTCGAACCGCACGGGCTCGGCCATGGCGGCGATCAGATCGTGGCACAGACGGATGGCGTCGCGCGGCTGGCGCCCGCCGATCTGCACCACCACGAATTCGTCTCCCCCCAGGCGGGCGGCGAAGGACGGCGCCGGGACCAGGGCCTCCAGCCGCCGGGCGACCTCGATCAAGATGGCGTCTCCGGCCGCGTGGCCGTGGGTGTCATTGGCCTCCTTGAACTGATCGAGGTCGAGGCAGAACACGGTCAGGCTCTCTCCCGTCGCCTCCGCCCGCTCCAGGGCGTGGCTCAGCCGGGTCTGCAGGGCGGCGCGATTGAACAGGCCGGTCAGGCCGTCATGCTCGGCCATGTGCCGGATGCGCGCCTCCGCGGCATGGCGTTCGCGCAGGTCGCGCACCGCCACCACCCGCAGATCGCCCTCCTCGTCACCGGCCCGGGTCTCCAGGGCGCGGCCCAGCACCTCGACGGGGATCGCCGCCCGGTCGCCCTGAGGCTGCAACAGGCCCTCGCGCCGGGTCTCCGGACCTTCGCTCTCGGTCTCCAGGGTCAGGAGGCCGCCTTCCAGGATCTGGCCGATCAGCTCCTCGATGGGTTGGCCGGCCAGGGCGCAGAAGGCGGCGTTGGCGTCGACGATGACGTTGCGCTGGACCACGGCTATGCCCTCGTGGGCGGCGTCGACCAACCGGCGGATACGGGCCGTGGCCCGGGCGTTGGCGCTGGTCTCCACGATGCCCACCGCCAGCCCGCCCAGGATGATCAGGCTGACCACCGCCGCCGTGGCCGCCGCCAGGCTGGCGGGCGCCAGTCCCACGGTCGGGGCGGTCAGGCTCAGGTCCGGGGTGATGGTCACCGCCGCCATGGCGGTGAAGTGCAGGCTGACAATGGCCAGGGTCAGCAGCAGGCCGGCTCCGGCCTGGCGCGCGAGGGTGGCGGCGCGACCGGCGGCGCAGAGCGCGGCGACGCCAAAGCCCAGGCCCAGCGCCAGGGCGGTGACGATCAGGTCCGGGCGCCAGCTGATCCGGCCCTGGATCTCATAGGCGCCCATACCGGCGAAGTGCATGGCCCCGATGCCGGCGCCGATCAGCACCCCGCCCGCGATCCGCGCGCCCAGGCCGCGCCGGGCGGCGACGGCGAAGGCCGCGGTCATGAACAGGCCGGCGATCAACAGCGAGGCCAGGGTGCCGACCGGGGCGAAGCCGGTCCGGATGCCCGGCGAAAAGGCCAGCATGCCGATGAAGTGGGTGGCCCAGACAGAGCCGCCGGCCACGAAGCCGATCAGGGTCAGCCAGACGGCGCGGGCCCCGCCTCGGGATCCCCGCAGCCGCGAGAACAGCCGAAGTGTGGTGAGCGACCCACCCAGGCAGACGGCCGCCGCCACCAGCACCAGCCGCAGATCATGCTCTGTCGCCAGACAGGTCAGCAGATTCAACATTCGTCCCTCGGACCAGCCCGAAACATCGGCGCCAGTCTGAGGTCTCCAGCGTAAACAAAGCGGCCCCCGGAGGCGGGGATGCGACGTCTCGCCTCACCCCCCAGCCTCCGTGCCGGGTCAGGCGGTCTCGTCGACGAAGGTCAGGCCGGCGTTGTCGACCAGCCGTTTGATCAGCCGGTCGCCCATGGCCGCGCCCGGCGTCCAGATCCCGCCGGCGACCTCGGGGGCATCCTGCACCAGGCAGATGGCGGCCTCGGCGATCATCTTGGAGGTCGAGCCATAGCCCGGGTCCTTGTCGCCGGTGACGGCGGCCCGCACCTTGCGGCCATCGGCGGCCACGCCGACGAACAGCACGTCATAGAAGCCGGTCTCGCGCTCTTCCTTGCTAGGCCCCTCGCCCGGCTTGGGCGCATTGGGGCCGCCCAGGCTGGCGGGCGGCGGGCCGTTGGGGTCGATCACCGCCATCTCGTCATAGACGAAGTCGGTCCCCCAAGCGTGGCCCAGCAGGGCGTTGGCGCGGTGGACATTCTTGGTGTTGATCGTGGCCATGACGAAGGGGCCGACATCGGCGCCCAGGTCGGCGTCATGTTCCGGCTTGTCGCCGCGCGGCTGGTCCGGGCCCTGGAAACCGCCGGCCAGGGCGAAGGGATTGGTCAGATAGGCGATGATCGACGGGTCCCTGCCGGCTGCAGCCATGGTCGCGGTCAGGCTGGCGGCGGTGCCGCCCGAGAAGCCGCCCTTCATCTTGCGCACCCGGCCCTTCACGCGCGGAACCGGCGCGCCGAGCCTGGCCTTGGCCACGCCCTCCAGGAAATAGACGCCCAGCTCGAAGGGAATGGAGTCGAAGCCGCAGGAGAACACGATCCGCGCGCCGGTCTTCTGGGCGGTGGCGTGGTGGGCGTCGATCATCTGGCGCATCCAGGCGGGCTCGCCGCACAGGTCCAGATAGTCGGTTCCGGCCGCGGCGCAGGCCGCCACCAGGTCCGAGCCATAGAGCTGATAGGGTCCGACCGTGGTCAGCACCGCCTTGGTCCGCGCGACCATGGCCGCGATCGATGCCGCGTCGGCGGCGTCGGCGACCACCAGCGGCGTGTCCTTGGGTGCGCCGATCTCGTCTCGCACCTGCGCCAGCTTTTCCGTGCTGCGCCCGGCCATGGCCCATTTGACCGCGCCGCCCACGCCATATTGGCGGGCCAGATACTCGGCCACCAGCCGGCCGGTGAAGCCGCTGGCTCCATAGACGATGATGTCGAATTCAGCGTTCGCGGTCATGGCGCGGCCCTTCTTTACTTGCCTGGGGCGGGACCATGCCGGGAACGGCCGTCGGGATCAAACACCGATCCACGAACCCCGTTCGCTCATACAACCATGGGTCGCGACGTTCTGACGCACCTCAGCGCGGGGCCCCGGGGTGCGACATAATGGACCAGGACCGTACCCGCCGGGGGCGCGGATTTCCGCCAGCTGGACGCTGCGGCGCCGCCAGCGTTGGGCCCGTCCCCCGCCGCCAGGGCGGGGGACCGCTCCATCCGGCGCGCCGGCCCGGTAGGACCGCCCATGGTCACGAATTCAGGGCCATTGGAAAACGCCATGGAAACAGCTGCGTAATACCGAAGCCAAAGTAGTGTTGCGCGGTATGGCCAATTCACCACGGCAGGTATGGCTGAATTCGCGGGATGATTGTGCGATGCGGCATGTAACGCCCAGGCCCAATAGCGGCGATATCGGCGTCATATATAAGGTGTGAACGACGTCTCGGGGCGTCAGGAAAGCGTTTACTCTAATTTAAACGCCTCGCGCTGGGATTGTATCCAAGTATCCACTTGCGAAAACAGTGTGCGGTGAAGACGTTGAAGCCCCGAGCGAAATCAAAACAGGCGATGTCCTGTTCTGTCGAACTGCCGACGGAACTGAATATCCGCGCGATCACCGAGGTCCACGCCCAGCTGCGCGAGGCGTTGAAATCTGATGCGCCGGTCGTCGTCACTGTGCCGCTCGACGCCACGACGGACCTGACCTTCGTGCAACTCATGGAGGCGGCGCGCCGCTCAAGCGCCGAGCGCGGGGGCGCCTTGTCCCTGTCGCGCCCGGCCGACGGCGGGCTGCTGGAGACCCTCCGCCGCGGCGGATTCCTCGAGGCGGCCGAGAGCCGCCAGTTCTGGCTCATGACTTCGGGAGAACAGTGATGGCGGCCATTCTCACGGTGGACGACTCGGTGAGCATCCGTCAGGCGATCAAGATCGCCCTGACGGGCGAGGGCTATGAGGTCGCCGAAGCCGGTGACGGCGCCCAGGGCATCGCCAAGGCCGACGCCGGGCGCTTCGACCTGATCATCACCGACCTCAACATGCCGGTGATGGACGGGCTGACCATGATCCGCCAGCTGCGCACCAAGCCGGCCCACCAGGGCGTGCCGATCCTGTTCCTGACGACGGAGAGCGACGCCGAGATCAAGGCCCAGGCCAAGGCGGCCGGCGCGACGGGCTGGCTGACCAAGCCCTTCGATCCGGAGCAGCTGGTGCGCATCGTCAAGAAGGTCTTGGCGTCATGAGCGACGATCCGATCGACACCTTCCGCCAGGAGGCCCAGGACCTGCTCGAGCAGATCGAGACGGGTCTGCTGGACATGGCCCACCGGCCCGGCGACCGCGACCTGGTCGACGCGGTGTTCCGAGGCCTGCACACCCTGAAGGGCTCGGGCGCGATGTTCGGGTTCGATGCGCTCGCCGCCTTCACCCACCATTGCGAGACCGCCTTTGACCGGGTGCGCAAGGGCGAGGTCCCGGCCACGCCGGAGTTGGTGGCCGCCGTGCTGGCCGCCCAGGATCACATGCGGGCGCTCGCCGAGGGGACGGACGCGTCCGACGCCGAGGGCGAGGCCCTGCTGGCCCGCCTGCGCAAGGCCGTTGACGCCGCCGCCGGCGTCACGGTCGAGACCGCGTGCGTTCCGGGCGCCGCGACCTGGAAGGTGCGCTTCAGCCTGCCCGCCGACGCTCTGGCCAACGGCACCCGGCCGCTGCCCCTGCTGGACGAGCTGCGCGAGCTCGGCGACTGCAAGGTCACCGCCCTTACCGACCAGGTCCCGCCGCTGGAGGCCCTGGTCCCCACCGAGTGCTGGCTGGGCTGGGAGGTGATCCTCACCACCGCCCATCCGCGCTCCGCCATCGAGGACGTGTTCATCTTCGTCATCGACGAGATGACCCTGGAGATCGAGGCCCTGGGCTCAGCGCCGCAGGTGACCCAGGACCATGACGCCCCGCCGGAGGCCCTGCTGGCCGCCGTGACCCGCGAGCAGGCCGCCCCGGCGCCGGAAGCGGCGCCCGAGGCCGTCGAGGCCGCAGAGGTCAAGACCACCCGGGTCGGCGACACCGTCCGGGTCCCGGCCGAGCGGCTGGACGAACTGATGGACCGGGTCGGCGAGCTGGTGATCGCCCAGTCACGCCTCAAGCAGGTGGCGGTGAGCAGCAACGAGCCGCAGCTGCGCGCCGTGGCCGAGGAAATCGAGCGCCTGGCGTCGGAGCTGCGCGACACCATGATGGTGGTGCGCATGGTGCCGGTGGCCCAGCTGTTCGGCCGCTTCCGCCGGCTGATCCACGACCTGGCCCGCGACACCGGCAAGACCATCGCGCTCTCCACCGAGGGCGAGGCCACCGAGCTGGACAAGACCGTGATCGAGCGTCTGGCCGATCCTCTGGTCCACCTGATCCGCAACGCCGCCGACCACGGGCTGGAGACGCCCGACGAGCGGATGGCGGCCGGCAAGCCGGCGACCGGCCACGTCACCCTGGCGGCCCGCCAGGCCGGCGCCGAGGTGATCATCACCATCACCGACGATGGCCGCGGCGTCGACCGCGCCCGGGTCCGGGCCAAGGCCGAGGACAATGGCCTGATCGCGCCGGGCGCCGTGCTCAGCGACAACGAGCTGCTGCAGCTGATCTTCCACCCCGGCTTCTCCACGGCCGCGACCATCACCAACCTCTCCGGTCGCGGCGTCGGCATGGACGTGGTCAAGCGCACCATCGAGGGCCTGCGCGGCGCGATCGAGATGAAGAGCGAGCCCGGCCAGGGTTCGCAGATCTCGCTCCGCATCCCGCTCACCCTGGCGATCATCGACGGCCTGCTGGTCCGGGTGGGTCCGGCTCGCTACGTCATTCCCCTGGCCGCCGTCGAGGAATGCGTCGAGCTCACGGTCGAGCAGGACATGCGCTCCACCGGCCGCAGCCTGCTCACCCTGCGCGACCGCCTGGTGCCCTTCATCCGGCTGCGCGAGCTGTTCCGCACCGGCCTGGCCCCGGATCCGCACCAGAAGGTGGTGGTGGTGGCCACCGGCCAGGAGCGGGTGGGCCTGGTGGTCGATCAGATCCTCGGCGACCACCAGACGGTCATCAAGTCGCTGTCGGCCTTCCACGACGATGTGGAGACCTTCTCCGGCGCGACCATCCTGGGCGACGGCGGCGTCGCCCTGATCCTCGACGTCTCCCATCTCGTCGCCGCCGGTCAACGCCAGGACGCGCAGCTGCGCGCCGCCGGCTGAGAAAGGCCAGACCCATGAGCGAATCCCACACCTCCGACGCCCTCCAGGTCCTGACCTTCGACCTGCATGGCGAGACCTTCGCCCTGGAGGCCGGCTGGGTGCGCGAGGTCCTAGACCTCACCACCGAGACCAATGTCCCGGGCGCCGCGCCCTTCGTCAGCGCGGTGATCAACTTCCGGGGCCGGGTGATCCCGCTGGCCGACCTGCGCCTGGCCTTCGGGCTGGAGCGCAGCGCCCCCACCATCGACAGCCGCATCGTGGTCATCGAGTACGACCTCGACGGCGCTCCGACCCTGGTCGGCCTGCGCGCCGACAAGGTCCATGAGGTCACCTCGCTGGAGGTCGCCGAGACCGAGGACGCCCCGCGCGTCGGCCTGCGCTGGCGGTCCGATTTCATTCGCTGTCTCGCTCGGCGCGACGGCGACCTCATCGTCGTCCCAGACCTCGACCAGATCTTCGCCACCAAGGGCGGCGCCACGGGCGCCGTCATCCAACTTTCCGCCGCCTGAGCTCAGGAACCTCCGATGCGCTTCACGATCAAACTCAAGCTCGGCCTGGCCTTCGGCCTCGTGGTCCTGATGGCCTCCGTCATGGCCGTCCTCGGGATCTACAATCTGTCGTCCCTGAACACCGCCATCACCGACCTGATGAATGGCCCGGTCGCCCAGGCCAGGACCGCCAATGAGCTGTCGGACGATCTGAACCAGCTGGTCCGGACCGAAAAGAACATCATCCTCAACACCGACCCCGCCGGGATCGAGGCCTATGACGCCCAGATCATCGATGTCCGCCAGCAGATCGTCGGCGATCTGCAGGCCGTCGAAAAGGTCGCCAGCCCCGACATGCAGACGGAGGTGAACAACTTCCGCGGCGAATGGCCGAACTACATCGCCAACCAGGACGACATCCGCCGGCTCGCGAAGATCAACACCCCGCAGAGCAATGCGGAAGCCGCCCAGCTGACCATGGTCAAGGCCAAGGCGTCGCGGGCCAAGCTGGACCTGGCGATCAACAACATCCGCCAGATGGCGAACAAGGCCGTCGAGAAGGTCAATAGCGACACCGATGACCAATACGCCGCCGCGCGGAACCTGCTGATCATCGCCACCGTCCTGATCCTGGTGATCTCGATCGCCACGGCCTTCTGGATCTCGCTGACCATCAGCAGGGGCCTGGCCAAGATCCGCGACATCACCGCCGCGGTCGCGATCGGCGACCTGGACCAGCAGGTCCAGGCCACGGCCAATGACGAGATCAAGGACGTCATCGACTCGGTCAATGTGATGACCGGCAACCTGCGGAAGACCGCCGCCCTGGCCGACGCGGTCGCCGATGGCGACCTGACGGTCCAGCCCAAGCCGTTGTCCGACAAGGACACCCTGGGCATGGCCCTGGAGCGCATGGTCGATCGCCTGCGTGGCGTCGTCGCCGACGCCATCTCCGCGTCGGAGAATGTCTCCTCCGGCAGCCAGCAGCTGTCCTCGGCCTCGGAACAGGTCAGCCAAGGGGCCACCGAGCAGGCCTCGGCGGCCGAGGAAGCCTCCGCGGCCATGGAGGAGATGGCCTCCAACATCAAGCAGAACGCCGACAACGCCAGCCAGACCGAGAAGATCGCCCGCCAGTCCTCCAAGGACGCCGAGATCAGCGGCGAGGCGGTGACCCGCGCGGTGGAGGCCATGCGCACCATCGCCGAGAAGATCACCATCGTGCAGGAAATCGCCCGTCAGACCGACCTGCTGGCTCTCAATGCGGCGGTGGAAGCCGCCCGGGCCGGGGAGCACGGCAAGGGCTTTGCGGTCGTGGCTTCGGAAGTCCGCAAGCTGGCGGAACGCAGCCAAACGGCGGCCACCGAGATCGGCGCCGTGTCGACCGAGACCGTCAAGGCGGCGCAGTCGGCCGGCGAGATGCTGACCGCGCTGGTGCCCAATATCCGCAAGACCGCCGAACTGGTCTCGGAGATCAGCGCCGCCTGCCGTGAGCAGGACATTGGCGCGTCTCAGATCAATGAGGCCATCCAGCAACTCGACAAGGTGACGCAACAGAACGCCTCGGCCTCCGAGGAAATGTCGGCGACCTCCGAGGAACTGGCCGCCCAGGCCGAGGAGTTGCAGGCTTCGATCTCCTACTTCCGGATCGAATCCGCCGGCGCCCGCCGCGCGGCGCCCACGGTCCTCGCCCCCAAGGCCAAGCCCAAGGCCGCCGCCGGCCGGGCGCCGCCCGCGCGTTCCATCCCCGCCCGCCGTCCCACCCGTGGCCCGGTCGCCGCCCAGCAGGCCCTTGCCCAGGGCTTCGCCCTGGACATGGCCCAGGGCGGCGCGGACCCGGCGGACGACGACTTCACCGACTACTGACCCCGTCCGCCCCCCGTCCGAAGACTGTGAGACTGAGCCATGCGCTTCACGATCAAACTTAAGTTGGGACTGGCTTTCGGCGCGATCATCGCGCTGCTGGCCGTCACCACGGTCTTTGGGCTGGCCAGCGCCGCCAAGTCGAACGCCGAGTTCGACGAGGCGGTGGGCGGGCCGGTGGCGCGCATCCGCCTCGCCCAGCAACTGCACATCCATCTGGTCAATGTCGCCAACGCCGAGAAGGACGTCATCCTCGACGCCTCCGGCGAGCAGCGCGACGAGATGGAGCGCAGCGCCGCCCAGGAGCGGGACGCCTTCAACGCCGACTATGACAAGGCCCGCAAGATCGCCACGCCCGAGAGCCTGGCCAAGTGGGATGCGGTGCACCAGGCCTGGGCCGGGCTCACCGATGTCAACGACAAGGTCAATTCGGCGATGAACGCCGGGCGCCGGGCCGAGGCCGCAGCGCTGTCCTCGGGCGAGGGCCGCCGTCACGCCGCCGAGGCCGCCCTGGCGGTGAAGGACCTGGAGGCGCTGGAGCAAAAAGAGCTCGACGACACCAACGACCGCACGGACGTGGCCTACGCCAATACCCGCCTGGTCATGATCTCGGTCGCCATCGCGTCGCTGCTCGCCGCCATCGGCCTGGCGATCTGGCTGTCCCTGACCGTCAGCCGCGGCCTGCGCAAGATCGCCATGATGGCCGAGGCCGTGTCGATCGGCGACCTCTCCAGCACCGTCACCACCACCGCCAATGACGAGATCAAGGACGTCATCGACACCGTCAATGTCATGACCGCCAACCTGCGGGCCACGGCCCAGGTGGCCGACACCATCTCGGTCGGCGACCTCACGGTGCAGCCCAAGCTGCTGTCGGACAAGGACACCCTGGGCATCGCCCTGGAGCGGATGGTCGCCAATCTGCGCGCCGCCGTCGCCGTGGCCGACACCATTTCGGTGGGGGACCTCTCCGTGGAGCCCAAGCCGCTGTCGGACAAGGACACCCTGGGCCTGGCCCTGGAGCGGATGGTCAAGAACCTGCGGACCACGGCCGCCCTGGCCGATGCGGTGGCCGATGGCGACCTGACCGTCCAGCCCAAGCCGCTGTCGGACAGGGACACCCTGGGCCTGGCCCTGGAGCGCATGGTCGACCGGCTGAGCGGCGTGGTCGCCGACGCCATCTCGGCCTCCGAGAACGTCTCGGCCGGCAGCCAGGAGCTGTCGGCGGCCTCCGAGCAGGTGAGCCAGGGCGCCACCGAACAGGCCTCCGCCGCCGAGGAGGCCTCGGCCTCGATGGAGCAGATGGCCGCCAATATCAAACAGAACGCCGACAACGCCAGCCAGACCGAGAAGATCGCCCGCCAGTCCTCCCGGGACGCGGAAGTGTCGGGCGAGGCGGTGACCCGGGCGGTGGAGGCCATGCGCACCATCGCCGAGAAGATCACCATCGTGCAGGAGATCGCCCGCCAGACCGACCTGCTGGCGCTGAACGCGGCCGTTGAGGCCGCCCGGGCCGGGGAGCACGGCAAGGGCTTTGCGGTCGTGGCTTCGGAAGTCCGCAAGCTGGCGGAACGCAGCCAGACCGCCGCCACCGAGATCGGCGCGGTCTCCAGCGAGACGGTGAAGGCCGCGCAATCCGCCGGCGAGATGCTGACCAGCCTGGTGCCCAATATCCGCAAGACCGCCGAGCTGGTGGCCGAGATCTCGGCCGCCTGCCGCGAACAGGACATCGGCGCCAGCCAGATCAATGAGGCGATCCAGCAACTCGACAAGGTGACGCAACAGAACGCCTCGGCCTCCGAGCAGATGTCGGCGACCTCCGAGGAGCTGGCGGCCCAGGCCGAGGAGCTGCAGGCCTCGATCTCCTACTTCAAGACCGTGACCCAGACCGCCCAGGGCCGCCGCGCGCCGGCGGCTCGGTCAAAGGCCAAGCCCCCCATCCGGTCGGCCGATGTCCGGTCGGTCAGCGCCCGTCCCGCGCCCCGCGCGGTTGGGCGCGGCCCGATCGCCGCCCAGCAGGCCCTGGCCCAGGGCTTCGCCCTGGATCTGTCCCAGGGCGGGGCTGACCCCGCCGACGACGAATTCACCGACTACTGACGCCGCCCCGCCGGAAGATCGAGAGACTGAATCATGCGCCTGACCATCAAGCTCAAACTCATCGTGGCCTTCGGGCTTCTGCTCACGCTCCTGGTCGGCGTGGCCGGCTTCGGCATCTTCCAGGTCTACAAGATGGGCGATGGCGAGGATGACATCGTCACCGGACCGGTCGCCCGGCTCGAACGGGCCGAGGCGCTGGAGGTCTCCCTGCTGAAGATCCTCCGGAGCGAAAAGAACCTCGTGCTCTCGAGCGATCCTGAGGCGCATCGGGCGGAGATCGCCAAGCTCGAGGAACAGAAGAAGGCTTTCGGCGACACCCTGGCCGCGGCCATCCAGATCGCCACGCCCGAGGGGCGTCCGAAATGGGAGGCGCTGCAGGACAACTGGAACCAGTTCCTGCCCCTCGACACCGAAATCCGCGCCCTGGTCTCGGAGGGCAAGTCCCCGCAGGCGGTCGCCATCATGCTCGGGCCACAGCGCGAGATTAACAACCAGATCATCAAGACCTCGGAAGACCTCGTGGATCTCAGCCAGCGGCAGGTCGCGACGGCCGATGAGCAATATGATGCGACCGCCTCCACCACCCGGATGACCTTCATCGCCTTGACGGTCGTGGCGGTCCTGCTGGCGGTCGCGGCGGCGTTCTGGCTGTCGCTGACCATCAGCCGGGGCCTCGCCGTGGCGGGGGCGGCGCTGCAGAGCGTCGCCGAAGGCGACCTGACCAGCACCATAGAAGTCACCACCCGCGACGAGATCGGCGATCTCCTCGGCCTGCTGAACGGCATGGTCGAGCGCTTGCGCGGCGTGGTTTCCGACGCGAGATCGGCCTCGGACAATGTCTCCTCGGGCAGCCAGGAACTGTCCTCGGCCTCGGAACAGGTGAGCCAGGGCGCCACCGAACAGGCCTCGGCCGCCGAGGAGGCCTCGGCCTCGATGGAAGAGATGGCCTCTAACATCAAGCAGAACGCCGACAACGCCAGCCAGACCGAGAAGATCGCCCGGCAGTCCGCCAAGGACGCCGAGATCAGCGGCGAGGCGGTCAATCGCGCGGTGGAGGCGATGCGCACCATCGCCGAGAAGATCACCATCGTGCAGGAGATCGCCCGCCAGACCGACCTGCTGGCCCTCAATGCGGCGGTGGAAGCCGCCCGGGCCGGGGAGCACGGCAAGGGCTTCGCGGTCGTGGCCTCGGAAGTCCGCAAGCTGGCGGAACGCAGCCAAACGGCGGCCACCGAGATCGGCGCCGTGTCGTCCGAGACGGTCAAGGCCGCGCAATCCGCCGGCGAGATGCTCACGGCGCTGGTGCCCAATATCCGCAAGACCGCCGAGCTGGTGGCCGAGATCAGCGCCGCCTGCCGCGAGCAGGACATTGGCGCGTCTCAGATCAATGAGGCGATCCAGCAGCTCGACAAGGTCACCCAGCAGAACGCCTCCGCCTCCGAGCAGATGTCGGCGACCTCCGAGGAGCTGGCGGCCCAGGCCGAGGAGCTGCAGGCCTCGATCTCCTACTTCCGCACCGAGGCGCCTGGCGCCGCCGCCCGCCGCCCCGCCCCGGCCCGCCGTCGTCCGCCCGCCGCCGCCCGCCCGGTCGCCGCAGCCGCGCCCGCCCGGCCCAAGCCCAAGTCCGCCCCGCGCACGGCCGTGGCCGCCCAGCAGGCCCGCGCCCAGGGGTTCGCCCTGGACCTGGCCCAGGGTGGTCCTGACGCCGATGACGCCGATTTCCGTGAGTACGCCTGATGACCCACGCTTCGGGGGAAGCCCAATTCGTCACCCTGGGCCTGGGGGCCGAGGTGTTCGCGGTGCCGGTGGAATATGTCCGCGAGATCCTCGACTACCAGCCGCCCTCGGCCCTGCCTGAGGGACCGGTCTATCTGCTGGGCCTGACCGATGTCCGTGGCCGGGCGACGCCCACCCTGGACCTGCGGCTCAAGCTCGGCCTGGCCGCCGCCGCACCGACGCTCAGCACCCGCATCCTGGTGCTGGACGTGCCGGTCGAGGGCCGCCAGCTGTCGCTGGGCCTGGTCGCCGACCGGGTGATCGAGGTGGTGGCCTTCACCGCCGACCAGGTCGAGGCCGCCCCCGACATCGGGGTGCCCTGGCGCTCGGACTATATGCGCGGCGTCGTGCGCCGCGACTCGGGCTTCGTGGTGGTCTTCGATCTCGCCAAGCTGCTGACCAGCCAGGAAGCCGCCGCCCTGCCTGTCGACCGCGCGGCCTGAGGCCGATGTCGATGGAAGCCCTCCAGACGCGGCCCAGCGTCGACCAGCTGAGCCCGCGCAATTTCACGCGGCTGGCCGAGCTGATCCAAAGCTATAGCGGCATCAAGATGCCGTCCAACAAGCGCACCATGCTGGAAGGTCGCCTGCGCCGGCGGATGCGCATCGTCCACATCGACAACCTCAACGACTATTGCAGCTATCTGTTCGAGGGCGACGGCCTGGCCACCGAGATCATTCATCTGATCGACGCGGTGACCACCAACAAGACCGAGTTCTTCCGCGAACCGGCCCATTTCCGCTTCCTGCAGACCGAAGCCCTGCCGGCCCTGGCCGCCAGTGGCCGTCGCGCCATCAAGGCCTGGAGCGCCGCCTGCTCCATGGGCGCCGAGCCCTATACCCTGGCCATGGTGCTGGAGGAGAACCGCAAGCGCAGCCGCCAGGACTATTCGATCCTGTGCACCGATCTCTGCACCCAGGTCCTGGCCCAGGCGATCTCGGGCGTGTTCCCCGAACAGATGATCGAGCCGGTCGAGATGGAGCTGCGCCGCCGCTATGTGATGCGCGCCAAGGCGGCGGATCGCGGCCTGGTCCGCATTGTGCCGGAACTGCGCGCCAAGCTCAGTTTCGCGCGGCTGAACCTGATGGACCAGACCTATCCGGTCGAGGCCGACATGGACCTGATCTTCTGCCGCAACATCCTGATCTATTTCGACAAGCCGACCCAGTCGAAGGTGCTCAGCCAGCTCTGCAACCATTTGCGGCCGGGGGGATATCTGTTCCTCGGCCACTCCGAATCCATCGTCGGGATCGACCTGCCGGTGGACCAGATCGCCAACACCGTCTTCCAGCGCCGATAGGCCCATGACCGCCCCCCGCAAGATCCGTGTCCTGATCGTCGACGACTCCGCCACCGTGCGCCAGACCCTGGCGGCGGTGCTCAGCGCCGATCCCGAGATCGAGGTCCTGGGCGTCGCCTCCGACCCCTATGTCGCCGCCCAGCGAATCCGCGACGAGATCCCCGACGTCATCACCCTCGACGTCGAGATGCCGCGCATGGACGGCATCACCTTCCTGCGCAAGCTGATGAGCCAGCACCCGATCCCGGTGGTCATGTGCTCCTCGCTGATCGAGGCCGGGTCGGAGACCCTGATCCAGGCGCTGGAGGCCGGGGCGGTCGACGTGATCCTCAAGCCGAAGATGGGGGTGGCCGAGCATCTGGCGGAATCGCGCATCCGCATCTGCGATGCGGTGAAGGGCGCCGCCCGGGCCCGGGTGCGCGGTCGCCGTGAA
Organism: Phenylobacterium aquaticum; assembly: GCF_947378715.1. Taxonomy (GTDB): domain Bacteria; phylum Pseudomonadota; class Alphaproteobacteria; order Caulobacterales; family Caulobacteraceae; genus Phenylobacterium; species Phenylobacterium aquaticum_A. Next base: position 35,923 of record NZ_CANCLE010000008.1, read on the forward strand.
GGACCAGCGCCGACCTTCGTGCGCAACCGCGAGCCGGAGAAGAAGCTCACCGCCGACGCCATGCTGGCCCCGCCCTCCGGCCGGGCCATGGCGCGCACCACCGAGAGCATCATCTGCATCGGCGCCTCGACCGGCGGGACCGAGTCCCTGCGCGAGGTGCTGGAGTCCCTGCCGGCCGACGCTCCCGGCATCGTCATCGTCCAGCACATGCCCGAGAAGTTCACCGCCTCCTTCGCCAACCGGCTCAACACCCTGTGCGAGGTGGACGTGAAGGAGGCCGCTGATGGCGACGCAGTGCTGCGCGGCCGGGTGCTGATCGCGCCGGGCAACCTGCACACCATGATCGAGCGCTCGGGCGCCAACTATCGGGTGTCGGTCAAGGAAGGCCCGCTGGTCTCGCGCCACCGGCCCTCGGTCGATGTCCTGTTCCGCTCCGCCGCCCGCTCGGCCGGCTCCAACGCCGTCGGCGTGATCATGACCGGCATGGGCGACGACGGCGCCCGGGGCCTGGAGGAGATGAAGACCGCCGGCGCCCGGACCATCGCCCAGGACGAGGCCACCTCGGTGGTGTTCGGCATGCCCAAGGAAGCCATCGCCCGGGGCTGCGTCGACCGCATCGTGCCGCTCAACCACATCGCCCAGGAAATGCTCCGGGCCGCCGCGCGGTAGGCGGCATCACCTTCTCCCCAACCGGAGGAGGGACGCCTCAGAACAGCATGTCGTCGTCGGCCTGGGCTTTCGCCGGGGCTTCGATGACCGCGTCCAGGTCCAGATGTTGGGTCGCCTGGCGCTGGGTCTCGCGTTCCTGGGCCATGGTGTAGGTCTTGGCGATGCGGGCCAGCAGCGGGCCCAGCACCTCGATCAGGTCGTCGGTCCAGGGGGTCTCGTCCCCGGCCATGTCGTCCAGGACATCGGCGGCCTCGTCCAAGGTCGCGCCGATCTCGCGCTGGAAATCCAGGCGGGTGGCGGCGCGGCGCAGGGCCTCGACCACGGTCTCGCCCTGGCGCGCCAGGCTGATCAGGTCGGCTTCCACCGATTTGTTGGCGCCGCGCAGGCGTGCGGCGGCGTCGGACAGCGCCTGGCCAGCCCCGGTTTCCACGCCCGTGCCGTCGCCCAGACCGCCCGCGTCAGCGGCCAGGCCTTGCAGAGCAGCGAGCGCCTGATGGGCGGTGATCTCCAGATGTCCGGCCTGGGTGCGCAGCTCCACGGCGATGACGGCCAGCGGCTTGCCGGTCTCGCCGATCCGGCTGCACTTCAATGTGGTGTTCAGCGCCATCTGCTGGACATCGGTCTTGATCGCCTGCAGGCCGGCGATCTGGGCGGACAGGTCGCCCACCGCCGCAGCCGCGGCCGCCCCGGTCTGACCGGCCGCCGTGTCGGCGCGCTCGACCTCGCCGACCAGGTCCACGGCCTGGGCGACATGGGTCTCCAACTGTCCGAGGAAGCCCCCGGTCCCATTGTCGGCCCGGCCAAAGGCCAGGTCGCGCAGGCGCAGGATCTCGCTGGCGTCGGCCGCCATGCCCGACATGCTGGTCCCGATCCGGGCCACGTCGCGGTGGAAGTCGGCGCCCGCCGCCCGCAGCTGCGCGGCCATCAGGCCATGGATGAAGGCTTCCAGCCGCGCCCTGGGTTCAGGCGCCAGGCCGGTGACCTCGTCCAGGGCCTCCAGGCCTTGCTGCACATGCTCGATGCGTTGGCGGGTGATGTCGCCGATCTGCAGGGCGGCCAGCGCCGCGCCGACCTTCTTGTGCACGGCGCGGGCCAGCGCCCCTACCTCGGCGGCGGCGCGGGAGACCTGGACGTGGTGGGCGGTCAGGGCCTCGGCGCTGCTGGCCAGGCCGTCCGGCACTTTCGGCAGCAGGCTGTTGCAGCGCTCGGCCAGGCCCTGCTCATGGGAGAAGGCGGTCTTCAGCTCGCCGCTCAGGGTCCGCAGGTCCCGGTCGAAGGTCGCCAGCTGGGTGCGGCCCAGCTCGATGCAGTCGCAGATCTCCTGGGCGAACAGGCCGAACTCGGTCCCGGCTGCGGCGACGCCGCCGGCGGTGATCTTGATATTGATCGCGAAGACCCGGAGATAGGCCAGGTTGCGCTTCATGTCCTCAATGCAGCCGGCCAGGTCGTCGCCTCGGCGGGCCAGGCGCGCGACCACGTCGCGACGGCCGGAATGGCGTTCGGGCAGGGTCAGCAGGCTGGCGGCCGCGGTCTTCAGCTCCGCCGCCGTGGCCTCCACCGTCGCCGGATCGAGGGTCTTGGTCAGGTTGTCGAGCGAGCTGATCAGCTTGCCGACCCCGTCCACGGCCTGGGCCAGCACCTCGCCGGCCTCCAGGAATCGGCCTTCGACGACCCGCCGCGCCGCCTCCAGGCGACCGGTGACCGGCGAGGCCGCGCTGACATGGGCCAGGGCCAGGGAAGTTCCATAACTCATTGAGACGCCAAGCTTCCTATGGATTTCCACTCTTACGCGACAGGTCCGAAGTTCGCGTAAACAGCCTCGTCTTTCGCGGCCGGATCGGCCAGGGCCGCCTCCATGGCTCCAAACAGGGCCTGGGTGGTCACGGGCTTGCCCAGATGCAGGTCGGCGCCGGCCGCCGCGCTCGCCGCCTGGTGTTCGGGCAATGTGTTGGCGGTCAACATGATGATCGGCGTGCGCGCGGCGCCGCTCTGGGCTTCCAACCTGCGCAGCTCGGCCACCGCTGTCAGCCCGTCCATGACCGGCATCTGCATGTCCATCAGCACCAGGTCGAAGGCGCTGCGGCGAAAGGCCTCGACGGCCTGAGCGCCGTCTTCCACGGCGGTGATCTCGGCCACCGCGCCCAGCATCAGCCCCACCACCTGGCGGTTGGTCGGATGGTCGTCGGCCAGCAGCACGCGCAGGCCGGTCTCGACCTCGAGCTCCGGCTCGGCCTCGGCGGCGGGCAGGTCCAGGGCGCCGGCCGGCAGCGGAATCTCGAACCAGAAGCAGGCGCCTTGGCCGGGCTGGCTCTCGGCGTCCAGCGCGCCACCCATCAGCTCGACCAGCTCGCGGGAAATGGCCAGGCCCAGGCCGGCCCCGCCGAACTGGCGGGTGAAGGTGTCGTCGGCCTGCTGGAAGCGTCCGAACAGCCGGGTCTTGGCGGCCGGATCGAAGCCCACCCCGGTGTCGCGCACCGTGAACCGCGCCCGGCCGTCCGCCGTCCGTTCGGCTGCCAGCACGATGCGGCCGGCCTGGGTGAATTTCACCGCATTGCTCAACAGATTGCTCAGCACCTGGCGCAGCCGGCCCATGTCGCCGACCACCGGGGCGTCCAGCGCCTCGGCCAGGTCGAGCTCCAGGCTCAGCCCCTTGGCCTCGGCCGACAGTCGGAACAGGGCGGCGGTGGACCGCACCGCCTCGCCGGCGTGGAAGGGTTCCGCCTCGACCTCAATACGACCGGACTCGGCGCGCGCCAGGTCCAGGATGTCGGACAACAGCCGCTCCAGGGTCTCGCTGGAGGCGCGGATCATCGACACCAGGGCGTGGGACCGCTCCGACAGGGCGTCGCGCGCCAGCATGTCGGCCCCGGCGATGATGCCGTTCAGGGGGGTGCGGATCTCGTGGCTCATATTGGCCAGGAAGGCGCTCTTGGCCTCGCTGGCCTGCTCGGCCGCCTTCAGGGCCGCGCCCAGCGATTCCGCCGTCGCCCGTCGCTCGGTGACGTCGTCGGCCAGGGTGATCAGGTGGCGGGCGCCCTGGTCGTCATGGGTGGCCAGCACCTTGATCGCGAAATGGCGGGGATTGAGCGGGTCGGCGGTCGAATGGTCCATCCGGGCCATCTCGCCGGCGCTCAGCACTCGGTCCTCGACCTCGCGGAAGCGCGGATCGAACCCGCCGGCGCCGAAGGCCTCGGCCCCGGTGCGGCCCAGCAGATCCTCGGCGGGCAGGCCGAACACATCCTCCGCCGCGCGGTTGACCAGGACGAAGCGCCGGTCGGCGACATTCTTGACGGTGAGCGGCGAGGGCAGGAGCTGGATCACGGTGTCGAGGAAGGCGTGGGTCTCGACCTCGGCGGTGACGTCGCGGCCCACCGCCAGCATGTGACTGGGCACGCCGTCACGCGGACGGATCGGCGAGATCACCGTCTCCCAATAGGCGCCGGCCTGTTCGCCGCCCCGGAAGAAGGCGCGGAACTTGAAGACCTGGCCGGAGCCGGCGGCCGCCAGGGCGCGGTCCAGGCTGAACCGGCTTTCCTCTGGCCACAGGGCGCGCAGGGCGGGCTGGGGCGCTTCGCCAATCCGGCCGAGCAGGGCCTGGGCGCGCGGGTTCATGTAGCGGACCTCGCCGCCGGGGTTCAGCACCCAGATGCAGTCCTGGCTCGCCTCGGCCATCGCCCGGAGCATATCCCCGTCCCAGGCGATGTCGTCTTGGCTCTCTGGCGGGCGGGTCGGCAATCGGGGTCCTCGGCGTCGCGGTTCTGCGCGCGAAGCGGGACCATGCCCAATTAGGGTTGAAAGCGGGGTTAAGGCGCCCGGAAAAGAGTCACCAGCGGCCAAACCCGGGCCCACAAACGCAAAACGCGGCCCCTGGGGGGCCGCGCTGCTGGTCTCGACTTAATTGGAGCGGGCGAAGAGATTCGAACTCTCGACCCCAACCTTGGCAAGGTTGTGCTCTACCACTGAGCTACGCCCGCACTCCATGGAGCTGACCAGCTGGCCCGCCCCGAAATTCGAGAAGCGGGCTTATGGCAGAGGGTCAGGGTCTTTGCAAGCGGGTCCGGCGCGGATTCCTGAGCCGGGGCTCAGCGTCCGAAGCGGGGGGCCTTCAGCCGGCGCTTGTTGACATGCTCCTTCGGGGGCTCGGCGGAGTCCTCCGGGAACTCGCCCTTGAAGTAGAACCGCTGCCAGGCGGTCTTCACCGCCTCGGGGTCGGCCTGGAAGATCTTCTTGTTGAAGGCCGAGCGGTGCTTTTCCCACAGGCCGTACTGCTCACGCAGCTCGGGGTTGGAGGCCATGGAGCGGATCACCGGCTGCACGTCGTCCAGCACCCGGTCCTGGACCAGGGTGATGAAGCAGAAGGGCTCGCCCTTTTCGAACCGCACCTTGCCCGGCCGGGTGAAGATCCAGTTCATGGTGAAGGGGAAGGGCAGCCATTCGGTCTCGACCAGGCCAGCCAGGGGCTGGATGCCGTCCTTGACGTGGTTGGGCGGGCCCTGGGCCATCATCGACCAGCCCGGCGAGGTGCGGAACAGATAGCCGGCGTGGAAGGTCATCACCCCATGGCTGAAGTGCGACTTCACCAGATTGTGGAAATCCGGATTGGGCCGGTCGGGGGTGAGCTTGATGTCCTCCTGCATCAGGCCGCCGTTCCATTCGGCGGTGAAGGCGATCGGATTGAGGATCTCCCAGCCGGTGGTGTTGGCCATGGAGAGCGGCAGGCAGCGATAGGCGTGGCGGTCATGGAACGAGTCCATCCAGGCCCGTTGCGGGCGGCCCGGCACGATCTCCGGCGGCCGCTCGGCGGTGGGGTAGCACTCAAGCTCCATGGAAGGCTCCTTCCTCGAACAGATATGACGTCAAGCTGTAGCGACCGTGGCGCGGTCACGTCCAGTTCCGCTAAGAGATCGGCATGCTGAGCCGCGCCGACCTGATCGCCCTCCTTGACGCCCACGGCGTCGATCATCTGACCACCGAGCATGAGGCCGTATTCCGGGTAGGGGAGGGCGAGGAGGTCAAGCACGCCCTCCCAGGCGCCCACAGCAAGAACCTGTTCCTCAAGGACGCCAAGGGCCGGCTGTGGCTGATCTCGGCCAAGGACGACACGGTCATCGACCTGAAGCGGCTGCACACGGTGATCGGTTCGGCCCGGCTGTCCTTCGGGTCCGCCGAGCTGATGGTCGAGGTCCTGGGCGTCACGCCCGGCTCGGTCACCGCCTTCGCGCTCGCCAACGACCCCGATCACCGCGTGACCTTCGTGCTGGACCGGGCCTTGGCGGAGGCCGCCCAGGTGAATTTCCATCCGCTCGTCAACACCGCCACCACCACGGTCAGCCAGGCCGGCTTCCGGCGGTTCCTGGCCGGGGTGGGCGTCACGCCCCTGGTGGTGGATTTTCCGGCCATGACGGTGGTGGAGGACGTCTTCCCGCGTTGAAGACCGGCCCCAAAGCGCCCATTTTAGCCGCCAAGATGTTTTGAGCCCCGCTGCGGCGGGCACGGGAAAGCGACCATGACCCTGATCGGCGAAACCTCGGCCAAACCGGCCGCCGACCTCATCAAGGACGGCAGCGACGCCGGATTCATGGCCGATGTGATCGAGGCCTCCAAGACCACTCCGGTGATCGTCGACTTCTGGGCGCCGTGGTGCGGCCCCTGCAAACAGCTCGGCCCCGCCATCGAGAAGGCCGTCCTGGCCGCCAAGGGCAAGGTCAAGCTGGTCAAGATCGATATCGACAAGCACCCACAATATGCCGGCCAGCTTCGGGTCCAGTCGATCCCGGCGGTGTTCGCCTTCGTGGACGGCCGGCCGGTGGACGGCTTCATGGGCGCCCTGCCCGACAGCCAGGTGAAGCAGTTCGTCGACCGCATGGCGGGCCAGGGGCCGGCCAATGAGACCGACGAACTCCTGGCCATGGCCAAGGAATCCCTGGAGCTCGGGGACCTCGGCGGCGCGGCCCAGGCCTATGCCCAGATTCTCCAGGGCGACCCGACCCATGTGAAGGCCCTGGGCGGCCTGGCCAAGTGCTACCTGACCGGCGGGGACGCCGAGCGCGCGGCCGAGATCGCCGCCATGGCTCCGGCCGACGCCCGGGACCCGGACCTGGAAAGCGTGCGCGCCACCCTGGCGCTTGCCGAGGAAGCCCCGGCCGAGACCACCGAATTCGAGCGCCGCCTGGCCGCTGATCCCGAGGACCACGAGGCCCGCTTCGAGATCTCCAAGGCCCTGGCCGCCGTAGGCCGCTGGCAGGAGGCCGTCGACCAGCTGCTGACCATCATCGAGAAGGACCGGACCTGGAACGAGGATGCGGCGCGCAAGCAGCTGCTCACGGTCTTCGAGGCCGCCGGCGGGGCCTCCGACATCGCGCGCCAGGGACGTCGCCGCCTGTCGGCGATCCTGTTCTCCTGAGACCGCCCAAGATGACCAGTTACCGGCGCGCCAGCGACCTGCCCCAGGTGATCCCGGTCTTCCCGCTCGACGGGGCCCTGCTGCTGCCGGGCGGCGACCTGCCCCTGCGCATCTTTGAGCCGCGCTATCTGAACATGGTCGACGACGTCATGGCCGGCGACCGGATGATCGGCATGATCCAGACCCGGGCCGGCGGCGAGCGCGAGCGGCCCAATCTCTGCGCCGTCGGCTGCGCCGGCCGGATCACCAGCTTCAACGAGACCTCGGACGGCGCCTATCTGATCACGCTCACCGGCGTCTGCCGCTTCGCGGTGGGCGAGGAGCTGTCGTCGCGCCTGCCCTATCGCCAGGTCCGCGCCGCCTTCACGGCCTTCGCCGAGGATCTGGAGGACGGCGGCGACGATCTCGGGGCCTTCGACCGCAAGCGCTTCGCCCGGGCGCTGAAGACCTATCTCAACCGCCGCGAGCTCGACATCGACTGGGAAACCGCCGAGAGCGCGCCCCTGGAAAGCCTGGTCACCAGCCTGTCCATGGGTCTGCCCTTCGCCACGGTGGAGAAACAGGCCCTGCTGGAGGCGCCGACCCTGGAGGCGCGCTGCGAGGCGCTCACCACCCTGCTCGAGATCGACGCGCTCGAGGACGACGGTGACGAACCCCACAGCATGCAGTAGGGGTGGCCCATGACCGCCGACCTGCCCGCCCTGACCGCCGAGATCGATCCCCGACTGCTGGAGATCCTGGTCTGTCCCCTGACCCACGGGCCGCTGGACTATGACCGCAAGGCCGGCGAGCTGATCAGCCGCCAGGCCAAGCTCGCCTATCCCATCCGCGACGGCGTGCCGATCATGCTGCCGGAAGAGGCGCGGCCGCTGGAGGGGTGAGG
>NZ_CANCLE010000009.1 GCF_947378715.1 Phenylobacterium aquaticum
GACCGCGAGGATGGCCCTCACTGCAGGCCGCTGCGGCCGATGGCGTAGAAGCGTTCCGAACGCTGCTTCTTGAGAGCGGCGATGTCCATGCCTTCGAGGCTGGCCAGCTCCTGCTCCACCGCGTCGCCCACCGCCGTGATCGCGGCCTCGGGGTCGGCGTGGGCGCCGCCGGGCGGCTCCGGCACGATGCGGTCCACGATCTTCATGCCCAGCAGATCCTGGGCGGTGATCTTCATGGCCTTGGCGGCCTCTTCCGGCGTGCGCGAGCCACGCCAGAGGATGGAGTTGGCGCCCTCCGGCGGGATCACCGAATAGACGGCGTGTTCGAGAATCAGCACCCGGTTGCCGCAGGCGATGCCCAAGGCCCCACCGGACCCGCCCTCGCCGGTGACCACGGCCACCATGGGGACATTGAGCATCAGCGACTTCTCGGTGGCCCGCGCGATGGCCTCGGCCACGCCGCGCTCCTCGGAGCCCACGCCCGGATAGGCGGCTGTGGTGTCGACGAAGGAGATGACCGGCAGGTTGAACCGCTCGGCCAGCTCCAGCAGGCGCACGGCCTTGCGGTAGCCCTCGGGACGGCCATAGCCGAAATTGTGCTTCACACGGGTGACGGTGTCGCGGCCCTTCTCATGGCCCATGACCACCACCGGCTGGCCGCGGAACCGGCCCAGCCCGCCCATGATCGCCTGGTCGTCGCCGAACTTGCGGTCGCCGCGCAGCTCGACGAACTCCTCGATCAGGCCGGCGCAATAGTCGACGAAGTGCGGGCGGTCGGGATGGCGGGCGACCTGGGTCTTCTGCCAGGCGTCCAGCTTGCCATAGGCCTCGCGGCGCATGTCCTTGGCGCGGGCGCGCAGAGCCTCGATCTCCTGCTCCAGCCCGCCGGAGCCCGTGGTCTCGGAGAGCTTGGACAGCTCCTCGATCTTGGCTTCCAGGTCGGCGATGGGGCGCTCGAATTCGAGATAGTGCGCGGCCATGCGAGGTGTCTTCTTTCCCGTGATCGAAGGGCGGGAACCTAGTGGGGAACCCGCCGGCTCACAAGTGCTGCGGCGGCGGGTCACCCCGCCGCCGCGTCGATCCGCCTCGCGTCAGTCGGCGATGTGGATGAGCATCTTGCCGGAGTTGGCGCCGGAAAACAGGCCGATCAGGCCCTCGGGGGCGCGGTCGAAGCCCTCCAGCACGGTCTCCTGGTACTTGACCTGGCCTGACTTCAGCCAGCCGGTCATGTCGTCGACGAAGGCGGCGTTCAGGTGGCCGAAATCGCTGGCCACGAAGCCCTCCATGCGGATGCGGCCATAGATCAGGCTGAACAGGTTCCGCACCCCGTCGCCGCCGCCGTTATAGGTGGAGATCATGCCGCAGACCGGGATGCGACCCCGGACGTTCATGCGCGGCAGGGCGGCGTCGAGATGGCCGCCGCCGACATTCTCGAAATAGACGTCGATGCCCTTGGGCGTGGCGGCGGCGAGCGCCTCCGCCAGCGGCTGGGCCTTGTAGTTGATCACCGCATCGAGGCCGACCTCGTCCCGCAGCCAGGCGGCCTTGTCCTCGGCGCCGGTGGAGCCGACCACGTAGCAGCCCTTGATCTTGGCGATCTGGGCGACCACCGAGCCGACCGCGCCGGCGGCGGTGGAGACGAAGACCTGCTCGCCGTCCTTGAGCGCGCCGGTTTCCAGGAGGCCGCCATAGGCGGTGATTCCCGTGCCGCCGAGGGCGTGCATATAGACGCTGAGCGGCAGGGCCGGGTCGCGGTTCAGCACCTGGACGCCACGGCCGCTGGAGACGAACAGCTCCTGGAAGCCGGCGCCATGGCGGACCAGGTCGCCCTCCTTGAACTTCGGGTTGCGCGACTGGACCACCCTGCCGATGCCGCCGCCCAGCAGCGGGACGTCGAGGGGCTGATCAGCGTCGAGGCGCGGACGCATATAGGGGTCGACGGACATGATCAGGGCGGCGACCTGGATTTCGCCCTCGCCCGCGTCCGGACAATCGGCGGCGACCAGGGCGAAGTCGTCGAGCACGGGAACGCCCTTGGGGCGGCGGGCCAGATGAATGTGGCGGGTGGCGGTCATGGAAATGCTTCCTCTAGTGAAATGGGACGGTGCGATCAGGCTGGGACGTATGAGCCGCCATTGACGTGGATGACCTGGCCCTGGACGAATTCGGCGGCCGGGCTGAGCAGGAACTCGACCACGGCGGCATAGTCCTGGTCCTGGGTGAGGCGACCAGAAGGATTGGCCCGGCCGGCGCGCTCCAGCACCCGGTCGGCGGCCTCCTGCCCGCCCAGCATGCGGGCGACCGAGGTGGTCTCCACCAGGCCGGGGGCCACGGCGTTGATGCGGACGCCGCGCGGGGCGAGTTCCATCACCAGATAGCGCACCAGGCTCTCGGCCAGCGCCTTGCCGACGCCCAGCGCGCCGTAATTGGCCTGGGGGACCCGGGCCCCAGCGCTGGAGATCAGCACGATGCTGCTGCCCCGGCTGAGCAGCGGCATGGCGGCGCGGACGACATAGAGCAGGGCCAGGCCGTTGGCGTGGATCGCCTGGGTGAAGGCCGCGAGGTCGGCGTCCAGCAGGGTGGTCGGATAGATCATCGCGGCGCTGTGGACGATGTGGACCAGCCCACCGTCGGCGACGCTGGCGGCATGGGCCATCAGTTGGGCCGCGCCCTCGATCTCGCCCACGTCGGCGGCGACGGCGCTGACCCGGGCGCCGGTGGCGGTCAGTTGGCTTTGAGCGGCCAGGGCGGCGGCCTCATCGGCCTGGTAGCCCAGGACGAGGGACTCACCCTCGCGGGCCAGGCGCGCGGCGATGGCCAGGCCAATGCCCTTGGTTCCGCCGGTGACGATGATCATGGCCGCTCCCCCTTTATGGTTGGCCCGAAGGTAGCCGCGAACACCCGCGAACCCCCAGCGGAAAGCGCGCCATGCGCCGCGCCATGCAACCTCCACCGCCGGGCGGCGTTTGTTGACCAGAGGCGCCAAGCACCGCGTGAGCGGCCCCCCGGCGACCCCTCCCCTGCATGACAGCGCGGCCCCGATAAGCGCCGCGCCGTTTGCGACAACTGAAGGTCTTGATCATGAACGCTTTGAAGATCGCCTTGGTCGCGACGGCCGCTCTTTCCGTCGCCGCCCCCGCCTTCGCCCAGTACCAGCCGGCCCAGCAATATCAGCCGACCTCGCAGTATCAGCAGCAGTCCGACGCCTATCGTCAGGACAACGCCGACTACGCGATGAAGAAGGCCGAGTACCAACGGGCCCGTGACGAATATCAGCAGCGCCGCGACCACTATCTGGCCGAACGCGCCCGCTATGACGCCCGCTGGGGCATGGGCTCCTATGATCGCCGCTATGGTCCGGCCCCGGCCTGGGACGACAGCGACGCCAACCTCTATGCCCGCGACAGCGCCTATACCGGCGCCTATGTCGACCCCTGCCGCCAGCGCTCGAACAACAATAACGGCCAGATCGCCGGCGGTCTGATCGGCGCCCTGGCCGGTGCGGCCCTGGGCTCCAACGTGGCGGCGCGCAACGCCCGCACCGAGGGCACCGTGCTCGGCGCCGTGGTCGGCGGCGTGATCGGCGCCAATGTCGGCAAGGCCGCCAGCGCGGCCCACTGCGACGAGGCCGGCTATTTCTACAACTACTCGGAGACCCGGCCCTACAAGGAGAGCCGCTACGCCCGCAGCGACAACTATTACAGCTATCAGCAGCAGCGCTGTCGCCTGGCGCCGGCCCCGGTCGATCGCACCGGTGACGTCCGCTACGTCCGGGTCTGCCCGGACAACCAGGGCCGCTATCGCATCACCGGCGGCTGAACCGCTACAGGATCGGGCGACCTGATCCGACACTGACGAGGGCCGCTCCGAAAGGGGCGGCCTTTTTCAGGTCAGGACTTGCGCGCCAGGGGGTGCTTGGTCGCCACCACCTCGGCCAGGCGGTCGGAGGCGACATGAGTGTAGATCTGGGTGGTGGCGATGTCAGCGTGGCCGAGCAGCTTCTGGACCACCCGCAGGTCGGCGCCGCCCTCCAGCAGGTGGGTGGCGAAGGCGTGGCGCAGGACATGGGGGCTGACCCGGGCTGGATCGACGCCGGCGTCAGCGGCGGCCTCGTCCAGCAGCTGGGCGAAGCGGCGCGGGGTCAGGCGGCCCGCCTTGCCGCGCGACGGAAACAGCCAGGGATTGGCCTTGTCGCCCTTGGGCAGGAAGTCCTTGCGCACCTCCAGCCAGGCCTTGACCGCCGCCCGGGCCGCGAGATTGAGCGGGGCGAGGCGATCCTTGCCGCCCTTGCCGGTGACGATCAGATAGGCGGGATCGCGGGCCAGCGCCGCCAGCGGCAGGGCGGTGAGCTCGGAGATGCGCAGGCCCGAGGCGTAGATCAGCTCGACCATGCAGGCCAGCCGCACCCCCTGGCCGCCATCGCGGGCGCCGGCGGCGGCGATCAGCTGGTCGACCTCCTCGCGGCTGAGCACCTTGGGCAAGGGCCGGCCCTTCTTCGGGGCCTCGACGCGGCGGCTGGGATCGTCGTCGCGCCAGCCCTCGCCCAGTACAAAGCGGTAGAACTGGCGTACGGCGGCGCGGCGGCGCGCGGCCGTGGCCGGCGACAGGCCCCGCGCGCCGAGGTCGGCGAAATAGGCCTCGATATCCTCCGCCGAACCGTCGCCGAAGTCGCGCCCCCGCCCGGCCAGGAAGCCGGAGGCCTCGGCCAGGTCCTTGCCATAGGCGGTCAGGGTGTTCTTCGCGGCGGCCCGCTCGGCCGCCATCATCTCCAGAAAGGCTTCGGCCCAGCCGGACGCGGCGCTCATCGCACGCCGAGCAGGCCTTCGACGGCGAAGGCCCGGGCGTCGGTCTCCAGGCCGGCGGCCTTGAGCGCGCGAATGATCCGGGCGCGGTCGCCGGGGGCGGGACCGCCGGGGCCCGCGTCAGCCGAGGTCCAGAGCGCCAGCAGGGCGACCTCGCCGGGGCGGGCGCCGGCTTGGTCCAGCGCGAACATGCGCGCCGCCGGCCCCTTGGCCTCGACGGCTGGGAAGCTGGCCAGCTGGCCGAGCGCGATGTCGCTGAGCGGAGCGCCGAGGCCGGCCAGGATCACGGCGCCGGCCTGGGCCCTGGCGCGCAGCTTGCCGCCATCAGCCAGGCCGCGTTCCACCAGCCGGTCGAGGGCTGGCCCCTCCCCCTTGCCGGAGGCCGCAGCGATCAGGGCGTCGAGCAGGGCCATGTCGAAGGCGCCGGCGGCGATGGTGTCAGCCTCGGTCAGGCTGGCGCGCAGGGTCTGGGCGGCGGTGAGGTCGCCCTGGGCCAGGACGGCCATGGCGGACCGGACCGGACCGGGGCCGCTCTCCATGGGCCAGCGGGGCGCGCCATCGGGCGGCGGATTGAGCGCGGCGGCGACGGCCGGCGACGGGGTTGCGCCCCCGAGATCGAGGCCGAGATCGCGAGACAGGGCGACGTCGAGCCCGTTGCGCAGGGCTGCTGCGCCAGGATCACCGCCACCGGCGAGCTTGGCGCCCATCAGGCGGCCATAGACCGGATCGCGGGCCAGGCCCTGAGCCAGGTCGAAGGTCAGCTGAGCCGCTCCGGCATCGCCCTTGCGTAGCTGGCAATAGGCCCGCAGCCGGACCCAGTAGATGTCGTCGCGGCCGACCGCCAAGGCGTCACCGAGCGCGCAGGCGCGGTCGGGATCATTGGACAGCAGGGCGGCTTCCGCCGCCGCCTGGGCCAGGGCCGGACGCTGGTCGAGGCCGGAGGTCTTGGAGAGAATCTCGTCGGCGTCCTTGACCCCGCCCTGGGCGATCAGGGCGCTGATCCGCACGCCCGCCAGGGTCGGATCCTGGCCGGCGTTACCCGGGCCGGAAGCGCCGGTCGCCAGCACGCGCCGCGCCAGGGCCTGGGCGGCCGGCGACAGGGGCTTGGCGGCCAGCAGGGGCAGCACGGCGCGCAGGGTTTCGGGAGACGCAGTCTTCCAAAGGTCGGGACCGAGGCCGGTGTCGTGGCCGGCGGCGGAGAAGAAGTCGGGGGCGGCCAGGGACGAGACCGCCACGGCGACCGGATTTGGCGCGCCCTCTGGCGCCTGGGCCAGAGCCGGAAACGCGGTCATCAGGCTCGCTGCAAGGGCGGGCAAGAGGCTGGAGCGGAGGCGTCGAAGGGTCATGCCGTATCCTAAGGGGGCGCACATGGTTGGCGCGAGGCCGCAGGCTCGTGTAAGCCTTGTCGTGTTCATGGACCGTTACAAACCGCTGCGCGCCCGCACCATCACCCTCGTCGGATTGATGGGAGTCGGAAAATCGAGCGTCGGCCGCCGCCTGGCCAACGCCCTCGACATGCCCTTTCGCGACGCCGACAACGAAGTCGAGGCCGCTGCGGGGCGGACGATACCGGAAATCTTCGCCGACATGGGCGAGGCCGCCTTCCGTGAGGGCGAGCGTCGGGTGATCGCCCGCCTGCTGGACGAGCCGCCGCATGTGCTGGCCACCGGCGGCGGAGCCTTCATGAACGCTGAGACCCGGGCCCTAATTAAGGCGCGCTCGATCTCCGTCTGGCTGAAGGCCGATCTGGAGGTGCTGGTGCGCCGGGTCGGCCGCAAGGACAGCCGCCCGCTGCTGGCCGGCAAGGATCCGCTGGCCGTGCTGCAGGAGCTGGCCGAGATCCGCTACCCCACCTATGCCGAGGCCGATGTGACCGTGGAGACCGGCGACACCGCCCACCACGTCACCGTCGACCAGGTGATCCGCGCCCTGACCGCCCACTTGGAGAAACAGAACCCGTGACCAGAACCGTCCCCGTCGGCCTGGGCGATCGCGCCTATGAGGTCGTGATCGGCCGGGGGTTGCTGGACACCGCCGGCGCCCGCATAGCCCCCTTCCTGAAGAACGGCCGCGCAGCCATCGTCTCCGACGAGACGGTCTGGGCCCTGCACGGCCCACGCCTGACCGCCGCCTTGGAGGCCGCCGGCATCGCCTGTCCGGCGGTGATCGTGCCGCCTGGCGAGCAGACCAAGAGCTTCGCAGGCCTGGCCGATCTGTCCGACCGCCTGCTGGCTCTGGAACTGGATCGCGGCGACCTGATCGTGGCCTTTGGCGGCGGGGTGGTGGGCGACCTCGCCGGTTTCGCGGCCGCCATCTACAAGCGCGGCGTCGACTTCGTGCAGATTCCGACCACCCTGCTGGCTCAGGTGGATTCCTCGGTGGGCGGCAAGACCGCTATCGACACCCCGCGCGGCAAGAACCTGATCGGCGCCTTCCACCAGCCCCGGCTGGTGCTGGCCGACCTCGACGTGCTGGCCACCCTGCCGGCGCGGGAGATGCGGGCTGGCTATGCCGAGGTGATCAAGTACGGCCTGTTGGGCGACTTCGCCTTCTTCGAATGGCTGGAGGCCCATGCCGGCCAGGTGCTGTCGCGCGAGCCCGAGGCGCTGGCCCACGCCGTGGCCCGCTCGGTGGAAATGAAGGCCGAGATCGTCATCGAAGACGAGAAGGAGGCGGGCCGTCGCGCCCTGCTCAATCTCGGCCACACCTTTGGCCACGCCCTGGAAGCCGAGACCGGCTATGGCGAGGCCCTGCTGCACGGCGAGGCCGTGGCGGCCGGTTCGGCTCTGGCCTTCCGGTTTTCCGCCTCTCAAGGCCTGTGCGAGGCCCAGGACGCCCGGCGCGCCGAGGCGGCGATCGCCGCCGCCGGCCTGCCGACCCGGATGTCCGAGGTCACCGCCAAGCCCTTCGACGCCAGGACCCTGGTCCGCCACATGGGCCAGGACAAGAAGGCCGAGGGTGGGCGCCTGACCTTCATCCTGGCCCGCGCCCTGGGCGACGCCTTCGTGGCCAAGAATGTCGACGCCGCCGCCGTGACGGCGTTCCTCCAGACCGAAGGCGCACTCTGATGGGCGCGATCCTGGCGCTGGCGCCGATCGTCTTCGGCCTTCTGGCCATCTCGGCCATGTTCTCGGCCGCCGAAACCTCGCTGACCGGCGCGAGCCGGGCGCGGATGCACCAGCTGGAGCGCGAGGGCGATCGCGCCGCCAAGCGGGTGAACAAGCTCACCTCCGACCAGGAGACGATGATCGGGGCGGTCCTCTTGGGCAACAACCTGATCAATATCCTGGCTTCGGCCCTGACCACCGAGGTGCTGACTGCGGCGATCCCAGGGCCCTGGGGCGTGGCGGCGGCGACGGCGATCATGACCGTGCTGGTGCTGGTGTTCGCCGAGGTGCTGCCCAAGACCCTGGCCATACTGCGCTCCGACGACGTGGCGCGGTTCCTGTCGGGGCCGACCCTGCTGGTGGTGCGGCTGTTCGGGCCGGTGATCTACACCATCCAGTTCATCGTGCGCCGGACGCTGCGGCTGTTCGGGGTGAAGCTGGACATGGAGGTCGACGTCCTGGCCGCCCACGAGGAGATCCGTGGCGCGGTGGAGTATCACCACTCCGAAGGCCTGGTGGAAGAACGCGACCGGCGCATGCTGGGCGGGGTGCTCGACCTGTCGGACATGGATGTGGCCCAGGTGATGGTGCACCGCATGTCGATCGACATGCTGGACGCCGACCTGCCGCCGCGCGAATTCGTCACTGCGGCCCTGGAAAGCGACCACACACGGATGCCGCTCTATCGCGGCGATCCGGAAAACATCATCGGCGTCTTCCACGCCAAGGACCTGCTGCACGCCCTGGCCGAGGCCGACGGCTCGGTGGACGGGTTGGACATCGAGAAGATCATCCGCGAGCCCTGGTTCATCCCGGAGACCACCAATCTCAAGGACCAGCTGAACGCCTTTCTGAAGCGCCAGACCCATTTCGCCCTGGTGGTGGATGAATATGGCGCCCTGCAGGGGCTGGTGACCCTGGAGGACATCCTCGAGGAGATCGTCGGGGAGATCGAGGATGAGCACGACACCTCCCTGCCGGGCGTCCGCAAGCAGCCCGACGGTTCGGTCAGCGTCGACGGCTCGGTGGCGATCCGCGACCTCAATCGGGCGATGGACTGGGACCTGCCGGATGATCAGGCGGTGACGGTGGCCGGCCTGGTGATCCACGAGGCCCAGGCGATACCGAAGATCGGCCAGACCTTCATCTTCCACCGCCACCGCTTCCAGGTGGTCAAGCGGGTCAGGAACCAGATCACGGCCCTGCGGATTTCGGCGCCGCTGGAAAACCCCAACGCCAGCGACTGAATTCGTGGCCGCGTCAGCCCGGGCGGCGGGAACGCGGCGGCGACTCGTGCGTTGATGCGGGCTAGGCCAAGCTGCCGGAGGGTGGGCGTCGGATGACCGCAATGCCAGAGCTGGCCGGACTGCGCGTCCTCATCGTCGAGGACGAGATGATGGTGTCCATGCTGATCGAGGACATGCTGGGCGACCTGGGCTGTCATGTGGTGGGACCGGCCGCTCGGCTTGATGAAGCCCTGGCCCTGGCCGAGAACGCCGAGATCGACTGCGCGGTGCTGGATGTGAACCTGGGCGGCCAATCGACCTTTCCGGTCGCCGACCTGCTGCGGGCCAAGGGCGTCCCCTTCGCCTTCGCCACCGGCTATGGCGACGCGGGCTTGCGCGAGGTGGATCGCGACTCAGCCGTGCTGCAGAAGCCGTTCCGCGAGGTCGACCTGGCCAAGGTGCTGCAGGGTCTCGCGAAACGGATCTGAGGACGATGCCTGGCGTCAGCGGCCGATGTGGATGCCGCCGAGCGAACCCAGGATCCCGAAGGCCTGCAGCAGCCAAAGCACGACGCCGATCACGACGACCGCGTTGAGGATCTGCTTAATCTTGCCGTCCATCGGGATGTAGTTGTTGACCAGCCAGAGCAGGACTCCGACCACGATCAGGACGATGAGCAGGTTGATGAGCGACATGGGGCGTCTCCGGGTTTGATGGCGCGGAGGCGCGCCCCGCCCGGATAATACCCCTGGCCAAGCTTATGGTTCCGGAGGGGCCACGGCCCCTCCGTTCTTCCCATCGTTCCCGAGCCCTAGAGTCCGGCCGCGATCAGGCCCGCCAAGACCTTGTCCGGGGTCATGGGATAGTCGCGCAGGCGCACGCCGCAGGCGTTGTAGATGGCGTTGGCGATGGCCGCGCCGGCGCCGCTGATGCCCAGCTCGCCGACCCCCTTGATGCCCATGGGATTGGCCTTGTCATCCACCTCGTCGAGGAAGACGGCGTCGAGGTCGACGATGTCGGCATGGACCGGGACCAGATAGCCGCCGACGTCCTGGTTGATCAGGGAGCCGTAGCGCGGGTCGACCGAATTGGTCTCGGTCAGAGCCGTGCCGACCCCCCAGATCATCCCGCCGGTGATCTGGCTCTTGGCGGTCTTGGCGTTGAGGATGCGGCCGGCGGCGAACACCCCGTACATGCGGCGCATGCGCACCTCACCGGTGTCCATGTCGACGCCGACCTCGGCGAAGTGGGCGCCATAGGTGTGGAGCGAGACATCGCGACGGTCGGCCGGCGGGCTGATCGAACCCTCGGCATAGACCCCCTCGGGCGCCGCGCGGGCGACCAGGGTCGACAGGTCCTCCGACTGGTTGCCGAAGCGGATCTTGCCGTCGTCAAAGGTCACAAGGTCCGGCGACGCGCCATAGAGCGGCGAGTTCGGGTCACCGACGGCGAGATGAGCCAGAGCGACCCGCAGCTTCATGCCGGCGTCCAGGGCCGCCGAGCCGGCGGTGGAGGCGCCGAACTGGCCGCCCGAGCCGGGGGCCGGCGGGAGGTTGGAATCGCCGATCTCAACCCGCACCTGGGACAGGGGCACGCCGAGGGTCTCGGCGGTGATCTGGGCCAGGATGGTGTAGGTGCCCGTGCCGATGTCGGTCATGCCCTGCAGCAGGGTGATCGTCCCGTCTGCGGTGATCCGCGCACCGGCCTTGGCCGGCAGGAGGTAGTCGGCGCGGATGGCGGCGGCCATGCCCATGCCGACCCACCAGCGGCCGTCGCGCACCTGGCCCGGCTTGGGATTGCGGCGATCCCAGCCGAAGTGCTGGGCGCCTTCGTTCATGCAGCGGGCGAGCTGGCGGATGGAAAACGGCTTGCCGGTCTCCGGGTCGCGCTCGGGCTCATTGATCAGCCGCAACTGGATGGGGTCGAGGCCGAGCTTCTCGGCCAGCTCGTCCATGGCGACCTCGAGGCTGAGCATGCCTGAGGCCTCGCCGGGCGCCCGCATGGGGCCGGCTCCCGGCAGGTCCATCTTGACCAGCTTGTGGCCGGTCAGGCGGTTGGGGGCGGCGTAGAGGCTGCGCGCGAAATTGGCGAAGTGCTCGGTGAACAGCGCGTCGCGGGCGCAGTGGGTGTAGCCGTCCAGGGCGAAGGCGGTCAGGCGGCCGTCCGGCGTGGCGCCCAGGCGGACGCGCTGGATGGTCGCCGGGCGGTGGATGGTGCCCAGCATCATCTGCTGGCGGGTATAGGCGACCTTGACCGGGCGCTTCAGTTCCCGGGCCGCGAGAGCCGCCAAGGACAAGTCGTCATAGGACTGACCCTTGCCGCCGAAGCCGCCGCCGATGTAGCGGGTCAGCAGGTGGACATCGTCGGACGGGATCATCAGGGTCTCGGCCAGGGCGTGCTGCCCCCCCTTCACCATCTGGATCGAGGTATGGACCGTGACCTTGTCGCCGTCCCACCAGGCGGTGGTGGCGCAGGGCTCCATCTGGACGTGGTTCTGGATCGGGCTGGTATAGGTCTCGTCGAGGGTCACCGGGGCGGCCGCGAAAGCCGTCTCGAAGTCGCCGATGCGGACGTCCTCCTCGCCAGGAGGGTTCTCCGCGAGGCCCAGGCTGGCCGGAAAATCGACCACGGCCCAGAGTTCGTCATAAGTGACCTTGATCAGCGCCGCGGCGGCGCGGGCGTTCTCCAGGGTGTCGGCGACGACGAAGGCCACGGTCTCGCCGAAATAGCGCACCTCGTCGGAGTCCATGACCGGGCTGGAGGGCCGCTGGCTACGCGGATTGATCCGCGCCCCGCGCGCGCCCTGGGCCGGGATGGTCTTGTGGGTCCAGACCAGCAAGACGCCGGGCGAGGCCTCGGCCTCGGCGGTGTCGATGGCCGCGACGCGACCCCGGGCGATCGCCGAGGTGACGATGGCGCCCTGCACCGGCGGCGACGGGGCCTCGACCTCATAGGCGTAGGGAGCGGTCCCGGTGACCTTGAGCGGGCCTTCATAGCGGTCGACCGCCTTGCCGATCAGGCCGGAGCGGTTCTCGGTGACGGGATTGGGCGTGGCCCAGTCAGCAATGGAACTCATGACTTGCCCCCTTGGGCCTGGGCGATGGCGGCGACGGTGAGCCGGGTGGTGAGCGCGATCTTGAAGGCGTTGCGACCGCTGTCGCGGGCGTCGGCCAGTTCGGCCTCCGCTGCGGCGGCGGGGGTCTGGCCGGCGGCCAGGGCCGCCTCGGCCTTGAGCGCCCGCCAGGGCTTGTAGGCGACGCCGCCCAGGGCGATCTGGCCCCCGGCCACGGCCACCATGGCCAGGCCGCCGGCATAGGAGGCGCGGTCGCGGGCCTTGCGATAGACCTGCCCCCCAGTCGGAGCCGGCGGCAGGGTGACGGCGGTGATCAGCTCACCGGCCGACAAGGCGGTCTCGATATGCGGCGTGTCGCCCGGCGCCAGATGCAGATCGGCGACGGTGAGCGCCCGGACCGCGCCCGTGGCGGTCATGGCCTCGACCCCGGCGCCCAGGGCGGTGAGCGCCACGGACATGTCGGAGGGGTTGGTCGCGATGCAGTGTTCGCTGGCCCCCAGGATGGCGGCGTTTCGGTTCAGGCCCTCCAGGGCGCTGCAGCCTGCGCCGGGCTGGCGTTTATTGCAGGGCTTGGTGGTGTCGTAGAAATAGGCGCAGCGGGTCCGCTGCATCAGGTTGCCGCCCACGGTGGCCTTGTTGCGCAGCTGGGGCGAGCCGCCGTGGATGATGGCCTGGGCCAGGACCGGATAGCGGGCGCGGACGCGGGGGTCGGCGGCGACCAGGCTGTTGGTGGCCATGGCCCCGATCCTCAGGCCGCCGTCGGCGGTCTCCTCGATGGCCGCGAGCGGCAGGCGGCCGACATCGACCAGATGGGTCGGATGCTCGATCTCCAGCTTCATCAGGTCGAGCAGGTTGGTGCCGCCGGCCAGGAACCTGGCGTTGGGGTTGTCCGACACGGCCTTGACGGCCGAGGCGGCGTCGGTGGCGCGTTCGTAGGTGAAGGGCCTCATGCGACGGCTCCCACCACGTCGCGGATGGCCGCGAGGATCTGGGGATAGGCCGAGCAGCGGCAGATGTTGCCGCTCATCCGCTCGCGGATCTCGGCGTCGGTCGCCACGATGGCGGCGGTCAGGTCGGCGGTCTCCTGGCTGGGCCAATTGTCGGCCAGCTCCTTGAGCATGCCGGCCGCCGAACAGATCTGGCCCGGGGTGCAATAGCCGCACTGGAAGGCGTCCTGCTTCAGGAAGGCCTCCTGCAGCGGATGCAGGGCGCCAACGACGCCCAGCCCTTCGATGGTGGTCACCGCGTCACCGTCATGCATGACAGCCAGCGACAGGCACGAATTGATGCGCACCCCGTTCACCAGCACGGTGCAGGCGCCGCACTGGCCGTGGTCGCAGCCTTTCTTGGAGCCCTTGAGGTTCAAATGCTCGCGCAGGGCGTCGAGCAGGGTGGTGCGAGGGTCGAGGTCAAGCGTGCTCGCCTGCCCGTTCACAGTCATGGTCGTCTTCAAAAACACGCCTCCCCAGCGCGGGCCGCCCCATAGCGGCGCGAGATTCTTTGTCGTGATCAGCCTCGGCCTAGGATTCGTTGGGCGCGAGAGCCTTGACCGAAAGGGCGTGGACGGGACCCGCCAGCTCCTCGGCCAGAGTGCGATAGACCATCCTTTGACGGGCGACTTTGGCGGCGCCCTCGAAGGCAGGGGCTTGAATGACTATGTTAAAATGGCTTTCGCCCCCGCTCGTGGCCCCCGAATGCCCGGCGTGGCGATCGGAGTCATCCTGGATCTCCAGGCGGGTGGGCGCGAATGCCGCAGTGAGTTTGGTATGAATGGCTTCGAATATGGCGCCCATCGGCTCAATCTTCAATTCTTGAAAGGGTCTCAGACCGCTTCATACTTGGGACATGGCCGGCGCGTTTCAATACAAACCTAAGTTCGTCGATATCCGGGTTCGTCCCCCCTCTGCGGAGGACGCGACCCGGACGGATGACGTCTATGCGTTGAAGCCCGGCGAACGGGCTTGCGACCACCCGACCTGTCGGGTGGCGGCGACGGCGCGCGCGCCGAAATCCCGCGACATGCTGAACGAGCACTACTGGTTCTGCCAGCCGCACGCGGCGGAATATAATCGCAACTGGAACTTCTTCGCCGGCATGAGCGAGGGCGAGATCCGCAAGCGCCAGGCGCAAAGCGCCACCGGCGACCGGCCGACCTGGGACCTCAAGGCCAGCCGCTTCTCGCGGGAAGCCGCCGCAGCGGCCCATGGCTTTGGCGTGGGGTCGGGGTTCCACGACCCCTTCAGCATGTTCGGCACCGGCGGCAAGGCCAGCCAGAACCCGGCCAATGCGCCGGAGCGCCGCAAGCTGGGCAAGATGGAGCGCAATGCGCTGGCCGACCTCGACCTCGACGAGGACGCCGACGGCCCGAAGATCCGCGCCCGCTACACCGACATGGTCAAGCGCTGCCACCCCGACGCCAATGGCGGCGACCGCTCGGCCGAGCACAAGCTGCAGCGGGTGATCAAGGCCTATGCGACCCTGCGCAAGGCGAAGATGGTCTGAGCGGGCAGCACGACGCCGCCGATCTCGCGACCGGCGGCGTTGGGTTTCCGTCCTGAAAGCTTAGTGGCCGTTCAGCAGGATCGACAGGATCAGGCCCGTGGCGACGGCGCCCAGGATGTATTGGCCGTTGGACTCGCGCCATTCATAGCCCTGGGGCGGGCGGCGCAGGTGGTGGCGGCGATAATCGACCCGCTGAGCCCCCTGCCAGTCGTTGTAGCCCATGCGTTGGCCGCGCCGCCAATGGTGGTGGTTTCCGCCATATTCGCGGCCCCAGCCCCGGTGTTCTCCGCGATCGCCGCCCTGGTTCCCATATCCCTGGTTCCCGTATCCCGCGCGGTCCTGGCCGTAGCCGCCGCGGCCACCGTCGCGGTGATCGCCGTGGTCACGCTCACCAGGATCATGCTGAGCGTGGTCCTGGTTGTACTGGCCATAGCTGTAGGGTTGGGCGGAGGCGGCGGAGACCGCCGCCAGCGACAGGGCGATGGCCCCGATCAGCATCTTTTTCATTGGAATTCCTCGCGGCGCGGAGAGCGCCGACGCGCGCGGCCGGTCGTCCGGCCTTCGAGACCAACCAACGGCCGGGGTCAGCGAGGGTTCCGGCGTCCCCAGCCGTCGACATCGGCAGGCCAGGCCTTGCGAGTCGTTATGTAGTCGAACTACATAACGCGTGAATGCGGGGGATTTCAGATGCTGGGCAGTGGCTATCGGACGCTGATCATGGCGGCGGGCCTGGGGTTGGCCGCCTCAAGCGCCTACACGGCCGACGCCGCCGCCGATGCGGCGGATGTGACGGTCGAAGCGGTGACGGTGACCGCCCGGCTGCGAGAAGAGGACTCCCAGGCCGTGCCAGGCGCCCTGTCGGTGGTCAGCGAGAAGGCCCTGAGCACCACCGCGACCAACAACCTTTCCCAGATCACCGTGATGGTCCCGAGCCTCTATTACAGCTCGCCCAATCCCCGGAACACGGCCTTCACCGTGCGCGGACTGGGCTCCAGCGTGGTGGCCGTGTCGCAGTCGAACGACGGGCTGGAGCCGGGCGTCGGCTTCTATGTCGATCAGGTCTATCACGGACGCCCGGCGACGGCGGCTTTCGACTTCCTGGACGTTGAGCGCGTGGAAGTCCTGCGGGGACCGCAGGGGACGGTGTTCGGCAAGAACACCACCGCCGGGGCGATCAATATCTCCACCAAGCCGCCGAGCTTCACGCCCGAGCTGAGCGCCGAGGCGACCGGTGGGAACCTCGGCTACCGGCAGGGCAAGCTGTCGGTGAGCGGCCCGCTGTTCGGCGACGTGGTGGCGGGGCGGCTCTCGGTCGTGGCGACGGCCCGCGACGGGGTCATCCACAATGTCACGACCGGCGTCGACAACAACACTCTCAACAACGCCGCCCTCCACGGCCAGCTGCTGATCAAGCCCAGCGACACGTTCAGCCTGAGGCTGTCGGCGGACTATAATTCCTTCAACAGCAACTGCTGCACCCAGGTCTATGTCCGGGTCGGCACGACCTTGAAGCCGGCTGCGCGCCAATATCCCGCCCTGGCGGCCGGCCTGAACTACAAGCCGCCGAGCCTGGATCCCTATGACCGTCTGACCGACATCGACGCCGCGCTGAAGGTCGACACCAGCGAGGGCGGGCTGTCGGCCATCGCCGACTGGAAGCTCGGATCGGCCACGGTGACCTCGGTCAGCGCCTGGCGCTGGTGGGATTGGGACGCCGCCAACGACCGCGACTATACCGGCCTGTCGATCCAGACCCTGCAGCACATCCCCTCGCACCAGGATCAGTACAGCCAGGAACTGCGGATCGCCTCCAATGGCCGCCAGACCCTGGACTATGTGGCCGGCCTCTACTGGTTCTCACAATCGATCGCCGGGCGGCCGATCACGCAATATGGCCCCCTGGCCGCCTATTGGCTGCTGGGTTCACCGCCGGCCATCCCGGGAAATCTGCTGGACGGCTATATGACCGACGGCCAGACGCGGTTCCGCAGCAACAGCTATGCCGCCTTCGGCGAAGCGACCTGGCGGGTCACCGAGCGGCTCAACCTGACCGGAGGGCTGCGCTACACCTATGAGGACAAGTCGGGACGGTTCGACTCGACGGTCTCTGGGGGAGCGACCCCGGCGACCACCGCGCTCCTGAACAGCAAGCTCTCGATCCTGCGGCCCCAGTCCTACACGG
Source organism: Phenylobacterium aquaticum (assembly GCF_947378715.1). Lineage (GTDB taxonomy): Bacteria > Pseudomonadota > Alphaproteobacteria > Caulobacterales > Caulobacteraceae > Phenylobacterium > Phenylobacterium aquaticum_A. The sequence goes on from NZ_CANCLE010000009.1 coordinate 16,893, forward strand.
CGGCCGACACCGACGGCAGCCTGTCAGGCCGGGCGGTCGCGGCCTATGACATCACCGACGGGGTCATGGCCTATGCCAGCTACGCGCGGACCAGCAAGTCCGGCGGGCTCAACATGTCCGGCCTGCCGCTGAACGCCGCGAACCAGCCCGCCCTGGCCACGGCGGTGATCCGGCCGGAGAAGAACACCACCGTCGAGGTGGGCCTGAAGAGCGCCCTGTTCGACAAGCGGCTCACCCTGAATGTCGACGCCTTCGAGACCACGGTGCGGGACTTCCAGACCAATGTCGTCGACACCGGTCCGGGCGCGCTGCGCGGCTATCTGGCCAATATCGACCGGGTCAGGGTCAGGGGCGTGGAACTGGACAGTCAGTTCGTGGCTGGCGAGCATGTGTCGGGCCATGTCTCGGGCTCCTGGACCGAAGGCAAGTACGTCTCCTACCGCAACGGCCCCTGCCCCCTGGAGCGGATCGGGTCGTCCACCACCGTCTGTGACCTGAGCGGCAAGCCCTTGTCCGCCCTGCCGCGCTGGGTCTGGTCGGCGGGCGGCGAATACAAGCATGAGGTCCGCCTCGCGGGCCGGGATGGGGAAGCCTATCTGCACCTGGAAGGCACCAGCCGGACCAAGATCTATGGTGACCCCACGGATTCCATCTACACGGTCATCAAGGGCTATAGCTTGGTCAATGCCAGCCTGGGCTTCCGGTCGCAAGGCCCGTGGGAGGTCTCGCTCTGGGCCAGGAACCTGTTCGACGCCAACTACCTGCAGAACGTCACCGTCCAGGCCGGAAACTCCGGGCTGGTGGTCGGAACGCCCAGCGATCCACGCATGATCGGGGCGACGCTGCGGGTGCGGTACTGAGGGGCGGCCCTAGACCGGGATCTCGCCAGCCACCGTCGTGCGATGCATCAGCCGCAGGTGGCCGTCATAGCCGCCCTCGGCGAAATGGACGGTGCAGCGGTTGTCCCACATCAGGAGCATCTTCGGCCGCCATTTGTGGCGATAGACATAGTCCTCGGCCGTCATGTGCTCGAACAGGAAGCTCAGCAGGGCGCGGCTTTCCTTGACCGAGAACCCCTCGATCCCGTGGCTGTAGACCGGGCTGATATAGAGCGCCTTGCGGCCGGTGACCGGATGGGTGCGGACCAGGGGGTGGGTCAGGGACTTGTCCGCCTCCTCCGAGACGATGATCCGCATGGTCCGCGCCTCGGTCTCGCGGGCGAAGACGCCCTTGGTCCCATAGGCGTAGCCGGCCGAATGGACGGCGCGGAGGGGGGCCAGCATTTTCTTCATGCCCGGCGACAGGTCCTCATAGGCCTGGGCGCAATCGGCGAACAGGGTGTCGCCGCCGACCGGGGGAATGACCTCGGAATGCAGAATGGTGGCGGCGGGCGGCTCGCGCTGGAAGCTCCAGTCGGAATGCCAGCCAGCCCCGAAATTGGTCGCCTTCTCGTCGGGCTCGCGGCGCAGCTCCAGCACATTGGGGTGGCCGGCCATGGGGGCGATGAAGGGGTCGACGCCGAAGCGACCGATCTTCAAGGTGAAGGCCTCCAGCTCGTCCAGGCTCAGCGGCTGGTCGGGGAAACTGACCACGCCATGGCGGGCCCAGGCGGCCTTCAGCTCGCTGAGCACCTCAGGCAGCAGCGGGCGTGACAGATCCACGCCCACGATCTCGGCGCCGAAGCCGGATTCCTGGGGGAAGACCTGAATGGTGCGATAGGCGCCGGCGGCCTCTTTCAACATGGCGTGTGCTCCCGAGATCACCCCGTGTCGGTTTGGGGCTTTTCCCCATCAAACACCCGTTTGCATCGGGCGCGTAACCCTGTAATCGAACCGGATTATGACCTCTCTCGCTGACACTCAAAACGACACGCTGATCTCGCTGGTCCCCGACAAACAGGTTTCCGTTCGGGAAACCTTCGGGGTGGACGTGGACATGATGGTCCCGGCCTTCAGCGAGCGGGACTCGCACGTGCCGGACTTCGATCCGGCCTACAAGTTCGACCCGGAGACGACCCGCGCCATCTGCGCCGGCTTCGCCTTCGACCGTCGGGTGATGGTCCAGGGCTATCACGGCACCGGCAAGTCGACCCACATCGAGCAGGTCGCCGCCCGCCTCAACTGGCCGCTGATCCGCGTGAACCTCGACAGCCACGTGTCGCGGATCGATCTGGTCGGCAAGGACGCCATCGTCCTGAAGGACGGCAAGCAGATCACCGAATTCCGCGAAGGCATCCTGCCCTGGACCATCCAGCGGCCGATCGCGCTCGTGTTCGACGAATATGACGCCGGCCGTCCGGATGTGATGTTCGTGATCCAGCGCGTGCTGGAAGCGCAGGGCAAGCTGACCCTGCTGGACCAGAACCGCGTGATCCGGCCCAATCCGTTCTTCCGGCTGTTCTCCACGACCAACACCATCGGTCTGGGCGACACCACCGGCCTCTATCACGGCACCCAGCAGATCAACCAAGGTCAGATGGACCGCTGGTCGATCGTCACGACCCTGAACTATCTGGCCCATGACGTTGAGGCCGAGATCGTGCTGGCCAAGTCGCCGCACTACGACACGGTCGAGGGCAAGCGCCAGATCGCGGCCATGGTCCGGGTGGCCGACATGACCCGCAACGCCTTCATGAACGGCGACATCTCCACCGTCATGAGCCCGCGGACCGTGATCACCTGGGCCCAGAACGCCGAGATCTTCGGCGGCGATATCGCGCTGGCCTTCCGCATGACCTTCCTGAACAAGTGCGACGAGCTGGAGCGCGGCACCGTCGCCGAGTTCTTCCAGCGCGCCTTCGGCCAGGACCTGCCGGAAAGCACCGCCCGCGTTAAGGTCGCCTGACGACCGAAATTCAGCCCCTGAACGCCTGATGGCGGTCAGGGGCTCGAATACGCCCCTGAATTGTCCCCAGATTGAGGACAACGACCACGGGTCGCGGGGGCTGTTTACCGTTTCCTATCAATCCTCCCCCGCAACTGGGCGCAGTTCAGTTCGCTTGGGACACCCATGACCTCGAGTCTGCCCCACAGCCAGGCCGCGGTAAGACGGATCATCGCCCTGGCGGTGTTGATCCTGGCCGTCGTCATGGCCGGCGGCGTCGGGCTGATGACCTATACGGCCGTCTCCACCGACCAGGCCCAAGCCTCCGAGGAACGCGACCTGGTTTCGCGCCGCCTCGACAACCTGCTTGAGCAGATGGTCCAGCAGACGACCTCGGTCAGTGTCTGGGACGAGGCCTATGACCGGCTGGCGGCCGGCCAGCTGGACCCCGCCTGGGCCGACATCTATGTCGGCGGCTACTACGCCAAGGACCTCAAGCACGATCTGAGCCTGATCCTCGATGGGCGCGACCAGACCCTCTATGCCTGGAAGGGGCTGGCCCGATCCACCGGCGCCGACACCGACGCGTTCCGCCACGAACTGCAGCCGCTGATCGCCCAACTGCGTGAGCAGGAGGCGGTCAATCTGCGCCTGTCGCGGCTGAACCCGCCCGGCGGCCTGGGCCAGGCGATCTCCGGCAGCGGCGTGGTCGTCGCCCAGGGCCGCTACTATCTGGTCGCCGCCGCCACCATCCTGCCCGAGGGCGTCCGGACCCATCGCGCCGCCGGACCGGACCGACTGCTGGTCACGGCGCGGGAGATCAACGCCCCCCTGCTCCAGGACCTCAACGACGATCTGCACATCCAGGACGCTCACCTGGCGCCCAACGCGGGCGAGGCCAAGGGCGCGCGGTCTCAGATCGTCGATGTCAACGGCTTCGCGGTGGCCGACGTGGCCTGGACGCCGAAGCGGCCCGGCCGCGCCGTGCTGAAGCGGGCCGCCCCGCTGTTCATCGTGGTGCTGGGCACCCTGCTGATGGCGGGCCTGGCGCTCGCCGCCCGCATCCGCGCCATCCTGCGGGAGATGGCGGCCGGCGACGGGGCGCTCGAACGCACCATGAGCGAGCTGGTCCGGGCGCGCGACCAGGCCGCCGCCGCCAGCGTCGCCAAGTCCCAGTTCCTGGCCAATATGAGCCACGAGATCCGCACGCCGCTGAACGGCATCCTCGGCATGACCCAGGTGATGAACCGAGAGGATCTCAGCAGCGCCCAGCGCGATCGGCTGAACGTCATCACCAATTCCGGCCATACCCTGCTGGCCGTGCTGAACGACGTGCTGGACATTTCCAAGATCGAGGCCGGCCGCCTGGATATCGACAACCACGAGTTCGACCTGGGCGAAGCCGTCGAGTCCAGCTGCGCGACCTTCTCCAGCCTGGCCGCCCAGAAGGGCGTCGAGCTGCGGCTGGAGATCGAGGACAAGGCCCATGGCGTTTGGTGGGGCGATGGGGCGCGGCTTCGCCAGATCCTGGCCAATCTGGTCTCCAACGCCGTGAAGTTCACCGCCTCGGGCGCCGTGACCGTGACAGTCGCCACAACGCTGGCGGGCCTGCGCTTCACGGTGCGCGACAGCGGCATCGGCATTCCCGAGGACCGACTGAGCGATCTGTTCCAGAAATTCAGCCAGGTCGACGCCTCCACCACCCGCCGGTTCGGCGGCACCGGGCTGGGCCTGGCGATCAGCAAGGAGCTGACCGAGCTGATGGGCGGGCGGATGTGGGTGGAGAGCCGGGTCGGCCAGGGCTCGACCTTCAGCTTCGACCTGCCCCTGGAGCGCCGCGCCGACCGCCGCGACGCCGCCCTGCCCGTCCAGGCGACCACCACCCAGACCGGGACGGCGCGCATCCTGGCGGCAGAGGACAATCCGACCAACCAACTGATCCTGAAGTCGCTGCTGGAGCCCTTCGGCGTCGACCTGACCCTGGTTGGCGACGGCCGCGAGGCCGTCGAGGCCTGGCGGATCGGCGGCTATGACCTTATCCTGATGGACGTGCAGATGCCGGAGATGAACGGCGTCGAGGCCACGGCCGAGATCCGCGCCCAGGAGGCCCAGAGCGGTCGCCGGCCCATCCCGATCCTGGCGCTGTCGGCCAATGTCATGCGCCACCAGGTCGAGGAATATCTGGCCGCCGGCATGACCGGCTTCGTGCCCAAGCCGATCGAGGCCGCCAAGCTGTTCGAGGCCATAGACGTGGCTCTGGCCGAAGCCGATCTGGACGATGCGGAAGCGGCGGCGGCCTGACCGGCCGGGCGCCCAGGCCCGTCAGGCGGGCAGTTCCAGCAGGGCGCGCGCGCGTCCGCCAAAGGCGCTGGCCGCGAAGGCCGACACGCCGGGACCGCTGATGAAGGGAATCTGCAGGGTCGCGGCCGCCTGGATCTCCTGCGGTGCGCGCAGGTTGGTGAGGGCCGTCCAGAGCCGCCGCTCGCGCCAGGCTGCGCGGCCGGTCAGCCAGCGACTGACCACGCCCTGCCGTTGGGCGGCGTCGCCGTCCGGCAGCACCAGGGTCGCGCTGGAAAAGGCGCCCTCTTTCACATTCGCGACGGGAAAGTCGGGGTCGGTGATCCGCAGATCGATATAGGCGAAGGCGCCGGCGAGGGTCGCGGAGACCCATTGCAGGGCGCGGCCCGTGACGTTCGAGGGCAGGCCATAGACATTGGCCGCCGCCTGGTTTCTCCGGTCCGCCGGCATGGCGCCCAGGAGCTTGGCGTAGGATGGACCGGTCGCCTGGTCGGTCAGGCCCGCATAGGACAGCGGAAAGAACAACACCCCGACATGGCCGGGCGTGGTCAGCATGCGAAGCCCTTCGGCGAGACAGGCCAGGTCAAAGGCCGCCGCCTGGTCCGGCGCGGGCATGGTCGCGGCCCCGCCCACCAGGCTGTGCACGCCGCCGCCGAACGTCCGCCCCAGCACATCGCCGATGAAGCCCCGGCGATCGAGGGAATAGACCCCGGCGAAGGACGCCGTCGCCGGCAGAGAGGCCAAGGCCGTGGGCGCGCTGGTGTGAGGAGAAATGTCGGTCACCTGAGTTAGCCGGCCGCCCGGAGGCAGTCTGGAAGGGTCGCGCAGGCCAGACGCCAGCGCCTGATCGTCCAAGGCGGCGAAGGCCTGAACCGCCGCCATGGCGCCTTCGAACAGCAGTAGAGAGGGTCCGGCGCCCTGGCCGGAGGCAAGGCTGCGCTGCAGGGCCGAGGCCGACACCGCCAGGGGCGCGACGTCGATGCGAGACGCGCCTGGATCGGTGAGCAGGAAGGCGCAGGCGGTCATTTGGGCGAAGCGGCGCGGGGGCGACCAGTTCTTCGCCAGAAAGCCGTCTATGACCTGGGCCAGGCGCTGCTGAGAGGCCCCGGGCACGACGCCGAAAATGCGCAGACAGCCGGCCGGTATCAACTTTTAATCCCCCTCGCGACAGCCACTACTCGGACGCGAGTGAAGAGCCCTGATGGTAAACAAAGCGTCTCGCCCATGGCGTGTATCCTGCGGCGTTGCGCCACAGGCGAGACTGCCTATGCAGGCCTAGCCGCCGGCGATCTTCTTGCCGACGAAGGCGCCCAGCGCCAGGAACAGCACGAAGCCCGCGACACAGACGAAGAACAGCAGCTTGGCGATGCCCGCGGCGGCGCCGGCGACGCCGGTGAAGCCGAGGCCGCCGGCCAGCAGCGCGATGACGGCGAAGATGAGCACCCATTTCAGCATGTCGAAATCCAATCCGATCTGGTGATGTCCGGACCAGAGAACGTGCGCAATCGGGTCCGCGTTCCTGCACGCGGCGCTTCCCTCCCCTCGCCTGGGCGCGCTATGGAAAAGGACCATGGCCAAGAACCCTGAAAGCCCGATCGAGCCCTTCAAACGCGCGCTGGCCAACGCCGCGCGCTCGCTCGCCGAGAGCCCCGACCTGGAGATCGTGTTTTCCGGCGAGGGCCCGCAGCTGATCGGCAACCGGGCGGTCCTGCCCCACCCGCCCCGTGACCTGACCCCGGCCGACGCCGCCCGCATCCGCGGCCTGGCCGACCAGATGGCCCTGCGCATCTCGCACCATGACGCGGCGATCCACGCCAAGGCGCGGCCCGGCTCGGCCCAGGGGGCGCCGGTCTATGACGCCCTGGAGCAGGCCCGTATCGAGGCGGTGGGCGCCATTGCGCTCGGCGGCGTGCGCGAGAACCTCAAGGCCGTGCACGAGGCGGCCTGGGCCAAGCGCACCTTCAATCCCGTGGAGGCCGCCGCCAATCCACCGGTCGCCGACGTCCTGGCCCTGATGGTGCGCGAGCGCCTGACCGGCGTGGCCCCGCCGGCCGCCGCCCAGCCCCTGGTCGACCTGTTCCGCAAGGATATCGAGTCGCGGGCCGGCGACGACATCGACAGGCTGGTCGCCGTGGTCGACGACCAGAAGGCCTTCGCCCGGGTGGCCCGCACCATCCTGCGCGACCTGGCCATGGGCGACGACCTGTCCGACGCCCCCGACCAGGCCGATGACCAGGACGAGGAAGGCGAGGACGGCGAATCGGAAAGCTCTGAGGACGGCGACGAGGGCGAAGGCGAAGGCCAATCCCCGCAGCAGGCCTCGATGGACGAGAACGAGGCGACCCACCGCGAGAGCGAGGACGCCGACAGCCAGATGATGCAGGCCGAGGATGATCCCAACGCCGAGGACACTGACGAGCAGCCGGACATGGGCGAGGGCGAGCAGCCCGCCCGGCCGGAGCTGAAGGGCGACGCCAAGACCGCCACCTACAAGGTCTTCACCACCGCCCATGACGAGGTGGTGGCGGCCGAGGAGCTGTGTGAGCCGGAGGAGCTGAGCCGCCTGCGCGCCTATCTGGACCAGCAGCTGGCCAGCCTTTCCAGCGTGGTCTCCCGCCTGGCCAACAAGCTGCAGCGCAAGCTGATGGCCCAGCAGAACCGTTCCTGGACCTTCGACCTGGAGGAAGGAATCCTCGATGTCGCGCGCCTGACCCGGGTGATCGTCGACCCGACCGCGTCCCTGGCGTTCAAGGAAGAGGAAGACACCGAGTTCCGCGACACGGTGGTCACCATACTGATCGACAATTCCGGCTCCATGCGGGGCCGCCCGATCATGGTCGCCGCCGTCTGCGCCGATATCCTGGCCCGCACGCTGGAGCGTTGCGGGGTCAAGACCGAGATCCTGGGCTTCACCACGCGGGCCTGGAAGGGCGGCTCCTCGCGTGAGGACTGGCTGAAGGCCGGCAAGCCCGCCCAGCCGGGGCGACTGAACGACCTGCGCCACATCATCTACAAGGCCGCCGACGCCCCGTGGCGGCGCGCGCGACGCAATCTCGGCCTGATGATGCGCGAGGGCCTGTTGAAGGAGAATATCGACGGCGAGGCCCTGATGTGGGCGCACCAGCGGCTGATCGGCCGGTCCGAGGCCCGGCGCATCCTGATGGTGATCTCCGACGGCGCGCCGGTGGATGATTCGACCCTGTCGGTGAATTCCGGCCACTATCTGGAGCGCCACCTGCGCGAGGTGATCACCGAGATCCAGGACAAGAGCCCGGTGCAGTTGATCGCCATCGGCATCGGCCACGACGTGACCCGCTATTACCGGCGCGCCGTGACCATCGTCGATGTGGAGCAGTTGGCCGGCGCCATCGTTGACCAGCTGGCCGAGCTGTTCGACGAGGAGATTCGCAAATCGAACCGCAAGACCGCCAGCCTGCTGCCACCGCCGCCCACCACCCAGGGGCCCCAGGGCGCCGCCCGACGCTCGACCTTCAAGGAAGTGCGGAGAGCCGTGGCGTGAGGCGTTCTCCCCTGCGCCGCTGGGGAGGACTATTCGCCGTCCTGGCGCTCTGCGCCTGCTCCCCGCCGCCCGTGGCCCTGCCCAAGGGGCCGATGTCGGCTGGTCCGGGAATCACCGTCGTGGCCCAACCGGTTCCGCTCAATCCGAGCGCGCCACAGCAGGACCGGCTGGGGGACTTCACCTATGCGGGCGGCCTGGCCCTGGCGTCCGGCGACACCGCGCGCCTGCACGGCCTGTCGGACCTGAAGGTGCTTGCCGACAATCGCATCGTCTCGGAGAGCGACGAAGGCGACCTCCTGGAGGCGCGGCTGGTGCTGGACGCAAAGGGCCGCCTGGCGGGGATCGCCGACGCCCGGATGAGCGTCCTGACCGGACCGGACGGCGAGCCCCTGCAGGGCAAGAACGAATCCGACGCCGAGGGGATCGCCGTCCTGCCCGACGGCGACCGACTGGTCAGCTTCGAGGACGATGATCGCATCCTGCTCTATCCCGCCAAGGGCGGGGCGCCGCACGCGGTCAATTCGCCGGATGTGACCTTCCGGCACAATCTGGGCATGGAGGCCCTGGCCGCCCTCCCGTCGATCGCCCCGGACGCCTATGTCACGGGCCAGGAGGACACCGGCCAGACCTGGATCTGCCGCCTGTCGCGCGCCTGCGTCCTCGATCGCAAGGTCGATGTGCCAATGGGCGCCGGGCTGACTGCGGTCGCTCCCCTGCCCCAGGGCCGCACCGCCTATTTGATCCGCGCCTGGGACCCTGTGCGCGGCAGCCGGGTCAGCCTGCTGGTGCTGGACGCCAAGGGCGCCCAGGTCAGCCGGATCGAACTGGCCGCCCCGCTCAGCGTCGACAATTTCGAGGGGTTGGGCGCCGTACCCTCCGCCTCAGGAGCCGTTCGGTTCTATCTGATTTCAGATGATAATTTTTCCGCCAAGCAGCGCACCCTGCTGCTGGCCTTCGACTGGACGCCGCCGACCCGATAACGGCGCGACATATATTAGGAGGACACCCCATGAGCCGCACCGACGTCACGATTCCGACTCCCGACGGCGACGCCCGCGCCTTCGTCTTCACCCCTGACTGGGGCGCCGGCCCCTGGCCTGGCGTGATCTTCTACATGGACGGCCCGGCCATTCGCCCGGCCCTGTTCGAGATGGGCCAGAGGCTGGCTGACGCGGGCTATTATGTGCTGCTGCCAGACATGTTCTGGCGCGCGGGGCCCTATGAGCCGATCGTCATGGCCAATATCAAGACCGACGAAGATCGCCGGGCGTTCTTCGGCAAGCTGTTCCCCTCCACGAGCCCCGAGAAGTCGATGAGCGACACCGGGGTCTTCCTGGACTTTCTGTCCAGGCAGCCGGCGGTCAAGGGCGCCAAGGTCGGCGTGACCGGCTACTGCATGGGCGGGGCCATGGTGCTGCGCGCGGCAGGGACCTATCCCGACCGAATCGCCGCCGGCGGCGCGTTCCACGGCGGCAATCTGGCCACCGACGCCCCCGACAGCCCCCACCTGCTGGCCCCCAGGATGAAGGCCAAGCTGCTGGTGGCCGGCGCCGACGAGGACAAGGGCTTCGACGACGCCCAGTGCGAGCGGCTGGACGCGGCGCTGAAGGCGGCGGGCGTCGACGCGGAGGTCACCATCTATCGCGGGGCCCGGCACGGCTACGCGCCCAAGGACATGCCGGTCTATAACGAGGACGCGGCCGAGCGGCACTGGCGCGAGCTGATCGCCCTGTTCGACAGCGTGCTGAAATAGCGAAAAGCAAAAGGGCCGCCCCGGAGGGCGGCCCTTTCGGTGTCGCAGGTCGTCGTCGGGCCTAGGCCGCGACGACGGTCTCGGCGAGCTTGGCCTTCAGCTGGCGCTTGATCTTGAGCGCCCGCGGGGACAGTTGCTCGTCACCGGCCTTCACCAGGAAGGCGTCGAGCCCGCCCCGGAAGTCCAGCGTGCGCAGGGCCGCATTGGTGATGCGCAGCTTGAACGTCTGACCCAGAGCATCCGACTGCAACGTCACAGGCGCCAAGGCCGGCAGGAACCGCCGCTTGGTCTTGATATTCGAGTGGCTCACATTGTGGCCGATCATGGGACCGACACCGGTGAGTTCGCAACGACGCGACATGGCTTTCAGACCTACGCGAGAAATTAGAGGCGGACACGGGGTCCGCGCGGGAGCGGCGATATAGGCGAAGCAGGCGTCCGACGTCAAGGCGAGGCTGCACGACAACCGAAAGAGTCGATCTGTCGCACCCCGCGCGACCGCCAAGCTTGGCCTGACCCGATTGTGGTTAACGCCGGTTGGGATACAATCCCTTGTAGGGAACAAATCCCGAATCGCGCCGAGTCAGTGATTCGGTCCTGATTCGTTGCGCGCCTGTTCCGTCCGTTAACCATGACGCGTTAACACCCCCCGCCCGTTCGTTCCTGTGCAGCCCGGTCTACCCGGCTCGGGCCGCCTCCAGCGCGGCGATGTCGATCTTGCGCATCTTGAGCATGGCCTGGACCGCGCGGCCGGCCTTGGCCGGGTCCGGCCCCCCGATCAGGTCGGACATGTTCTCCGGAAGCACTTGCCAGGACAGGCCGAAGCGATCCTTCAGCCAGCCGCACTGGCTTTCCGCCCCGCCCTCCGACAGCGCCGTCCAATAGCGGTCGATCTCGGCCTGGTCGGCGCACTGGATGACGAAGGACACGGCTTCGGTGAACTGGAACATCGGGCCGCCGTTCAGCGCGGTGAAGCGGGTGCCGTTCAGTTCGAACTGGGCGGTGACCACCTGGCCCGCCGGGCCCGGACCGTGATCGCCATAGCGGAACATCTCGCCGACCTTGGAATTGGGAAACAGCGCGACATAGAAGGTCACGGCCTCCTCGACCTGGTTATCGAACCACAGGCAGGGGGTGATGGGCTTCATCGGCGGATCCTCCAGGCCCGGCCCCGGCGGCCAGGCGGTCTCTTCAAGGACGATGCAAGCCCCGCCGTCCCGACAGGTCGATCACAAACGGACGGGAATGCGCGGCTGCGGTCAGTGCGGCTTGATCAGGGCGACGTCGGTGACGTCACCGCCCCCGCCCGCCGACATGCAGGCGACATCGGGGGTCACCCGAAGCCGCGCGGTTCCCACCATCAGATCCTGCCAGGGCGACTCGGGCGGCGCGACCGCCACCTTGCCGGCGGCCAGGGCCTCCGTCACACCGCAACTGGGACCAGACAGGGTTCCCGCCTTGGTCCAGGCGCCTGCGGCGAAGCCATAGACGTCGCCCGCCGATCCGGCTCGGAACAGGGCGATCTCGGCGATCCCGTCGCCATTGAGGTCGCGGATCAACGCCTTGCAGCTGGCGCCTTCCGTCTGGCAGCCGGCGAAGGGGTCGACGCCCTTGGACCAATCCTGGCCAATGAAGGTCGCCGGGAGGTCGCCGCCGCCGACCACCGCCATGATCTTGGCGCGATCGACCTGGGGCACGGGCGGCGCATCATAGCGATTGTCGGCCTTTTGCGCCGCCTTGGCCCGGGCGGCGATGTCGAGGTCGCGGGCGGAGCCCTTGCGGGCGGCCAGCCTGGCCAGGGCGTTGGTCCCATAGCGGTGAGCTTCGAAACGCAGGAAGCGGTAGTCGAACTTGTCGGGCGCGACCTTGCCGGCCTCGAGCCTATGAACCTGGTCGCCGACCGACAGCCGTGACGGGTCGGCGATGGGGCTGAACAGGGCCAGCAGCACGGCGATCACCACATGGGCCGTGGCGATATTGGTGCGCTCCAGCGGCGTCATCCAGGTCTTGGGCCAACAGGCCGCCACGGCGTAGCCAACGCCGTAGCAGAGCCCGACCAGTACGCAGGCTGTGGCCAGGATGCGCTCGGGCGTCAGGCCGTACTGGCCGATGCGCAAGGCCACCCCATAGGCGGCGATGACCACCAGGGGCAGGATCAGCAGCGCCGTGAGCCGGGCGGTCCATTTCAGGGCGAGCGGCGGATAGGCGTTCTCCTCGCCCTCCTGATAGGCGGCGTTGGTCAGCACGATCAGGGCGGCGGCGGCGCTGAGCAGGATGCCGGCGGCGCTCTTGGTAGCCCAGAGAGGGGCAAGACCGGTGAACGGCAGGGCCGCCAGGAAGCCGGCGCCGATCAGGGCCATGACCGGTGACAACCAGGACAGCAGGGTGAGCGCCACCGTGCGGATGCCGCGCACGAGGCCGGCGCGGACATCGGTGATGTGGATGGCGATCGCGAAGAAGGTGGTGGTGGCGGGGAAGGCGAACCAGGGCTTGCCGATGATGTCGCCGATCAGCTTGATGCCGATCAGGTGGAACAGGGCCGCGCCCAGGCCCAGCAGGATCCACAGGGCGGCGACGAACAGCACGGCCAGCACCAGCCGCACCCCGTCCTTCCAGGCGCCGTCGAAATAGCGGTGATAGTCGGCGAACCAGCGGCGATCCGCCTGGGCGGCGGCGATCAGCTGGTGAGTGATGAACAGGCCGACGGCGGCGTTGACGAACAGCAGGGCGGACGGGAAGTGGTCGGAGCCGATCTTCTCGGCGCACCAGGAGTCATAGGCGCCCAGCAGGGCGACGGTCGCGCCGGCGGCGATCAGCCAGCGGGTCAGGGTCAGGCGCTTCAGCCGATTGATCGCGCCCTGGGCCGCGACCGGGATCAGCACGGCGGCGACCGCCAGGGCCCCGAACAGGGCGGCGACCCAGCGGTTGTCGCCCAGGTGCTTGGCCCATTCGCTGAGACCATAGAGCACCAGGCCCTGGGCGAAACCGAGCCCGATCCGGGCCAGGGCCTCCTCGCGGCTGGGCTCAGCGCCCTCCAGGTCTCCGAACATCAGGCTCATCGATGGGCTCCCTTTCGCCCCAGTGGGGTCGCCTCAGGCTAGAGTGGCAAGCGGCTGCGTCAATCGCGCGAACCGTTGCTAATAACTGACTGGTCAGTTATTTATTTGGCCATGCTTCCCGCCGGCCAACCCAAGTTCCGTCGCCGCAAGGCCGATCGCCCCGAGGAGATCGTCCGCGCCGCCCTGACCGTCTTCGCGTCCAAGGGCTTCGCCGCCGCGCGGCTGGAGGAGATCGCCGCCGAGGCCGGGGTCTCAAAGGGCGCGCTCTATCTCTATTTCGCCACCAAGGAAGACATGTTCCGCGCCGTGGTGGCCCAGGGCCTGGCCCCCAACCTGGCCTTCATCCAGGCCGCCGCCGCCAGCGCCCCGGCATTCGCCGACCTGGCCCGCACTCTGGCCGCCTTGCTCCCGCAGGTGGCGGAGCGGGCGCCGATCGCGGCCATCGCCAAGATGGTGATCGGCGAGGCGCGGAACTTCCCCGAGCTCGCCCGGGTCTGGCATGACCAACTGGTCGGGCCGGTGATCGCCACCTTCGCCCACGCCATCGCCGCCGCCCAGGCGCGCGGCGAGGTCCGCCCCGGCGATCCCCGCGCCTATGCCGTGTCCCTGGCGTCCGGCCTCTTGCTGGGCCTGGTGTTCAACGAGACCTTCGCCCCGGTCGGCGCCGCGCCCTTCGACATTCCCGCCCTTGCCCGCCAGCATGTGGAGACCGTGCTGGCCGGCATGCTCACCAATCCCGGAGCCCGGCCATGAGACAGCGCCTGTTGACCCTGATCCTGCTGGCGGCGGCAGCGGCGCTGATCGCCGCAGTGGTGCTGGTTCCGCGCCTGACCCGACCGGCGGTGCTGTCCGGCTATGTGGAAGGCGAGGCGCTATATCTGGCCTCGCCAGTCTCCGGCGCAGTGGCCAGCCTGAAGGTGCAGCGCGGTGACCGGGTGGCGGCCGGCCAGGCCCTGTTCACGATAGATCCGGCCCAGGTCGAGGGCGCGCGCGGTCAGGCCGCCGCCGAGGTCGCCGCCGCCCTGGCCCAGGCGGCTGACGCCCGGCTGGGCCAGCGGCCCGCGGAACTGGCCATCTATGACGCCAATATCGCCGCCGCCGAGGCCCGCGCGCGGGACGCCCAGGCGGTGCTGAACAGAGTGCGGCCGCTGGTGCGCCAGGGCATCTACGCCCCTGCCCGGCTCGACGACGCCAAGGCGAATTTCGATGCGGCCAGGGCCCAGGCCACCGCCGCCAGGCGCCAGCGCGAGGCCGCCGCCCTGGGCGCCCGCCAGGGACAGATCCGCGCCGCCGACAGCCGGGTCGCCCAGGCTCAGGCCGGCCTGGCCGCCGCCGAGGCGCGAATGGGCGACATCGCCCCCGTCGCCCCCACCGCCGCACGGGTCGAGGACGTGTTCTTCCAGGCCGGGGAATGGGCCACGGCCAACCAGCCGATCCTGGCCCTGTTGCCGGACGACCGGATCAAGCTGCGATTCTTCGTGCCGGAGCAGGAGATCGCCGCCTATAGCCCCGGCGCCGTGGTGCGGTTCTCCTGCGACGGCTGCGCGGCTGGGCTGACCGCCAAGATCACCTATCTGAGCCCACGCCCCGAGTTCACCCCGCCGGTGATCTACAGCCGCGAGGCCCGCGACCGGCTGGTCTATCTGGTGGAGGCGCGGCCCAGCGTGCGGCTCAATCCCGGCCAGCCGGTGGACGTGGTCCCGCTGGGGGCCGGGCGGTGAGCGGCCGCCCCGCCCTGCCCGGCGGCCTGGCCATCGACGTCCATGGCCTGAACAAGACCTTCGGCGACAAACGCGTGGTCAAGGATGTCGACATCCAGGTGCCGGAGGGCCGGATCTGCGGCTTCCTGGGGCCGAACGGCTCGGGCAAGACCACGACGCTGCGCATGCTCTGCGGCCTGCTGACCCCGGACAGCGGGTCGGGGACCTGCCTGGGGCTGGACCTGATCAAGGACGCCCACGAGATCAAGCTCGCCACCGGCTACATGACCCAGAAGTTCTCGCTCTATGAGGACCTGACCATCGCCGAGAACCTGATGTTCTCGGCCCGCGTCCATGGCCTTGACCGCCGCAAGGCCCGCGTCGACCAGGCGCTGGAGCGGCTGGGCCTGACCGAGCGCCGCGACCAGCTGGCCGGGACCCTGTCCGGCGGCTGGAAGCAGCGCATGGCGCTGGCCACCGCCACCCTGCACGAACCCCGCCTGCTCTTGCTGGACGAGCCCACGGCGGGGGTGGACCCCAAGGCGCGGCGCACCTTCTGGGACGAGATCCACGCGCTGTCGGCCGAGGGCCTGACCGTGCTGGTCTCCACCCACTACATGGACGAGGCCGAGCGCTGTCACGAGATCGCCTATATCGCCTATGGCGAGCTGATCGCCCGGGGCACGGCCGGCGAGGTGATCGCGGGCTCGCATCTGGTCACCTTCAATGGCGAGGGTGAAGGCGTCGACCGGCTGGCCAAGGCGCTGGCCGCCGCGCCGGGCGTCGAGATGGTGGCGCCCTTCGGCGCCACTTTGCATGTCTCCGGCATCGACCGCGCGGCGCTGGAGGCCGCCATCGCCCCCTATCGCCGGGCGCCGTTCCGCTGGACCGAGGTCGAGCCCACCCTGGAGGACGTGTTCATCCGGCTGATGGACCAGTCGCAGGACAATTTCCGATGAGCGGCTTCTCCCTGACCCGGGTCGGCGCGGTGCTGATCAAGGAATTCAAGCAGCTGTCCCGCGACCGGCTGACCTACGCCATGATGCTGCTGATGCCGGTGATGCAGCTGTTGCTGTTCGGCTATGCGATCAATTCCGAGCCACGCCACCTGCCGACCGCCGTGCTGATCCAGGAGGACACGGTCTTCGCCCGCTCGGTGGTCGCCGCCCTGAAGAACAGCCTCTATTTCGAGTTCGCGGCCCAGGCCCGCACGCCCGCCGAGCTGGACGAAATGATCCGCCGGGGCGATGTGCAATTCGCCATCACCATCCCCGGCGACTTCACCCGGCGCGTGGCGCGCGGCGACACGCCCCAGATCCTGGTCGAGGCCGACGCCACCGACCCCTCGGCGACCGGCGGGGCGGTGGCGGCGCTGGCCGCCCTGCCTAACCAGGCCCTGGCCCGAGACCTATCGGGCGCGCTCAGCCCCCGCCAGGCCAGGGCTCCGTTCGAAGTCGTCGTCCATCGGCGCTACAATCCCGAGGCCGTCACGGCCTACAACATCGTGCCCGGCCTGCTGGGCGTGATCCTGTCGATGACGCTGGTGATGATGACCTCGCTGTCGGTCACGCGCGAGGCCGAGCGCGGCACCATGGAGAGCCTGTTGGCCACGCCGGTGGAGCCGATCGAGGTGATGGTCGGCAAGCTCGCCCCCTATGTGCTGGTGGGACTGATCCAGACCGTGATCATCCTGGTGATCGCCAGGCTGCTGTTCAACGTGCCGATGCTGGGCGGCTGGGCGGGACTTTCGCTGGGCGTCGCCCTGTTCATCGTCGGCTCCCTGGCGCTCGGCTTCCTGATCTCCACCCTGGCCCAGTC
This sequence comes from Phenylobacterium aquaticum, assembly GCF_947378715.1. Classification (GTDB taxonomy): domain Bacteria; phylum Pseudomonadota; class Alphaproteobacteria; order Caulobacterales; family Caulobacteraceae; genus Phenylobacterium; species Phenylobacterium aquaticum_A. The sequence continues at coordinate 33,864 of NZ_CANCLE010000009.1, forward strand.
GCAGCTGCAGGCCATGCAGATGAGTGTCTTCTACATCCTGCCCTCGATCCTGCTCTCCGGCTTCATGTTCCCGTTTCGCGGCATGCCCGGCTGGGCCCAGGCGATCGGCGAGGTGATTCCGGTGACCCACTTCCTCCGGGTGGTGCGCGGGGCGCTTTTGAAAGGCCAGGGCCTGGGGGACATGTGGCGCGAGCTCGTGGCGCTCTCCGCCTTCGTCTGCGTGGTCACGGCCCTGGCCATGGCGCGGTACCGGCGGACGTTGGATTAGGATCGCGCCTTACGGAGAATTAACGCTACAGCCCGGCCTGCCTTGGCGTAACAGTTGCGTCACATCGCGCATGGGGCGGGGAGCCCCTGGGGAGCCGAAATCATGCAAAGCCGCCGAGACCTACTCGTCACCGCCGCCGCCTTCGGGGCCGCCGCCGCCGCGCCGCGCCTGGCCGTGGCCGCCGCCGCGCCCACGGGCGAGGCCGCCAAGATGTACGCCATGTTCGACCGGTCGATGGCCGAGGCCTTCCGCCGCTCCCCGGAGCTGCCGACCTATCTGGGCATCGACCGGGGCGTGCTGGCCTGGACCAAGTCGGAGCTGTCCGACAACTCCCTGACCGCGATCGCCGAGAACAAGGAGATCAACGCCCGCCAGATGGCCGAGCTGAAGGCCATCGACCGCACCAAGCTCTCCGGCATGGACGCGGTGAACTATGACACCGTGCTGTTCACCCTGGACGTCCAGGACGAGGGCAATCGCAAGTTCCAATATGGCGGCCAGGGCTCCGGCGCCCCCTATGTGCTGTCGCAGCTGACCGGCTCCTACCAGCAGATGCCGGACTTCCTGGACAACCAACACGTCATCGAGACCAAGGAAGACGCCGACGCCTACATGTCGCGCCTGGAAGCCTTCGGCCGGATGCTGGACCAGGAAGCCGAGGTGGTCCGCCACGACGCCGGCCTGGGCGTCATCCCGCCCGACTTCGCCATCGACAAGGCCCTGATCCAGATGAACGCCTTCCTGGCCTCGTCGGCGGCCGACGCGCCGGTGGTCAAGAGCCTGGTGCGCCGCACCGCCGAGAAGAAGATCGACGGCGACTGGTCGACCCAGGCCCAGGGCCTCTATGCCGAAAAAGTCCGCCCGGCCCTGGTCCGTCAGGCCGAGCTGCTGAAGAGCCTGCGCGCCAAGGCCACTCACGAGGCCGGCTGCTGGCGCCTGCCCGATGGCGACCAGTACTACGCGACCTCGCTGCGCAACTACACGACCTCGAACATCACCCCTGACGAGGTCCACCAGCTGGGCATGGACCTGGTCAAAAGCCTGTCGGCCCAGGCCGACGTGTTGATGAAGAAGGCTGGCTACACCAAGGGAACCGTCGGCGAGCGCTATCGCGCCATGTACGACGATCCCAAGCAGCACTATCCGAACACCGACGCTGGCAAGGAACAGCTGCTGGCCCACCTGAACGAGCAGGTGAAGATCGTCAGCGCCAAGCTGCCGCAGTATTTCGGCCAATTGCCCAAGGCGCCGCTGGAGATCCGCCGGGTGCCCAAGGCCATCGAGGCCGGCGCGCCGGGCGGCTACTACAATTCACCGTCTCTGGATGGCAAGCGCCCGGGGATCTACTGGATCAACCTGCGTGACACGGCCGAAGTCCCCAGCTGGACCCTGCCGACGCTCACCTATCACGAGGGGATTCCCGGCCACCATCTGCAGCTGTCGCTGAACAACGAGGCCGGCGACCTGCCGCTGATCCGCAAGGTGATCGGCTTCTCCGGCTATAGCGAGGGCTGGGCGCTCTACGCCGAGAACCTGGCCGTCGAGATGGGCATGTATGAGAAGGACGTGCTGGGCCACATCGGCATGATCCACGACGCCCTGTTCCGCGCCGTCCGCCTTGTGGTGGACAGTGGCATGCACCACAAGAAGTGGAGCCGCGAGCAGGCGCTCAAGTTCTACATCGACACCATCGGGGATTCGGAAGCCGGTTCGATCACCGAGATCGAACGCTACTGCGTCTGGCCGGGCCAGGCCTCCAGCTACATGGTCGGCAAGATCACCTGGCTGAACGCCCGCGCCCGCGCCAAGAAGGCGTTGGGCTCCAAGTTCGACATCCGCAAGTTCCACGATGCGGGCTTGCTGGCCGGCGGCACGCCGCTGACCGTGCTGGACCAGGTGATCGACAACTATATCGCCTCGGCGAAGAAGGGCTGAGGCCCTTAGGGCCGATGGCCCTGGATACGGATCGGCGCGCGGCCTAGCCTGGCCTCCCGCCGATCCGGAGCTCCCTGTTGTACGGCATCCTTTGCGCCACCCCTGAAGAGCGCGACGCCCTGCGTGCGCGGCTGCGCACTGACCCAACGCCGCAACGGCTCGGGCCGACGGAGGTCTGGACCGGCGATCATGACGGCCAGCCCTTCGCCCTGGCGCTTAGCGGGATCGGCAAGGTCAATGCGGCGGCGGCGGCCACCCTGCTATTGGCGATGTTCGACGCTGACGTGCTGGTGTTCGCGGGCGTGGCCGGCGGGCTGAACCCCAACTTTAAGGTCGGCGACGTGCTGCTGGGCGAGCGCCTGGGCGTCCACGACTTCGGCCTGATGGCGGAGGGCGCATTCACCTCCACCCGCTCCGGCCTAATCCCGATTGGCGCGCCAGCGCTGACGGAGCTGCATCCCGTCAGCGACGCCGTGCGCGAGAATCTGACGGCCCTGCGCGACCGGGTCGCGCCGCTGCTGCCGGCCCGGGTGCGGCTGGGGACCATCGCCACGGCCGACTATTTCCTGAACTGCCGCGAGACCCGCGACGCCTTGCATTCGAGCTTCGCTGCCGACGCGATGGACATGGAATCCGGCGCGGTGTTCCAGATCGCCGAGGACTGGCGCGCGCCTCTCTATGTGATCCGCACCCTGTCGGACCTGGCCGGCGAGGACAGCCACCTCACCTATCCGGAAATGGCCGCCTTGGCGGCCCGCAACTCGGCGCTCTGCGTCACCGAGCTGCTGGACCTGCTCGCGGCTCAGTGCGTCGCCGCCAGGGCGTAGAGGAACTCGATATAGGAGAGCGTCGCCCCGTCGATGCCATCGACCTTGGGGTTGGAGCTCTCGATCACATAGTACTCGTTGGGCGCATGGGCGCCCGAGCCGTGCCCCATGCCGAAGTGGCCGGCCGGCTTGCTGAGCGGGGCGCCGGTGAAGATGTAGCCCGGCCAGGAGCCTGCGAGCCTGGGGATCATCAGGGGCTCGATCCCGCGACCGCGATAGATCGCCTTCTCCGCGCGGATCAGGGCCGAGTCCTCCGCCGTCTCAGTGGGGTCATAGCCGCCCGTGACATTGACCTCGATGTCCTCGAAGCCGCGCTTGGCCAGATGGGCCCGGAGCTTGGCCTGGGCCTCGGCGGCGGTCTGGTCGGGGACGAGCCGCAGGTCCATCTTGGCCACCGCCCGGCCGGGCAGGACGGTCTTGCCGCCCACGCCAGTATAGCCGGCGACCAGCCCCTCGATATTGACCGTAGGCTGGGAGGCGAGCCGTTCCGAGGCGGCGAGGAAGTCGAGGTCGCGCACCCATTTCTGGACGCCCATCTGGGCCTTCACCGCCGCCTCGTTCTGCTTGGAGACGGCGTTGGCGATCATCTCCTTTTCGTGGGCGGAGAGCGGGCGGACATGTTCGAACCAGCCGTCGATCGCCGGGTCATTGCCGTCGGCCGAGACCAGGGTGGTGAGCGCCTGGACCAGCCGCCAGGCCGGACTGTCGACCATGGCCTTGTAGCTTGAGTGGAGGTCCTGGGCTGGACCCCGGCCCCAATGGGCGCCCGAGGAGACCAGCTCCAGCTCGATCACCCCCTTCGCGCCGAGGTCGATCTCCACGCCGCCGCTCGGGCTCTGGGAGGCGAAGGGCATCCAGACCTCGCCGCATTTGCCGAGCGCCTGCAGCACCTGGGGTTGGCGGACCACCTGGCTGAAGTGCGGCGAGGCGATCTCCTCCTCCCCCTCGGCGACCATCACCAGGTTCACCGGCAGCTTCTTGCCGGCCCCGCGGATGGCGTGCAGGGCGGCGAGGAAGGTGGCCTCCGGGCCCTTCTGGTTGGTGGCGCCGCGGCCAATGATGACCTTGCCGAAGCCGGGCTTGTCCACGAGGTTGGCCTCGAAGGGCGGAGACACCCACTCGGCCGGGTTCACCTGCTTGACGTCGTACATGAAGTACATGCCGACGGTGCGCGGCGCGCCGGCGTCAAGGGTGGCGAAGATGCCCGGCTGGCCGTCAGTGGGCATGCGGGTCACCGACTGGAAGCCGGCGTCCTTGAACATCTCCATGGTGAGCTTGCAGCCCTCCTCCATGCCCCGGTTCTCGGCGGCGATGGAGGGCTGGCGGATCCAGTTTTGCAGGCGGGCGACGGCCTCGTCGTGGCGCTTCTCGATCTCCGCCTTGAACGGCTTGAGGTCCGGCCCCTTGGCCCAGGCGTTTCCGCCGAGCGCCAGCATCGCGCCGCCCGCCGCCGCGCCCTGCAACAGGCCGCGCCGCCCCATCATCCCCGCACCAGAAGCCATGTCGTCCACTCCCGCTGAATTTGACGACGGGCAGGCTAGGCCAGCCGGCGCGGGGCGCAAGGGCTCGTCGCGGACGGGCGCGAAGTCAGTGCGGCAGGGCCGAGGCCAGGGCGTGGAACTGGACGATCGCCCCATAGACGCTGAGGCCGATCCCCTGGGCCAACTGTTCCGGCTCGAACCGGTTGTGCGCCAGGAAGACCATCACCGAGCCGTCGGTGGGATCGGCCTGCCACCAGCCACCGAAAGCGCCGGGCCAACCCACGGTCCCCACCCCGCCCTTGCAGCGGGTCGCGGCGGCCTTTTCCGAATCGAGCACCACCGCCAGACCGAGCCCAAATCCATGGGCGATGAACAGCGGCATGCCGAAGGTCTCGGCCCGGGCGCGCTGGTCCTCGGTCAGGCGGTTGGCGGTCATCAAGGCCAGGGTCTGCGGCTTCAGCAGGCGCACCCCGTCCACCGCGCCCTCGCCGACGAACAGCCGCGCAAAGGCCAGATAGTCGTCCACCGTCGACCACAGGCCCTGGCCGCCGGACTCGTAGGTCATGTCCGCTGGCCGTTCGGCCAGGCAGGCCTTGTCCAGGCTGTCGCGCGCGATCATCCGCCCGGCCGCGTCGAAGCCGTACATCCGCGCCCGCCGGTCGTGGCGGTCCGGCGACACGATGAAGCCGGTGTCTTTCATGCCGAGCGGTTGGAAGATCCGCCGCGCCAGCACCTCGCCCAGGGACGTCCCTTCCATCCGCGCGATCAGCAGGCCCAGCAGGTCGGCGGAATGGCCATAATGGAAGCCTGCGCCCGGCTGGTCGATCAGCGGCAGGGACGCCAGGGCGGCGATCCAGGCGTCCGGCGGCACATGACTGTCGATGTCCCAGCCCAGGGCCGCGCGATAGGCCGCCACGATCGGTCCTGTGTGGATGTCGCCATAGGTCAGGCCCGAGCGGTGGGTCAGAAGATCATCGAAAGTGATCTCGCGCACCGCCGGGTCGGTCTCGTCCAGCGGCCCGTCGGGGGAGCGCAGCACCCTCATCTCCGCGAACTCCGGCGCCCAGCGGGAGATCGGGTCGTCGAGGGCGAAGCGCCCCTCCTCCATCAGCATCAGGGCCGCGACCGAGGTGACCGGCTTGGTCATCGAGGCGATGCGGAAAATGGTGTCGCGGGTCATCAGCGCCGTGGCGTCCATGTCGCGCCACCCGACCGCGCAGTCCTGGACGATCCGACCGTCGCGCCAGACCAGCGTCACGGCGCCCGCCAGTTCATCGGCGTCGACATAGGCCTCGATAGCTTTCGCGATGTCGTCCATGTTCCGCCCCGAAAATATTTTTCCTATAAAATAGCCTTCCTATAAAATTGGCAATGGCCTAGATTCTTCGGGCATGACCGGCTCACCCCGCACCCAGCCCAAGGGCGACAAGCGCGCGCGCACCCGCGCCGCCCTCATGACGGCGGCGCGCGAACTGATCCGGGAACGGGGCTATGAGCGCACCACCCTCGACGCCGTGGCCAGACGCGCCGGCATGACCAGCGGGGCGATCTACGGCAACTTCAAGAACCGCGAGGACCTGTTCGTGGCCCTGGCCGGGACCTATTGGGCGCCGATCAAGCCGGTGATCCGCGAGGGTTCGAGCTTCGCCGAGAAGATGCGCGCCCTGTCCGAGGCCACGGTGGCGGCGATCCCCGCGCGCCAGGACGCGGCTTTCGGCCGGCTGACCGGCATGGCGCACGCCCTGACCCATGAGGCGATCCGCACCCAGGTGCGCGAGGTCACGGCCCAGAGCTTCGCCTCCGGCGCGGGCTGGCTGCGGGCGGTCGCGGACGAGGGCGGCCTGCCCATGCCGGCCGACCTCCTGGTCTGCGTGATCCACGCCCTGACCGAGGGCCTGCTGTTCCAGCGCTTCCTGACGCCGGACCTGGTCCCGGACGAGGCCTTCCACGCCGCCTTCGCCGCCCTGGCCGGGGCGCCGCCAGGGGAATAGCCGCTTTCGGGCGTCGCGCTCCATTTTGACGCGCCTGCGCGGCTTGCCCCGACGCGATTCCCGCCCCACCTTCGCAGACATGAGCCACCGCCCGACCGGCGCGGCCCCGCCCCGGCTGGTGGCGGTGCTGGGGCCGACCAACACCGGCAAGACCCACCTGGCGGTCGAGCGCATGCTGGGGCACGCCTCGGGCATGATCGGCCTGCCGTTACGGCTGCTGGCGCGCGAGATCTATGACCGGGTGGTCAAGGCGCGGGGCGCGACGCGGGTCGCCCTGATCACCGGCGAGGAGAAAATCGTCCCGCCCAGGGCCGTCTATTTCGTCTGCACCGTCGAGGCCATGCCGCTGTCGCGCGAGGTCGAGTTCCTGGCGGTGGATGAGATCCAGCTGTGCGCCGATCCGGAGCGCGGCCATGTCTTCACCCACCGGCTGCTGCATGCGCGGGGCAAGTACGAGACCATGCTGATGGGGGCGGCCACCATGGCGCCCCTGGTGCGCCGCCTCTTGCCAGACGCCGAGATCGTCAGCCGCGAGCGGTTCTCCAACCTGACCTATGCCGGATCGAAGAAGCTGACCCGCTTGCCGCCGCGCAGCGCCGTCGTCGCCTTCTCCGCCGACCAGGTCTATGCCATCGCCGAGTTGATCCGCCGTCAGCGCGGCGGGGCCGCCGTGGTCATGGGCTCCTTGAGCCCGCGCACCCGCAACGCCCAGGTCGCCCTCTACCAGTCCGGCGAAGTCGACTTCCTGGTGGCCACCGACGCCATCGGCATGGGGTTGAACATGGACGTCGACCATGTGGCCTTCGCCGGCCTGCGCAAGTTCGACGGCAAGCGCACCCGCTTCCTGCACCCGCAGGAGGTCGGCCAGATCGGCGGCCGGGCCGGGCGGTTCCGCACCGACGGCACCTTCGGGGTCACCGGCGAGTGCGAGGAGATGGACGAAGACCTGGTCGAGGCGGTGCAGGAGCACCAGTTCGAGCCGGTGGTGGCGGCGGAGTGGCGCAACGCCAATCTGGACTTCTCGAACCTGCCGAACCTGATGACCTCGCTGTCGACGCCGCCGCGACGCCACGGCCTGACCCTGTCGGCCGAGGCGCTGGACGAGATCACCCTGCGCCAGCTGGCCGCAGAGCCCGAGATCGCCGACCGCTGCCGTGACCGCCAGGCGCTGCTGCGGCTTTGGGACGTCTGCCAGACCCCCGACTTCCGCAAGACCAGCCATGAGGAACATGTCCGCCTGCTGCGCGACCTGTTCGGCTTCCTGACCCGTCGCGACCGGCACATTCCACCCGACTGGATGGAGAGCCAGATCAAGCATCTGGACCGCACGGACGGGGAGCTCGACACCCTGTCCAATCGGCTCGCCAATGTGCGGACCCTGGCCTATGCCGCCAACCGCCCCGACTGGCTGAGCGACGCCGCCGGCTGGCAAGGGCGGACGCGGGCCCTGGAGGACCGGCTCTCCGACACCTTGCACGAGAAGCTGATGGCCCGGTTCGTCGATCGGCGGACCAGCGCCCTGATGCGGGCGCTGCGGGTGCGTGAGGAGATCCTGGCCGGGGTCGCCGCCGACGGCCAGGTGACGGTCGAGGGCCAGAGCGTCGGCCGGCTGATGGGCGTGGCTTTCGCGCCGGCCAAGGGCGCTTCCCTGCTGGAGGAAAAGGCCCTGCGCGCCGCCGCCATCGCCGCCGTGGGGCCGGAGATCGTCAAGCGGCTGGGCCAGTTGGCGTCCGAGCCGGACGAGGCCTTCAAGCTGGCCCGCGACGGTCAGGTGCTCTGGCGGGGCGAGGCGACAGCGACGCTGGCCGGCGGCACGGCCTTCGCGCCCCGGGTGCGGCTCTATGGCGAGCTCGGCCACGCCGCCGCCCGCGAGCGCGCGGCCCGGCGCATCGAGGCCTATCTGGCCGCCGAAGCCGGTCGCCGCCTGGCCAGCCTCAAGCGGCTGGAGGCCGCCGTGACCGATGGCCAGATCAAGGGCCTGGCCCGGGGGCTCGCCTATCGCCTGATCGAGGCGGGCGGGGTGCTGGACCGCGCCGCCGTCCGCGCCGAAGCCAAGGCGTTGAGCCAGATCGAGCGACGCATGCTGAAGGGGCTGGGCGTGCGCCTGGGGGCCTTCTCGATCTATCTGCCCGCCCTGCTGAAGCCGCCGGCCATGAGCTTCGCCCAGGGCATTGTCGGCAAGGCCTGGCGGCCGCCGACCGACCGGCTGTCGATCCTGCCTGATCC
>NZ_CANCLE010000010.1 GCF_947378715.1 Phenylobacterium aquaticum
GGCAAGGTGATCCTGACCGTCCGCAACATGGAAGCCGGCCAGGCGGTGGAAGAGATCGAGGTCGACTATAACGGCGAGAGCTTCGAACTCAGCTTCAACGCCCGCTACCTCCTCGACGTCACCGACCAGATCGGCGCCGAACAGGCCGAGTTCCGCTTCGGCGGCCCCAACGACCCGGCCCTGGTGCTGGACCCGACCGACCCGGATGTGCGCTACGTGCTGATGCCGCTTAGGGTTTAGCGGCTGTTGAACGGCGGAATGAGGTTGGATCTCGCGGGCACATCGATTTCCTTCTCTGTCGTCGATGCAACAGGTGCTGCCAGGCGTGCGCTACAAGTGTCGCCTGGACAGAACTGGCGCTTCGCGTCAGCCATGACCATTTGATCAAACCTTAGCTCAAGGCGGCGGAAGGCCATATTGAGCTTCGTGGCGCCCTCGAATTCGAACCTGCCACCAGGTCCCTTCTTGTAAGCCAGGATCGCCTGAAGCTCCGGCGCCGTGAACTCGTCGGCGTAGGCATCAGCCTCCGCTACGCGAGCCGCCAGTACAAAGGCGTCCACCGCTTCTTTGAGCGCCGCGCGCCTTGTTTCAGGGACCGCCGCTATCATTTTTTCGTAGGACCCAACGATACCCATCATCGCCGTCGTGTCGGCCGTTGCAATCGCCTGGGCAAGGGAGAGTTGCTCTGGATTTGCCGAGGCCGCAGGTTGTTGGGTGAGTGCGGGCGGAGCTTCGAGACAGTTTTTGTCGGGGGACCACCCACATCGCATGGCCTGATGAAAGCGATCCTGGTTAGGCTTGAGGCGCTTGGCCGCGGCGGCGCTGATTTTGCCTCTCTTGGCCCGATAGTTTTGGCCGACCGTTGACTCAAAAAAGGCGGCATCTGCTGTTAGCGCATCCTCGGGCTCGTAACCGGCCAAGAGACTGGCCGCGGCCTCGAATTCCTTGGTGGTGATCGCCGTTGCCGCGTCCTGAAAGGCTGCGGCGCCTCGCTGCCTAGTCTCAAGGGTCACGCCCGGTGATCCAGAACTGGTCACAATTTCCGCTAGCCGCTTGTATTTCTGCCGAATATAGCCCGTGAAATCACCGGCCACGAGGACTCTTCGCGCCAGATCAATTGCCTGCTGAGACGGAGGTGGGGGGTCCTGCAACGCCGGCGGGCTTTCCGGGGCGCTCCCAATGGGCAGGGCAAATCGAATTGGAATCCGCACGTCACCCCCGGCGACGGAGACGCCGTCCACTGTCTTCGGGCGCATGTGGAACGCGCTTGCCATTGAGACTGCGGCTGCTCCGAAGCCCAAGCTTTTAGGGGCCTCGTCAATCGCCGCGCAGTTCGTGAGCGCACCACCAGCATCAACGAGGCAGTCGATGGTCGCATGGCCTTCGATCTGAAACATCGCGGCGATCATCGGATAGGCATGAGCCAAGTCGCCGCCGCTAGGGCGCATTAGCCAGTCTGGGTTGGTGACGGTTGAGCCTGGTGGACTCGCTGCGACGCTCGCAGCTGCGGCCATTATCGCCAGCGTTAACATGAGACCCCCAAAAACAACTCCTGAATGCAGCCTATAGCTCCTTCGCCCAAGCTCAAGCCGGGCGTTCGCCCCCCGCCGCGAAACCCGCTAAACACCGCCCGTGCGCACGGCCCTCACCCATCTGACCCTGACCGACTTCCGTTCCTATGAGCGGGCCGAGATCGCTCTCGATGGACGGCCGGTATGGCTGGTAGGGCCGAACGGGGCCGGTAAGACCAATCTGCTGGAGGCAGTCAGCCTGCTGACGCCCGGGCGGGGCTTGCGCGGCGCGGCCCAGGTCGAACTGGGGCGCAGGCTGCCCGGCGAGCGGGCCGGGCGGGCCTGGGCCGTGGCCGCCGTCATCGAGCAGGACGGCGAGCCGGTGCGGGTCGGGACCGGCGTGGAGGCGGCCGGCGCGGCGCGGCGCACGGTTCGGCTGGAGGGCGAGACCGTCCCGCCTGGCCGCCTGGCCGATCTGCAGCGCCAGGTCTGGCTGACTCCGGCCCAGGACCGGCTGTTCCTGGAAGGGGCGGGGGATCGCCGCAGGTTCTTCGACCGGCTGGTGTTCGCCGCCGAGCCCGCCCACGCCGCCCACGCCTCGGCCTATGAGAAATCCCAGCGCGAGCGCATGCGGCTGCTGACCGACGGCCCCGCCGATCCAACCTGGCTGACGGCTCTGGAAGCGCGGCTGGCCGAGGCCGGCGCCCTGATGGCCTCCGCCCGCGCCCGGACCCTGGCGGCCCTGCAGGAGGAGATCGATGGGCGCGGCGACCGGCCCTTCCCCGGCGCGCGGATGACCCTGACCGGCGACTGGGAGCGGATGGCCGCCGAAGGAGTCGAATTGGCCGAGATCGAGGGTCGCCTGGCCCGGGCCCTGGCCGGCGCGCGTGACCGCGACGCCGCCGCCGGACGGGCTTTGACCGGGCCCCACCGGGGCGATCTGGCGGTCATTCACGCCGAAAAGGACCGGCCCGCCGCCGAATGCTCCACCGGCGAGCAGAAAGCCCTGATTCTCAACCTGGTTTTGGCCCAGGCCGCGCGTCTTTCGCGTGCAGAATCAGCGCCAAACCCTATATTGCTGCTGGATGAAGTCGCAGCACATCTGGATCGCCGCAGGCGGGCCGCGCTGTTCGACGAAATCGAGGCGCTCGGGCTCCAGGCCTTCCTGACCGGAACCGACGAGCACCTGTTTGAAGATCTGACCGACCGAGCCCAAGGCGTCCGTGTGGATGGCCAGGCTTTGGCCATTCTGGACGGCGCATGAGCGAAGATAACGAGACCCAGGGCGCGGCCGAGTACGGCGCGGACTCCATCAAGGTCCTGAAGGGCCTCGACGCGGTGCGCAAACGCCCGGGCATGTACATCGGCGACACCGACGACGGCTCCGGCCTGCACCACATGGTCTATGAGGTGGTCGACAACGCCATCGACGAGACCCTGGCCGGCTGGGCGACGCGGGTCGAGGTGATCCTCAACGCCGACGGCTCCTGCACGGTCACCGACGACGGTCGCGGCATCCCCACCGACATCCATGAGGGCGAAGGCGTCTCAGCGGCCGAGGTCATCATGACCCAGCTGCACGCCGGCGGGAAATTCGACCAGAACAGCTACAAGGTCTCCGGCGGCTTGCACGGGGTCGGCGTCTCGGTCGTCAACGCCCTGTCCGACTGGCTGAAGCTCAAGGTCCACCGCAACGGCTTCACCCACGAGATGGAGTTCCGCCGTGGCGACGCGGTCTCGCCCCTGGTGATCACCGGCCCGGCGCCGCGCCGCGAGAGCGGCGAGGCCCTGTCGGGCACCGAGGTCACCTTCCTGCCGTCGCTGGAGACCTTCGCCTTCATCGATTTCGACCGCAAGACCCTGGAGCACCGGCTGCGCGAGCTGGCCTTCCTGAACTCCGGGGTGACCATCTGGCTGAAGGACAACCGCGAGGCCGAGCCCTTCGTCGAGGTCATGCACTATGAGGGCGGCATCGAAGCCTTCGTGCGCCACCTCGACAAGGCCAAGACCCCGCTGCTCAAGGCGCCGATCGTGATCCGCGGCAAGCGCGAGAACGTCGAGGTCGATCTGTCGCTCTGGTGGAACGACGGCTATCACGAGAACGTCCTGTGCTTCACCAACAACATCCCCCAGCGGGATGGCGGCACCCACCTGGCGGCGTTCCGCTCGGCCCTGACCCGGGTGATCTCTGGCTATGCGGAAAGCTCCGGCGCGGCCAAGCGTGAGAAGGTCTCGGTCTCCGGCGAAGACGCCCGCGAGGGCCTGACCTGCGTGCTCTCGGTCAAGGTGCCGGACCCCAAGTTCTCCTCCCAGACCAAGGACAAGCTGGTCTCCTCCGAAGTCCGCCCGGCCGTCGAGGGCCTGGTCGGCGAGGGGCTGGCGAGCTGGTTCGAGGAACACCCGGTCGAGGCCCGCCAGATCGTCCAGAAGATCGCCGAGGCCGCCGCCGCCCGCGAAGCCGCCCGCAAGGCGCGCGAGCTGACCCGACGCAAGACCGCCCTCGACATCTCCTCCCTGCCCGGCAAGCTGGCCGACTGTTCGGAAAAGGATCCGGCGCGCTCGGAAGTCTTCCTGGTCGAAGGCGATTCCGCCGGCGGCTCCGCCAAACAGGCCCGCAACCGCGAGAACCAGGCGGTCCTGCCCCTGCGCGGCAAGATCCTGAACGTCGAGCGGGCCCGGTTCGACAAGATGCTGGGCTCGGACCAGATCGGCACCCTGATCACCGCCCTGGGCGCCGGCATCGGTCGCGACGACTTCGACATCGAGAAGATCCGCTACCACAAGATCGTCATCATGACCGACGCCGACGTGGACGGCGCCCACATCCGCACCCTGCTGCTCACCTTCTTCTACCGGCAGATGCCGCAGGTGATTGAGCGCGGCTATCTCTATATCGCCCAGCCGCCGCTCTATAAGGCGTCCAAGGGCAAGTCCTCGCGCTATCTCAAGGACGACGCCGAGCTGGAGATCTATCTGATCGACGAGGGCATCGAGGGGGCGACCCTCGACCTCTCTTCCGGCGAACGCCTGACCGGCCAGGACCTGCTGGCCCTGGTGCAGCAGGCCCGGGGCGCCAAGGCCAATATCGACCGGCTGTCGTCTCGCGCCCCGATCTTCGCCATCGAGCAGGCGGCGCTGGCCGGCCTGCTGGCCGAAGGCGGCGACGTCGACAAGGCGGCCGCCCGGCTCAATCTCTACGCCGAGGAGGGCGACGGTCCCTGGAGCGGCGAGCCCGCCCCGGCCGGCGGCTACGCCTTCTCCCGCATCCGTCGTGGCGTCACCGAGCGGGTGGTCCTGGACGACCTGCTGCTGCACGCCGCCGACGCCCGGCGTCTGGCCGAGCGCAGCGCGGCCATGGCCGAGACCTTCGACAAGCCCGCCCTGTTCACCCGAAAGGACAAGGCCACCACGGTGCGCGGTCCGCTGGACCTGTTCGCGGCGATCATGGAAGCCGGCCGACGGGGCCTGTCCATCCAGCGCTATAAGGGCCTGGGCGAGATGAACCCCGAGCAGCTGTGGGAGACGACGCTCGACGTCGACGCCCGCACCTTGCTGCAGGTCCGGGTCAATCACGCCGACGACGCCGACGACATGTTCACTCGCCTCATGGGCGATCTGGTTGAACCGCGTCGCGAGTTCATCCAGGCCAACGCCCTGGACGCCGAGGTCGATATCTAGGGTCCGGGGCCCGCCGGGCGCATGCCGGGTGGGCCATGGACGCCGAAATTTCGGGCTCTGGCCACTTTGGGCGCCGCGACCCCCGGTTGAAGGGCGATTGGCGGCTACAGTTTCGCCACTTGTTCATACTCTGGCCCAAGAATTTGATTCGGTTGCCGAATCGGCGCGCACTTCGCAACGCGAACGTGTGTGATCGGCGTATGAGCTGGAGTGTCGACGCGTGGCCGAGCCCGAGGGGAGTCTGGTCCCAGAGCGGATCCTGGAACTGTCCGAGCGGCTGTCGGCTGTCGCCGGCGCCAAGATCGGCGAGATTTCGTCGATCAATCGCGAAGCCAAGATGCTGGCCATCAACGCCCTGATCACCGCCGCCCGGGCCGGCGAGGCGGGCAAGGCCTTCGCCATTGTGGCCGAGGAATTCAAGCGCATCGCCAGCGAGATCGATGACGTGGCCATGGGCATGGAGACCCAGGTCCGGGCCGACCTGCGGGAGCTGTCGGCGGTAGGCGGGGCGATTCTCGGCCACCTGCGCGGCCAGAGACTGGCCGACCTGGCGCTCAACGCCATCGAGATCATCGACCGCAACCTCTATGAGCGGACCTGCGACGTCCGCTGGTGGGCGACCGATTCCGCCGTGGTCAGCTGCGTGGCCGAGCCCTCCGACCAGGCCTCGCGCTTCGCCTCCAGCCGGCTGAAGGTGATCCTCGACGCCTATACGGTCTATCTCGACCTGTGGATCTGCGACGCGCGGGGCAAGGTGGTCGCCACCGGTCGACCCGACCGCTACCCGGGCGCCAAGGATATTTCCGTCGCCAACGCCGCCTGGTTCCAGCAGTCGATGCGCACCGCCTCCGGCGACGAGTTCGTGGCCTGCGACATCGAACGCGCCGCCCCGCTCGGCAACGCGCCCGTCGCCACCTACGCCACCGCGATCCGCGAGGGCGGCCAGACCCATGGCAAGGTGATCGGGGTGCTGGGCATCCATTTCGACTGGAAGCCCCAGGCCCAGGCCGTGGTCGACGGCGTGCGGATGACCGAGGAGGAGGCCGGCCGCTCGCGGGTCATGCTGCTCGACCACAAGGGCCGGGTCCTGGCGTCGTCAGACAAGAGGGGCGAGCTGGAGGAGGTCTTCCGCCTGCCCCCGGCCGCCGTGGCCATGGGTAGTTATCCGCTGGAGGGCGCCACGGTCGGATATGCTCTGACGCCGGGCTATGAGACTTATCAGGGGCTGGGCTGGTACGGCTGCATCCTGCAGCGCGAACCGCCGAAGTCGTCGGCGGCCCAGTCGACGCGGGCCGCCTGATCCTACTGGCCGCGCAGCACGTCCATCACCGCCTCGCCATAGCGGGCGAGCTTGCCTTCGCCGACGCCTGAGATGGCCGCCAGGTCCCCCAGGCCCGAGGGGCGCTTGACGGCGATCTCGGCCAGCGTCCGGTCGTGGAAGATCACATAGGGCGGCAGGTGCTGGCGGGCGGCCTCGTCGCGGCGCCAGGCGCGCAGGGCCTCGAACACCGGCTGGTCCTGGGCGGCCATGATCTGGTCCTCGCGAACCTTGCGCCGGGGCTTCCTGGCTTCCTTCTCTTCCAGCCCCTGGCGCAGGGAGACCTTGCGCTCGCCGCGATAGACCAGCCGCACCTCGGCCGCCTCGCCCAGGCCGATCAGCGGGCGGCCGTCATTGGGGTCTTCCTTCAGGAGGCCGTCGAACAGCAGCTGGTCGACCAGGTCGCGCCAGCCCGCCGCGCTCAGCTCCTGGCCGACGCCGAAGGTCGACAGCCCGGCCTCGAAGCTCGACGGCTCCTTGGTCTTGCCGAGCAGGTGTTCGATCAGCCGGCCGCGCCCGAACCGGCCGCCCAGGCGATGCACGGCCGACAGGGCCTTCTGGGCCGACTGGGTGGCGTCCACCGTGGCGATGACCCCCAGGCAGATGTCGCACTGGCCGCAGGGGGCGACCCCCTCCTCGCCGAAATAACGGCGCACGGCGCCGGCCCGACAGGTGGTGCCGTCCAGCATGGCGTAGAGCTGGCGCACCTTGCGGCCCTGGACCGCCTTGACCTCCTCGTCGACGTCGCGGCCGTCGAGCCGGCGGAAGGCCCAGGCCATGTCGGCGGCGCCATAGAGGGTGATGCCCTCGGCCGGCTCGCCATCGCGCCCGGCCCGGCCGATCTCCTGCCAATAGGCCTCGATGGAGGCCGGCGGATCGGCGTGAATCACATAGCGGACGTCGGGCTTGTCGACCCCCATGCCGAAGGCGATGGTCGCCACCATCACGGCGGCGTCGGCCTCCAGGAACTTCTCCAGCCGCTCGGCGCGGACGGTCTTGTCGAGGCCGGCATGATAGGCCAGGGCCGGAACCCCGAAGCCGCGCAGAGCCTCGGCCAGCTTGTCGACCCCGTCGCGGGAGCCGGCATAGATCACCCCTGACCGGTCGGGCCGGGCTTCCACCAGCTCCAGCACCCGCTTGTGGCCGGCGCCGCGCTTGCGCTCCGCCTGCAGGGCCAGCTCGGGCCGCGCGAAGCTGGCGACGAACTCGGCGGCGTCCTTCAGGCGCAGTTCGGTGCGGATGTCCTCCCGGGTCCTGGCGTCCGCCGTGGCGGTCACCGCCAGGCGCGGCACGGTGGGGAACAGCTCGGCCATCCGGCCCAGCATCCGGTATTCCGGGCGGAAGTCGTGACCCCACTGGCTGACGCAGTGGGCCTCGTCGATGGCGATCAGGGCCAGAGGCGTGCGCGACAGCCGCTCCAGCATGGAGGGCTGCATCAGGCCCTCCGGCGAGACATAGAGCAGGTCCAGCGTGCCGGCCTCGATCCGCGCCCAGGTCTCGGTTCGCTCGCGGGGCTCGATGTTGGAATCCAGCCGCGCGGCGGAGACGCCCGACTGCACGAGCCCGGCCACCTGGTCGGTCATCAGGGCGATCAGCGGCGAGACCACCAGGCCCAGGCCCGGCCGCATCAGGCTGGGGATCTGGTAGCACAGCGACTTGCCGCCGCCGGTCGGCAGCACCGCCATGGCGCTGCGCCCCTCCAGGATCTCGGTGATCACCTCGGCCTGACGACCTCGGAACTCGGCGTGGCCAAAGGTGCGGCGCAGGATCTCCCGGGCCTGGTCCAAGGATGCGGTCATGGGCGGCTTATGGCCCGCGTCGCCGGCCCGGGTCCAGGCCCGGCGCCCGCTCAGGCCAACACCGATGAGCGCCTAAGCCCCCGTTTCCGCCGGACGCGAAGAAATTCGCCGCCCATGGGCCGAAGTCTTAACCGCGAAGGTCTAGGTTGAAGGCCTCACCAAGGGTTCAGGAGGACCCTGTCATGGCGCTTAAAGCGTTTATGTCCCTGGTCGCCCTGGCGGCCGTCATGGTCGGCCTGATGCTGCCGGTTCCGACGGGTCAGCGCGCGGCCGCCAAGTCGCAGATCGCCACCATGGAACTCGGCGCGGGCTGAAGCCCGAGCCTCCAGGCGGTCCTGGTTCGGGTCGGCGCGCCGATTTTTCCGATCGCGCCGGCTTAGGCTAGACTCCGGCGCGATGAGTCGCCCCGACCCCCTGACCTTCTACGAGTTCTTCGCCGGTGGCGGCATGGCGCGGCTCGGTCTGGGCGCGGCCTGGACCTGCGCCTTCGCCAACGACTTCGATCCGGTCAAGGCGGCGACCTATCGCGACAATTTCCCGGACGCCGCCGATCACTTCCACGAGGGCGACGTCTGGGCCCTGGAGGCCCGCGACCTGCCGGGCCAGGCCGATCTCGCCTGGGCGTCGTCACCCTGTCAGGACTTCAGCCTGGCCGGCGGTCGCGCAGGCTTGGCGGGGGGCCGATCCTCGACCTTCTTCGGCTTCTGGCGCCTCGTCCAGGCCCTGGCCGCCGAGGGCCGCGCGCCGCGCAATGTGGTGATCGAGAATGTCTCGGGACTGCTGACGTCCCATGGCGGCGCGGATTTCACGGCGCTCTGCGCGGCGCTCGCCGCCGCCGGCTATCGCTTCGGGGCCCTGGAGATCGACGCGGCGGCCTTCCTGCCCCAGTCGCGGCCCCGGGTGTTCGTGGTCGCCACCCGTGCGCCGGTTCCGGCCGGCCTGATCGGCGACAGTCCGTTCCAGACCCGGGCGGTGCGCGAGGCCCAGGCCCGCCTTCCCGCCGATCTCGCCGCCCGCTGGATCTGGTGGCGGGGCGAGGCGCCCGGCCGCCGCAACACCGAGCTCGCCGACCTGCTGGAGCCGGACGGGGCGGTCAAATGGCATGGCGACGACAAGACCCAGTCCCTGCTGGCCCTGATGGCGCCCCTGCACAGGGCCCGGATCGCAAAGGTCCAGGCCGAGGGCGGCCGCGCCGTGGGGGGCCTGTTCCGACGGATGCGGGTCGAGCAGGGGATCAAGGTCCAGCGCGCCGAGGCGCGGTTCGACGGCCTGGCCGGTTGCCTGCGCACCCCGCGCGGCGGCTCCTCGCGCCAGACCCTGGTGGTCGCCGAGGGCGCAAAGGTGCGCAGCCGGCTGATCAGCGGCCGCGAGGGCGCCCGGCTGATGGGCCTGCCCGACAGCTATCGCCTGCCCCGCGCGGCGACCTCGGCCCTGCATGTGGTCGGCGACGGGGTCGCGGTCCCGGTGGTCCGCTGGCTGGCCGCCCATCTGCTGGAGCCGTTGCTGGCCGCCCAGGCGCCGGCCATCGCCGCCGAGTAGCGGGCGGGCCATGATAGAAAACCTATGGCGCCGGGGGGCATAAGCGCCCTTCCAAATCCTGTCGGGCGGCCTAAGTTCCAACCAGGTTCGAACAGGACAAATTCCCATGGCCGACGCCGGCACCTCGACTTATGACGCCGCCCGCTACAAGCGGGCCGGGCGCGGCAAGATCTATGACTCCATCATCGACACCATCGGCGACACCCCGCTGGTGGCCCTGCCCAACCTGACCAAGGCGTTGAAGCCCAAGGGCCAGGTCGTGGCCAAGCTGGAGTTCTTCAACCCGATCGGCTCGGTCAAGGACCGCATCGGCGTCTCGCTGATCGAGTCCCTGGAGGCCTCGGGCCACCTGAAGGCCGGCGCCACCATCGTCGAACCGACCAGCGGCAACACCGGCATCGCCCTGGCCTTCGTCGCGGCCTCCAAGGGCTACAAGCTGATCCTCTGCATGCCCGAGAGCATGTCGATCGAGCGCCGCAAGATGCTGCTGCTGCTGGGCGCCAAGCTCGAGCTGACCCCGCCTGAGCGCGGCATGGCCGGCGCCGTCGCCCGCGCCCGCGAACTGGTCGAGGCCATCCCCGGGGCGGTCATGCCCCAGCAGTTCGAGAACGCCGCCAATCCGCTGATCCACAAGGTCTCGACCGCCGAGGAAATCTGGAACGACACCGAGGGTCGCGTCGACGCCATCATCTCCGGGGTCGGCACCGGCGGCACCATCACCGGCATTGGCCAGGTCCTGAAGCCGCGCAAGCCGTCGCTGAAGATGATCGCCGTCGAGCCGCAGTCTTCGCCCGTGCTGTCCGGCGGCGCTCCCGCCCCGCACAAGATCCAGGGCATTGGCGCGGGCTTCGTGCCCTCGATCCTCGATCGCGGGGTGATCGACGAGATCATCCAGGTGTCCAATGAGGACAGCTTCGCCATGGCCCGCCGGGTGGCGGCCGAGGAGGGCATTCCGGTCGGCATCTCGTCGGGCGCGGCGCTCACCGCCGCCTTCGACGTCGCCAGCCGCGAAGATATGGCCGGCAAGCTGGTGGTGGCCATCATCCCCAGTTTCGCCGAACGCTATCTGTCGACCGCCCTGTTCGACGGGCTGTAGGGCGATCGCGGCGTGCGCGCCGCCGTCGTCGGATGCGGTGTCGCGGGCATGGCGGCGGCCCTGTCGCTCGCGCGCCGGGGCCACGTGGTCACGCTTTTCGAGGCGTTCGATCGGCCCCAGCCCCTGGGCTCGGGCCTGCTGCTGCAGCCCTCGGGCCTGGCGGCCCTGAGGGTCCTGGGCCTCGCCGAGGCCGTGCTGGCTCTGGGCGCCCGGGTCGAGCGGCTGGAGGGTCGCGACCTCTCTGGGCGACGGATCCTCGACATGGCCTATGCCGACTGGCGGCCAGGCGCCTTCGGGCTCGGCATCCATCGCGGGTCGCTGTTCCAGGTGCTGCATGGCGCGCTCGCCCCCGCCGGAATCGATCTGCGCACCGGGCAGGAGATCGACCGGATCGAGGATTCGGCCCGTCCCCGCCTGGTCGACGCCCGGGGCGAGGTTCACGGCCCCTTCGATCTCGCGGTGATCGCCGATGGTTCCGCCTCGCGGCTGCGGGGCCAGGTGCGGCCCAAGGCCAGGGCGGCGCTCTATCCCTGGGGGGCGGTCTGGGCCAACGCCCGGGATCCGGAGGGCCGGTTCGCCGACGCCCTGCATCAGCGCTATGACGCGGCCTCCACCATGATGGGGGTCCTGCCCGTGGGGCGCGGCCCCGACGGGGCCGGGAACCAGGTCAGCCTGTTCTGGTCCCTGCCGCTGGCTGAGATGGAGGGTTTCTTCGCGGGTGACCTGGATGGCTGGAAGGCGCGGGCCCGCGAAGTCTGGCCGGAGACCGCCCCCCTGCTGGAGGGCTTCGCCAGCCCCGCCGCCTTCTCCCGCGCCAGCTATCGCGACGTGACGGTGGGCCGCTGGTCGCGTGGCGGCCTGACCCTGATCGGCGACGCAGCCCACGGAACCAGCCCGCAGCTGGGCCAGGGCGCGAACCTCGCCTTGATCGATGCGGTGGAACTGGCCGAGCGCCTGACCCCCAATCGATCGATCGCGGTGTCCCTCACCCGGTTCCAGGCGGGGCGCCGGCGACAGACGGAGCCATATCAGCTGGCGTCGCGGGCCCTGACGCCGTTGTTTCAGTCCTCCGGCCGGCTGGGCCCCTGGGTTCGGGACCAGCTGTTCGCGCCCCTGTCCAAAGTCCCCGGCCTGAGGCGGATCTCGGCCACGGTTCTGACCGGCATGTTGCGTCTGGGGCGGACGCCGCCGAACCTGCGTCCATGACCGACGTCTATCCCCCCGCCAAGCGCTCGGCGGTGATGGCCCGCGTGAAGGGCAAGAACACCTCGCCTGAGCTGGCGGTGCGCAAGCTCCTGACCGGCCTGGGCGCCCGCTATCGGCTGCATCGCAAGGACCTCCCCGGCAAGCCGGACATCGTCCTGCCGGGTCGCCGGCTGGTGATCTTCGTCCATGGCTGCTTCTGGCACGGCCACGACTGTGCGCGCGGCGCCCGGGTCCCTCAGGCCAATCGTGACTACTGGGTGGCCAAGGTGGCGCGCAACCGCGCCCGGGACATCCGCAATCGCGACGATCTCGGTGTGCGGGGTTGGCGGGTGGAAAGCGTCTGGGAGTGCGACCTGAAGGACCCCGCCGCCCTGAAGGCGCGGCTGGAGGGATGGCTCTAGGCGACCGCCGCCTGGGTTTCGTCGGCCGGTTCGAGCGCCTGGGACACTGCGGCGACCAGGTCGCGGGGGTCGAAGGGCTTGGCGGCCTGGCCGGTCATGCCGGCTTCCCAACACTCCGCCAGGTCGCGGTCATTGCCGCTGGCCGTACAGGCGATCACCGGCGTGGCGCGATTGGGGCCGGCTCCGGCGCGCAGGCGGCGGCAGGTCTCGCGACCGTCGAGCCCCGGCATATAGACATCCATCAGGATCACGTCGAAGGCCGCCGTCGCGGCCAGGGCCAGGGCCTCGTCCCCCGACGCCGCCTCGGTCAGCTCAATGCCGAAAGGCTCCAGCATCAGGGCCACGGCCCGGCGGTTGATCTCATGGTCATCGACCACCAGCACCCGGATGGCGGCGGTGAGTTCCAGGGCTTCCTGGGCCGACGCCTCCGCCGGTTCGGCCAGCTCCAGCGGCACGGTCAGGGTGAAGATCGCCCCCTGGCCAGGAGCGCCGTCGGCGGTCAGGTCGCCGCCCATTAGCTGGGCCAGATGGCGGCTGATCGACAGGCCCAGGCCGGTGCCCCCATGAGTGCGGGCGGTGGAGGCCGACCCTTGCTCGAAGGGTGTGAACAGCCGCTCCAGCTGGGCCGGGGTCAGGCCAGGGCCGGAATCGGCGACGCAGAAGGCGAAATGGTCGCCGTCGCGGTCGAGGGCCAGGATCACGCCGCCGGCTTCGGTGAACTTGAGCGCGTTGGAGAACAGGTTGTTGAGCACCTGGCGCAGGCGGGTCGGGTCGCCGCGCCGCCACGCCGCGACATGCTCCAGCCCCTCGACGCTCAGGGTCAGGCCCTTGCGGGCGGCCTCGGCGCGCCAGAAGGCGCAGGTGTCATTGATCAGGGCGGTGGGGTCGAAGGCGACGGTCTCGATCCGCATCGCCCCGGCCTCCATCTTGGCCAGGTCCAGCAGGTCGTTGAGCAGGCTGCGCATCATCCGGCCCGACTGGCCGATCAATTCGGCCTCGCTGCGCAGGGCGGCTTCGGCGCCGGGTCGCCGACCTATGGCCTCGGCGCCGGCCAATATGGCGCTGATTGGGGTGCGCAACTCGTGGCTGACCATGGCGATGAAGGCGGACTTGGCGTCGACGGCGGCCTCGGCGACGCGGCGGCCTTCCTCGGCTTCTTCCCGCGCCTCGCGCTGGGCCTCCAGCGCGTCGGCGGCGGAGCGCCACAGCAGGGTGGATGAGAACACCAGGAGCACGCTGATCATGCCGATCGCCACCCCGAAGAACGAGGCGCCCGACAGCCGCCAGGCGAAGATCGCCGTGGCCAGGAGATAGACCCCATAGGGCGCCATGGAGGCGGCGTAGGCGGCCCGGGATTTCTGGCTGGTGACCACGGTCTTCAGCACGCCGACGCCCAGGAACAGCCCGCCGCAGACCAGGCCCCAGGGGCCTCGCGCCAGAATGGCGGCTATGGCCAGCGACCCGAACACCGTCGAGTTGAGGGCCAGCAGCAGCAGGGCGACCCGGCGGCCAGATGGGCGAGACACTGCGCGCTCAGCCCCGAACAGCAGGTGCTCGGCCCCCTGCAACAGGCCATAGGCGACCAGCCAGGCCCCGCTCGCGCCCCAGCCGACCACGGGGGTGAAGCACAGGGCGTAGACCAGGGTGAAGATCAGATTGGGCCGCAGGCTTTCGCGGCGCGCCGAAAGCGTGCGGGCGAGGTCGGGTGTGTCGGGGATGTCCATAGGGCCGTCCCGGCGCGCGTCTGGCTGCAGTCGTGCAGGTTCGAGGCGCGAGCATGGGCCCGGGCTTTGAATCAAACGTAAAGTTGTGCCCAAATTGGGTGTTGCTTCTGGCCTGGCGTCAGATGTCGTGTCGCAGCGGGGCCGCGAAGACTGTCCTCAGGCGAGTGGGGCCTCGATCAGCACCTCGGTCTTCACCGAATTGGCGATGAAGCACTCCTCATGCGCCGCGTGGTGCAGCTCGGCGAGCTGGTCGCCGCTGGGCGCCGGCCCGTCCCAGGTGATGGCGGGGCGCAGCCAGACCCGGGTCACCGCCATGCGGCCGGGCGCGATCTCTTCCATGACCCCCTCGGCCTTGTCGGCATAGGCCGTGGCCACGAAGCCGGCGAGCCTGGCCTTATGCAGGAAGGTCAGCATGTGGCAGTTGGACAGGGCCGCGACGAACATCTCTTCCGGATCGACCGCCTCCGGGACCGCCCACTTGCCGACCACGTGGGGC
Source organism: Phenylobacterium aquaticum (assembly GCF_947378715.1). Taxonomy (GTDB): domain Bacteria; phylum Pseudomonadota; class Alphaproteobacteria; order Caulobacterales; family Caulobacteraceae; genus Phenylobacterium; species Phenylobacterium aquaticum_A. The sequence continues at coordinate 14,769 of NZ_CANCLE010000010.1, forward strand.
GAGGCCGAGGCCGGGACGATCAGCCCGCCGTCGAAGCTGATCACATGGCCGCGGCTATAGCGGCCCTTGGCGAAGTCCTCGCCGTCGCGCAGGGCCCAGGCGATATCGGCCGTATATTTCGCCATGCTCAGAAGGCCTCGGCCGGCAGGGCCATCATCAGTTCCGAGCCGCTGGTCAGCTTGGCCAGGTGGCCGGTGGTGTCGGGCAGGACGCGCTGCATGTAGTAGCGGCCGATAGTCAGCTTGGTCGCGTAGAAGGGGTCGGTGTCGCCGGCGGCGATCTTGGCCTGGCAGGTCTTGGCGATCAGGGCCCACATATAGGCCAGAGCCGTCAGGCCGAAGAGGTGCATGTAGTCGGTCGAGGCGGCCCCGGCGTTGTCGGGGTTCATCAACCCGTTCTGCATCAGCCACATGGTGCCCTCCTGCAGCTTGGCCTTGGCGTCGGCCAGGCCCTCGGTGAAGGGCTTCAGCGCCGGGTCGTCCTGGTTGGCCGCCACGAAGGCGTCGAGTTCGGCGAAGAACCCCATCACCGCGCGACCGCCATTGGCCGCCAGCTTGCGGCCCACCAGGTCCAGGGCCTGGACGCCGTTGGTGCCCTCATAGATCAGGGCGATGCGGACATCGCGCATGTACTGGCTGGCCGGGAAATGCTCGGTGAAGCCGGAACCGCCATGGATCTGCAGAGCGTCGGAACAGACCTTCAGCCCCTTGTCGGTCAGAAAGCCCTTCACCACCGGGGTCATCAGGGCCATGTAATCATTACCCTTCTGGCGCACGGCCTCGTCAGGGCTGGCATGCGCCAGGTCGCCCTGCAGGGCGGTCCAGAACAGGAAGGCGCGGCCGGCTTCGATGACGGCGCGGCTGTCCATCAGCATGCGGCGCACATCCGGGTGCACGATGATCGGGTCGGCGGGGCCGTCGGGGTTCTTGGGGCCGGTCAGGGATCGGCCCTGCAGGCGCTCCTTGGCGAAGGCGGCGGCGGCCTGATAGGCGGCCTCGGCCTGGGCTATGCCCTGCAGGCCGACCCCGATCCGCGCCTCGTTCATCATCACGAACATCAGGGCCAGGCCGCGGTTCTCCTCGCCGACCAGCCAGCCGGTCGACTCCTCGTGACGGATCACGCAGGTGGCGTTGCCGTGGATGCCCATCTTCTCTTCCAGGCCATCGCAGAACACCGGGTTCCGCGCGCCCGGCTTGCCGTCGGCGTCAGGCAGGAACTTCGGCACGATGAACAGGCTGATGCCGCGCACGCCCTCCGGCGCGCCCTCGATCCGGGCCAGGACCAGGTGGACGATGTTCTCGGCCATGTCGTGCTCGCCGCCCGAGATCCAGATCTTGGTCCCGGAAATCCGATAGCTCCCATCGGCCTGGGCGACCGCCTTGGTGCGCAGCAGGCCCAGGTCTGTGCCGCAATGGGGCTCGGTCAGGTTCATGGTCCCACCCCAGTTTCCCGAGGCGAGATGGGGCAGGTAGAGGTCCTTCTGGGCCTGGGAGCCGCCGTTCAGGATCGCCGAATAGGCGCCGTGGGTCAGGCCCGGATACATGGAGAAGGCCATGTTCGCCGAGGAGCTCATCTCGGAGAAGGACAGGTTGACGACGTGCGGCAAGCCCTGGCCGCCATAGGCGGTGTCGGCGCCCAGGGCCGGCCAGCCGCCGGCGACCAGTTGGGCGTAGGCCTCCTTGAAGCCCTTGGGCGTGGTGACCGTGTGGTCGGGGTTCCAGGTGCAGCCCTGCTTGTCGCCCACGGCGTTCAGGGGCGCGAGCACCTCGGCGGTGAAGCGGCCGGCTTCCTGGATGATCTGGTCGACCACATCGATGGCCGCGTCCTCGAACCCCGGCAGGTTCGCGTACTTCTCGATCTCGAGCACGTCGCGCAGGAGGAAGGCGTGGTCGCGAACGGGGGGTTGATAGCTCATCTTCGGTCCGGGCTCCCGAGCGCGTGACAACCGAAAATGGCCGCCGGTTTCGGCGACCGTCACGCTCTAGGGGTCCGATCTAGAGCCTTTTTGGCCGAAGCGTAATCGCCCGGACCAAAAAGGCTCGCAGTTCGGCCCGGTGTTAGCGGGCGTGCTCGAGATCGCCGAGGCGGGCGCGCAGCACCTGGTCATAGTCGGCGGCGCGGGGCAGCAGGTCGGGCCGGGTGGTGGCCAGGTGCTTTTCCAGCCGGTCACTGGCGCGGACCAGTTCCTCGATGGCGTTGTCGATGTCGCGGCGCTGGGCTTCCAGGGCCACGATCCGCTCGCGGAATTTGGTGAGCGACTTGACGTTCTGGGCCGCGCAATTGTCGCCGACCTCATAGAGGTCGAGGATCTCGCCGATCTCGGCCAGGGCCAGGCCGACCCGCTTGCCGTTGAGGATCAGCTGCAGGCGGGCGCGGTCCTTGTAGGAATAGACCCGATTCATGCCGTCGCGGGCCGGGGTCAAGAGACCCTTGTCCTCGTAGAAGCGCAGCGCGCGCGGCGTGCACTTAAATTCCTGGCAAAGCTGGCGGATCGTAAAGGTTCGCGCCGGTCGGCGCAGTTCCATGGGCATGGTCGTCCTCCCTTGTTGGACAGTCGTTCTTAGTTGACCAATGCGTAAGGCAGGTTTCCGCGCGCGTCAACATGATCACCGATCACTTACCGCAACGAGAGGTGATCACAGATGCGTGATGGCTCTCCCTCGCCCCGCTTTGCGGGGAGAGGGACGGGCGAAGCTAGGCCACGAAGGCGCCGGCCAGGGCGCGCTCGATCAGGGCCACGGTGCGCTCCAGGCCGAAGATGGCGGCGAAGGAGCCGAAGCGCGGGCCCTGGCTCTGGCCCAGCAGCACCTCATAGAGACCGGTGAACCACAGGCGCAGGGGCTCGAAGCCGGCGGCCTTGCCGGCCTCATAGACCTCGTTCTGGATCAGCTCGGCGTCCTGGCAGCCGGCGGGCAGGGCCTTGAAGCGCGCGACCAGGTCCTGCATCGCCGCCCGCTCCCGGTCATCGGCGACCCGGAAGGTCTTCGAGGGCTTCACGAAGTCCTCGTAATAGTTGATCGCGTAGTCGCTCAGCCGGTCCAGCAGCGGCTGGGTCTCGGCGCTCGCGCCCGGGATGTAGCGGGCGATGAAGCCCCACAGGATGTCCTTGGTCGAGGCGTCGGCGGCCGAGACCAGGTTCAGCAGCAGGGAGAACGAGACCGGCGAGCCCTGTTCGGGCGGGCCGCCGCGATGGACGTGCCAGGCCGGATTATCGAGGGCGGGTGCATTGCTCTCGGCGCGCAGCCGGTTGAAGGCGTTCAGCTGTTGCAGATATTCGTCCGTCGCCTTGGGGATGACATCGAAATAGAGCCGCTTCGCCGACTTGGGCGACTGGTACATGTAATAGGCCAGGCTCTCGGGCGCCCCATAGCGCAGCCACTCGTCCATGGTCAGGCCATTGCCCTTGGTCTTGGAGATCTTCTGGTTGTTCTCGTCCATGAAGAGCTCGTAGTGGAACCCGGCCGGCGGGGTCCCGCCCAGCACCTTGCAGACCTGGTTGGACAGCCGGACGCTGTCGATCAGGTCCTTGCCGCTCATCTCATAGTCGACCTCCAGCGCCGTCCAGCGCAGGGCCCAGTCGGGACGCCACTGCAGCTTCACATGGCCGCCGGTCACCGGGACCTCGGCCACGGAGCCGTCCTCGTCGCGGAAACTGATGGTTCCCCGGTCCAGGTGGCGTTCCAGGGTCGGCACATAGAGCACCCGGCCCGTCGTGGGGCTGATCGGGATGAAGGGCGAATAGGTGGCGCGCCGTTCCTCGCCCAGCGAGGGCAGCATGATCTTCTGGATGGCGTCGAAGCGTTCCAGGGCGGTGAGCAGGGTCGCGTCGAACCGGCCGCCGCGATAGCAGTCGGTGGCGGAGGCGAACTCGTAGTCGAAGCCGAAGCTGTCGAGGAAGGCCCGCAGCCGGGCGTTGTTGTGCGCCCCGAAACTGTCATGGGTCTCATAGGGGTCGCGGACCACGGTCAGCGGCTTGTCCAGGTCCTCGGTCAGCCGGTCGCTGTTGGGCAGGCCGGGCGGGATCTTGCGCAGGCCGTCCATGTCGTCGCTGAAGGCGATCAGCCGGGTGGCGATGGCGTCCTCGGTCAGGCCGCGAAAGGCCATGCGGACCATGGTGGTGCGGGCCACTTCGCCGAAGGTGCCCAGGTGCGGCAGGCCCGAGGGGCCATAGCCGGTCTCGAACACCACCGGCTTTTGCAGGGCCTCGAAGGTCTTGACCGCCTCGTCGGCCTTGCCGGCCAGGATCAGGGTCATGGCGAGATCACGCTCGGCGTCGGAGAGCCGCAGGCGCAGGATCCGATCCAGCAGGAGACGGGCCTGTTCGAAGGGCCAGCTCTTGGCGTCACGGGCTTGATGGGAGAGACCTTGCAGGGACATGGTCCGCGCGTTACCGCCGTAAGCGCCCGGCCTCAAGAACCATTTCCGCGCAGACGTTCGAAGAAGCGTCACGGAAATGCAGCATAGGACCGGTGAACCTTTGGGGAATGTTCGATGAAGTCCGGTTTCCAGCTCGCGGCGCTCTGCGCCGTCCTCGCGCTCGGCGCCTGCTCCCGGCCGGCCGAAAAGCCCGCGCCCAAGACCGAGATCATCTTCTCGATCGTCTCCACCGAGAACGCCACGTCCCAGGCCGCCCAGTGGGGGCCCTTCCTGGCCGACATGGAAAAGGCCACCGGCATGAAGGTGAAGCCGTTCTTCGGGGCCAACTATTCCGCCGTGGTCGAGGCCCTGCGCTTCAAGCAGACCGACCTGGGCTGGTTCACCAACCAGTCCGGCCTGGAGGCCGTGCGCCGTTCGGGCGGCGAGGTGTTCGCCAGGACCTCCAAGCCGGACAACAAGCCCGACGGCTACCAGTCGGTGATCATCGTGCCCAAGGCCAGCACGCTCACCCTCGAGGGGCTGCTCAAGTGCGACAAGACCCTGAACTTCGGGATCGGCGACGCCAAGTCGACCTCCGGCACCCTGGCCCCCATGACCTATCTGTTCGCCCCGCGCGGCATTGATCCGGCCGACTGCTTCAAGACGGTGCGCTCAGCCAATCACGAGGCCAATCTGTTCAGCGTCGGCTCCGGCGTGCTGGACGCGGCGACCAACAACACCCAGTCGATCGAGCGCCTGGCTTCCAAGCCCGACCCCCTGGCCCAGAAGACGGTGCATGGGATCAAGGTGATCTGGACCTCGCCGACCATCCCTGAGGACCCGATGATCTGGCGCTCCGACCTCGACCCGGCCCTGAAGGCCAAGATCGCCAAGTTCATGTTCAGCTATGGCGTCGGGACGGGCCCCGAGGCCGAGCGCCAGCGCGCCGTGCTCAAGGTCATCCAGGTCGGTCCCTTCAAGCCGGCCAACGCCAGCCATCTGCTGCCCGTGCGCGAGATGGAGGCGACCGAACTGCTGATCGAGGCCAAGAACAAGAAGGACGCCCCGGCCATCGCGGCCGCCCAGAAGCTGCTGGACGATGTCCGCGCCGAGCAGAAGGCGCTGACCCCGGCCGGCTAGTCGCCGCTGAGCAGGAAATGGCCACGCAGGGCCGCGATCGGCGACTCCTTGGCCTCCTGCCAGGCCTCGACCGTCACATTGGCGATGCGGCGGCCGACCTTGCGCAGGTCGGCCCGGGCATAGGTGGTCATGGACCGGCCAGGCCGCAGGTACTCGATGGTGACGTCGATGGTCTTGTGAACCTTGGGCGTGTCCTGGACCACGGACAGCTGGGCGAGCGCCGTCATCTCCATGAAGGCCCCGATCACCCCGCCGTGCAGGGCCGGCAGGAAGGTGTTGCCGATCAGGTGCGGAGCGAAGGGCAGGATGGCGGTCATCTCGTCCCCGGCCAGCTCGGCGGTCATGCCGAGGAAGCGGATATAGGGGACCGACTGCAGGAAGGTCTTGAGCTGCTCGGCGGGAGTGGTCACGACGCAGCCCCCGGCGCGGGCGCGGGGCCGTTGAGGATGAAGGCCGCCTGGGCCGTGGCGATCGGGTCGTTGGGATCGGCGTCCCAGGCCTGGGCGCGGACGAAGGCGATCGTCCGGGTCAGCTTGTAGCAATGGGCCGAGGCGACGATGCCCATGCGCGGGGCGGCGGGGCGCATATAGTCGATGCGCAGGTCCAGGGTGGCGGTGGAGAAGGAGTCGCGCCGTCCGGCGGTGATGGCCAGGCCGCAGCAATGGTCGAGCAGGGCGGTGACCACGCCGGACGCGATCACCCCGGTGGCCGGATCGCCGACCAGTTCTTCCCGCCAGGGGGTGCGAATGGCGCCCCGGCTCTCGCCGATGGAGACCAGTTCAAAGCCCAGGGCGGCGGCGTGGGGCACGCTGGTCGCCATCTGGGCGGCGGCTTTGAGAGCTTCTTCCGGAGAGATCATGTCCCCCGGTTTGATCCAGGGGACCGGTCCGGTCAATCTTGACGAGGGGTCAAGATCGGTTCCGGGTTCAGGCCAGGCCGCCGGCGAAGGCGATCATGGCCAGCGCCACCATCGGCAGGGCGGCCATCAACAGCGAGGCGAGGCCGCCGAGACGGCTGGCGTTGAAGCGGGGCGACACATGGGACAGGTTGGACATGGCTTTGTTCTTTCGGTTTGAGCGATGGGCGGGGAGGCCCGTTCGTCTTGCCGCGGGGTATAGGTCCGGCCCCTTCGAAACACCCGTTAAGTCTTGGTCATGAGCTTGAATTCACAATCTAAATTTCCCGTAAGGTCGAGGTTGTGATCCGGCCCGAGGCCCTGCTGCATCCGACCCCGGCCGGCCTCTACTGCCCGCCGGGCGACTTCTATGTCGATCCGGTCCGCCCGGTGGCCCGCGCGGTGATCACCCATGGCCACGCCGATCACGCCCGCGCCGGCCACGGCGCCGTGCTGGCCACGCCCCAGACCCTGGCGATCATGGCCGAGCGCTATGGGGCGGACTTCGCCGGCGCCACCCAGGCCGGCGCCTATGGCGAGGCCGTCGCCCGCGACGACGTCGAGGTCACCCTGGTCCCGGCCGGTCATGTGCTGGGTTCGGCCCAGGCGGTGGTGCGTTGGAAGGGCCTGACCTGCGTGGTCTCCGGCGACTACAAGCGCCGGCGCGATCCGACCTGTCCGGGCTTCGAGCCGGTCCCCTGCGAGGTCTTCATCAGCGAGGCGACCTTCGGCCTGCCGGTGTTCCGCCATCCGCCGGCCGAGCAGGAGATCGCCCGGCTGCTGCGCTCCGTGGCCCAGTTCCCGGAACGCACCCACCTGGTCGGCGCCTATGCGCTGGGCAAGGCGCAAAGGGTGATCGCCCTGCTGCGTGAGGCGGGCTGGGACCGGACCATCTATGTCCACGGGGCCCTGGAGCGGCTGAACCGGCTCTATCAGGCCCATGGCGTCGACCTCGGGCCGCTGGCGCCAGCGACCTCCACGACCAAGGGCGACTTCGCCGGCGAGATCGTCATCGCCCCGCCTTCGGCCCTGCAGGACCGCTGGTCGCGGCGCTTCGCCGATCCGGTCACCGCCTTCGCCTCCGGCTGGATGCGGATTCGCGCCCGGGCCCGCCAGCGCGGGACGGAGCTGCCCTTGATCCTCTCCGACCATGCGGACTGGGATGAGCTGACCGCCACGGTCGACGAGCTGCGGCCCGGCGAACTTTGGATCACCCACGGCCGGGAGGAGGCCCTGGCCCGCTGGTCGCAGTCGCACGGCGTCGCCGCCCGGGCCCTGGCTCTGGTAGGCTATGACGACGACGCAGGAGACGATTGATGGCGCGGGAGCCCTATCGCCGGATCGAGGCCGACCGGGTCGAGCTCACGGCGGTGAAGCTCGCCGACCGGGTGACCGAGCGGTTTCCAGGCGCGGGCCTGGCCGCCGTCGCCGCCGAGCTGGTGGTGCTGACCCGCCAGACTGCGGCCCGGGCCCGCACGGTGGCCCGGCCCTATTACGGTCTGCGCCTGCTGGTCGCCCTGGTGATCGCTGCGGGGCTCGCGGCCGAGGCGGTGTTGTTCGACCGCTTCGGCTGGGGGATCCTCGACCCCGACGCCAATCCCCTGGACCTCGCCCAGGGCGTGGACTCCGCCTTCAACCTGTTCCTGATGACCGCCGCCGGCGCCTGGTTCCTGCTGACCTTGGAGGCGCGGTGGAAGCGGCTGCGCCTCCAGACCTGGCTCAATGAACTGCGGGCCTTCGCCCATGTGGTCGACATGCACCAGCTGACCAAGGACCCCACCGCCAAGGGCGGACCGCGCACCACCTCCTCGCCGGATCGCGGCATGGGCGCCTTCGAACTGACCCGCTATCTCGACTATTGCGCCGAGATTCTGGCCCTGACCGGCAAGCTGACCGCCATCTATGCCGGGGTCAGCCCGGACCACCTGGTGATCGCCGCGGCCGGCGACGTGGAGAACCTCTGCTCCGACCTCAATCGCAAGATCTGGCAGAAGATCACCATATTGGCCGAGCTGAAGGGCGAAGAGGGCCTGGAGGCCTGAGCATGCGCGCCTTCGCCGACCTGCTCGACCGGCTGTCGCTCACCGCCTCGCGCAACACCAAGCTCGCCCTGATGGCCGGCTATCTGGCGGAAACCCCCGATCCCGACCGGGGCTGGGCGCTGGCCGCCCTGACCGGCGCGCTCAGCTTCGACGCCGCCAAGCCCGGCTTCATCCGCAAGGCGGCCGAGGCGCGGATGGACCCGGTGCTGTTCCGCTGGTCCTATGACTATGTCGGCGACCTGGCCGAAACCGTGGCCCTGGTCTGGGAGGCCCGGCCCGGGGCCAATCGCCAGCCCCAGCTTTCCGAAGTGATCGACGCCCTGACCTCCGCCAGCCGCAGCGAGGTCCAGGCCCTGATCGAGACCTGGCTCGACGCCCTGGATCCCACCGGTCGCTGGGCCCTGCTCAAGCTGATGACCGGCGCCTTGCGGGTCGGCGTCTCGGCCCGCCTGGCCAAGCAGGCTCTGGCTCAGATGGGCGGGGTCGAGGTCGGCGAGATCGAGGAGGTCTGGCATGGGCTGCATGCGCCCTATGAAGACCTGTTCGCGTGGCTGGAGGGGCGCTCCGACCGCCCCTCGGCTGCCTCGCCAGGCCGCTTCCGCCCGGTGATGCTGGCCCAGGCGATCGATGAGGCGGTCGATTTCCCCCGCCTCGATCCGGCGGCCTATCTCGCCGAATGGAAGTGGGACGGCATCCGCATCCAGGCGGTCAGCGAGGGCGGGGTGCGCCGGCTCTATTCCCGCACCGGCGACGACATCTCCAGGAGCTTTCCCGATGTGGTGCAGGCCCTGGACTTCGAGGGCGTGATCGACGGCGAACTGCTGGTGGTCCGCGACGGCGCCCTGGCCAGTTTCGGCGACCTGCAGCAGCGGTTGAACCGCAAGAGCGTCGACGCCCGGCTGCTGCAATCCCATCCGGCCGCCATCCGCGCCTATGACCTCCTGGCCGAGGGGGCGGAGGACCTGCGGACCCTGCCCTTCGTGGCCCGCCGCGCGCGGCTGGAGGCCTTTGTCGCGCGGTTGGGGCCCGGCCGCATCGACCTGTCGCCGCTCCAGCCCTTCGCGACCTGGGCGGCGCTGGCCGCCCTGCGCCTGGCCCCGCCGGAGGGTGACGCCCAGCTGGCCGAGGGGGTGATGCTGAAGCGGGCGGATTCGATCTACGAAGCCGGTCGGCCCAAGGGGCCCTGGTTCAAGTGGAAGCGCGACCCGCACCTGATCGACGCGGTGCTGATGTACGCTCAGCGCGGCCACGGCAAGCGCTCCAGCTTCTATTCCGACTACACCTTCGGGGTCTGGACCACCGACGCCCTGGGCCAACGCACCCTGACCCCGGTGGGCAAGGCCTATTTCGGCTTCACCGACGATGAGCTGAAAGAGATCGACAAATTCGTGCGCGACAACACCGTCGAACGCTTCGGCCCGGTTCGCGCGGTGCGGGCCGAGCCCGGGTTCGGCCTGGTGCTGGAGGTGGCCTTCGAGGGCCTGCAACGCTCGACGCGCCACAAGTCCGGCGTCGCCATGCGCTTCCCCCGCATCCACCGCCTGCGCTGGGACAAGCCGCCGGGCGAGGCGGACGACCTCGCGACCCTGCAGCGGCTGCTGGACTGACTACCCCGTCTTCTCCGGCGCCCCGATCCGGCGGATCGCCAGGGCCCAGGCGATCAGGGCCTGGCCGAGGCCGGAGGCGAAGCTGGTCCAGGGGGCATTGGGCAAGGGGGCGAAGAGGGCCGCGCCCAAGCCCTGGGCGAAGGCCGCGCCCAGGCTGCCGCCCACCGCATAGAGCACGGCGAGCGCCACGATGGCCCCGAAGTCGCCGCGCTGGGGTCGGGGACCGAAGCGGAACAGGGCGATGATCCCCAGGTCCCTCAGCAGGAAGGCGATCAGGGCGGCGGCCTGGGGCGCGCGACCGAACAGGTTGTCGCCGCCGGCCGCGAAGCTGGCGGCGACCAGGACGGCGGCCAGCAGGGTCGGGGCCAGGGTCGCCGGCGTCAGGGGCCCGGCGCGGACCAGGTCCAGCCGGATCGCGGCCGCGGCGAACTGGCGCAGCCGCACCCGGTCGGCGGGTTCGGAGAAGGCGGCGGCATAGGCGCAGAGCGCCACGGCCAGGGCCCCGGTCACCAGGCTGAGCGCCCAACCGCCCTGCAGGAAGGCGAAGCCGCCCATGAAGGTCGCCACGAAGACCAGGAACAGCGGCCAGATGAGCGGCGTGTTGCGCATCTGCAGCTCCAGCCGCATCAGCCGCCAGGCGCAGATCAGGGCCCAGGCTGCAAAGGCCAGGGTGGCCAGCGCGCGGAACGGCCCGGCCGCATAGGCCTGGCCCCACCACAGCACCTCGCCGCGCGCGCCGATCAGGGCGCCCAGGCCGCCCAGCCCGGCCCCGCGCTGGAAGCCGGAGGAGGAGGCGACGCCCAGCAGCAGCACAATGGCCAAGGCCAGGCCGCCCAGCACCCCGCCCGCCCGGGCCGCCCGGCCCTCGGCGCGGGCCTTGCGCACCCCGATCAGGGCCAGGCTCAGCGACAGGGTCTGGAAGAACAGGGCCGCAGCCGGCAGGAACAGCATGGCCCAGGGATCGCCGTCCTGGGTCAGGGCCCTGAGGCCAACGAAGACCAGGCCGGTCAGGCCGCAGATCCAGGCCAGGCTGGTCGCGCCGGCCAGCTTGCCCCAGGTCATGGCCCAGGGGCTGAGGGCCGAGAGCCGCTGGAAGTCCCAGGTCCGCTCCGCGATCTCGGTCAGCACCGACTGGCCCGCCGCCCGCGATCCCCAGACCAGGGCGCAAAGGAAGAACACCGCCCCGCCGGCCGTCCCCAGAGCGCTGATCATGCGGTCGGTGTCGCCATGGGCCAGCATGCCCACCGCCAGATAGATCAGCCCCAGGGTCAGGATCGCCCAGGCGGCCCGACGTGGAGCGGCCTCGAGCCACAGATTGCGTTGGAATTCCGGGTTCATGAGCGGGCTCCCGGTCGGACTTCGGAGAGATAGGCGTCTTCCAGGGTGCGCCGCGCAGGCGAGAAGCTCTTCACCTTCAGGCCCGCGCCGATCAGTCGGGCCAGCAGGGCGTCATCCTCGCCGTCGCAGGCCAGCACCACGGTCTCGCCGTCGCGCCGCTCGATCGTGACGTCCAGGGCCGCGAGCCGCCCGTCCAGATCGGCGGGCGTCTCGGCGAACACCACCGCCACCCGGGTTCCGTCGCGGGTTCCGCCCCCGGCCGCGACCACCCCGCCGCCGGCCACCCGACCGTCCTGGATCATCAGCATGCTGGTCGAATAGTCCTCCAGCTCGGCCAGGATGTGGGAGGAGACCATGATGGTCATGCCCTCGGCGGCGAGCGCCAGGATCAGCTGGGACAGGCTGCGCCGCGCCGCCGGGTCGAGCCCCGCCGCCGGCTCGTCGAGGATCAGCACCTTGGGGTCGTGGACGATGGTCTGGGCGATGGCCAGGCGCTGGCGCAGGCCTCGCGACAGTTCTCCCGCCCGCTGGTCCAGCCGGTCGGTCAGGTCCACCCGGCCGGCGGCCCGGGCCACGGCCTGCGCGGTCGCCGCCGGGGCCACGCCCCGCGACCGGGCGGCGTAGGTCAGGGCCCGGCGCACGGTCAGCTCTTCATAGAGGCCGAAGAAGTCGGGCAGATAGCCGATCACCCGGTGCACCCCGCGCGGGTCCTCGGCGACATCCAGGCCCGCCACCCGGACCCGGCCCTCGGTGGGGGCGTCCAGGGCGGCGATGCAGCGCATCAGGGTCGACTTGCCGGCCCCATTGGGTCCGACCAGGGCCAGGACCACCCCGGCCTCGACGGTGAAGGACACCCCGAACAGGGCCCGGGCGGCGGGATAGTCATAGCTGACCTCCTCGACCTCAATGACAGCGGTCATGCGCGCTCCAGCTCCTCGGCCAGGAAGGCCATCAGGTCACCGCCCTCGAATTTCAGGGCCCGCACCCCGGCCCGTTCGCCGGCCTCCACGTCGCCCGGCTTGTCGCCGACCATCAGGGAGCGGGCGGCGTCCACCGGCCAGTCGGCCATGGCCTTCAAGAGCATGCCGGGATTGGGCTTGCGGTCCGGCGGGTCGGGATGGCGATAGGCCTCCTCCGCCGCGTCGGGGTGATCGGGGCAGTAGTAGAAGGCGTCGATCCGGCCGCCGACCTCGGCCAGCGACCGCCCCATCTGGTCATGCAGGGCCCGGACGTCGGCCTCGGTATAGTAGCCGCGCCCCACCCCGGACTGGTTGGTGACCACGAACACCCACCAGCCGGCGGCGTTGAAGGCGGCCACCGCCTCCCGCGCCCCAGGGATCCAGCGGAAGTCCTCCCAGCGGTGCACATAGCCGGGATCTTCGTTCAGCACCCCGTCGCGGTCGAGGAACAGGGCGGGACGGGGATCGGGACGCATCGAGGCTGCTCGGAAATCGCGCGGGGTCGTGGACGGAGACTTATAGCGTGACCGGGGCCGCGCCTGCATCCTTTCGCGGAACGATGCGGCGGGTCTATGGTCATGTTCGCAACCGCCAGCTTCCGAGGTCTTCTTGCCCGAGCCGCTTACCCCCCCTGTGCCGGTGCTCAGTCTCGAGGATCTCAAGGTCGATTTCGACACCCATGACGGGGCGGTGCGCGCGGTGCGCGGCGTGTCCCTGACTGTCGGGCGGGGCGAGACCCTGGGGGTGGTCGGCGAGAGCGGGTCGGGCAAGAGCCAGACCTTCATGGCGATCATGGGCCTCTTGGCGCGCAACGGCCGGGCTACGGGCTCGGCGAAATTCCGGGGCCAGGAGCTCCTGGGGCTGAAGCCCGCCGCCCTGAACAAGGTGCGCGGCTCGAAGATGACCATGATCTTCCAGGACCCCCTGACCGCACTCACCCCCCATGTGCGGATCGGCGAGCAGATCGCCGAGCCCCTGCGCCTGCATCTCGGCCTCTCGGATCGCGACGCCAAGGTCCAGGCCCTGGAGTGGCTGCAGCGGGTGCGCATTCCTGACGCCGGCGACCGCATGAACGCCTATCCGCACGAGCTCTCCGGCGGCATGCGCCAGCGGGTGATGATCGCCCAGGCCATGTCCTGCCGCCCCGAACTGCTGATCGCCGACGAGCCGACCACGGCGCTCGACGTCACGGTCCAGGCCGAGATTCTCGACCTGATGGCCGAACTGGCCCGCGACACCGGCGCGGCCATGGTGCTGATCACCCACGACATGGGGGTCATCGCCCGGCTGGCCGACCGGGTCTGTGTGATGAAGGACGGCGCCTATGTGGAGGAGGGGACCGCCGAGGCGATCTTCTCTGCCCCGCGCACGGACTACACCCGCGCCCTGCTGGCGGCGATTCCGCGCCTGGACCGCGGCGACCGGGGCGGCCGCCCGACCCCCATGCCGGTCCCGGCCAAGGCGCCGGTGGTGGTCGAGGGCAAGGACATCAAGGTCTGGTTCCCGGTGCAGCGGGGCCTGTTCGGCAAGCCCCGGAACCTGCGCGCCGTCGATGGGGTCAGCTTCCAGGTGCGCGAGGGCGAGACCCTGGGCGTGGTGGGCGAGTCCGGTTGCGGCAAGTCCACCCTGTCGCGGGCCGTGCTCAACCTGCTGCCGGCCACCTCGGGCGCGGTCACCCTGATGGGCGCCGACATCACCCATGCCGAGCGCGAGGCCATGCGCTCGGCCCGGCGCGACCTGCAGATCGTATTCCAGGACCCGCTGGCCAGTCTCGACCCCCGCGCCGCCATCGGCGAATCCATCGCCGAGCCGCTGGTGGTCTTCCGCCCCGACCTCAACCGCCGCCTGCGCGAGGCCGAGGTGGTGGCGATGATGCAGAAGGTCGGGCTCGATCCGGCCCTGATCAACCGCTATCCGCATGAACTCAGCGGTGGTCAGAACCAGAGGGTCGGCATCGCCCGGGCCATGATCCTGCGGCCCAAGCTGGTGATCTGCGACGAGGCGGTCTCGGCCCTCGACGTCTCGATCCGCGCCCAGATCATCGACCTGTTGATCGCCCTGCAGCGGGAGATGGGCCTGGCGATGATCTTCATCAGCCACGACCTGGCCGTGGTGCGCGAGATCAGCCACCGGGTGATGGTGCTCTATCTCGGCCGGGTGATGGAACAGGCCGACCGCGACCGCCTCTATGCCGATCCGCGCCACCCCTATACCCGGGCGCTCTTGTCCGCGGCCCCGATTCCCGATCCGGCGGTGGAGCGCAGCCGCAAGCGGTTGAGGCTGTCGGGGGAGCCGCCCAGCCCGCTCGATCCCAAGGCGGCCCTGCGGTTCCTGCCCTCGCGCCTGGGCGACGAGCCGCCCTATTCGCCCAAGCTGCTGGAGGTGGCGCCGGGGCACTGGGTCAGCGAGTTCGACGCCGACGCGGCGTGAGCCTTTCCCGAAAAGTGTGACGCACTCTTCGGATTCAGAAAGGCTCCAGATTTCTGAATCGGACTCTTCAACCCCCCGGAAAGGACTGGCGGCGTACAAGACCCGACAGTCTCGCGCATCCGGAACGCCCGCCGTGGAAATCGAAGTCCTTCGTCCCCAGGATCTCTCCGCCGCGCGCCTGGCGCGGTGGGCGGAGCTGCAGGCCTCCGACATCGCGCTGGACAGCCCGTTCCTGTCGCCCAACTGGGCCCGCGCCGTCGAGCGCGCCCAGGGCGATTCCACCCGTCCGATCCGCATCGCCGTCATGCGCCAGGACGACCGCGACGTCGGCTATTTCGCCGCCCGCACCGGCCAGGTCACCGCCATGCCGGCCGGCGCGCCCATGTGCGACTATCAGGGCCTGGTCGCCGAGCCCGATCTCGACCTCGATCCGCGCCAGCTGGTGGCGGCCCTGGGCGTCCAGCGCTTTGACTTCTGCCACATGCTGGACGAGGACCCGGTCTTCGCCCCCTTCGCCCGCGGCCACCTGGTCAGCCACGTGGTCGACACCACCGGCGGCTACGAGGTCTACGCCCATGGCCGGCGCGAGGCCGGGACCTCGGTGCTCAAGGATTGCGACAAGAAGCGCCGCAAGGTCGAGCGTGAGATCGGCCCGGTGCGCTTCACCGCCTTTTCCCGCGCCCGCTCCGACCTCGACACCCTGATCGACTGGAAGCGCGCCCAGCTGGCGGCCACCGGCCAGACCGACATCTTCGCCGCCCATTGGACCATGCGGCTGCTGCGCGACCTGTTCGCCAGCCGCGATCCCGACTTCGGCGCCGTCCTGTTCACCCTGCATTTCGGCGAGCAGCTGGCGGCGGTGCATCTGCATCTGCGCGGCCGGCGCACCATCCATGGCTGGCTGATCGCCCACGATCCCCAGTTCGAGCGCTATTCCCCCGGCCTCCTGCTGTTCCAGGACATCCTGCGCTGGATGGACCACACACCCTATTCGCGGCTCGACCTCGGCCCGGGCGACTACCGGTTCAAGCGCGAGCTGGCCAATCGCGGCCAGGGCGTCGGCTTCGGCTTCGTCGGCCGGCCCTCGCCCTCCAGCCTGATCCGCAGCGCCGCCTATGGGGTGCGCGCCGCCGCCGAAGCCCTGCCTTTGGGCAAGGTGTCCGAATTGCCGGGCAAGGCGATGCGCCGGCTGGACGTCATTCGCGGTCTGCGCTGACCGGCGGCCTTGCCGCCATATTCGCGCCTCATACGGCTCGTTTTGATCCCGCGCGGAGATTTCGCGCGGCCGGGACTAGCCATGGGTCCCGCCCTGCTATGTTATACAGTTATGGCTGAGGGGGTCGGGAGCTGATGGCGCGTCGCGCCGAGGCTTTGCCGGTCAAGTGCAAAGCGAGCTGCCGAGTTGTCGCCCACGAGTCCGTCGCCTAGGCGCGTTCCGTCCTGTCTCGCGATCCTGGCCTGCCTGGCGGTCGCCGGCTGCGCGGTCGGTCCGGACTTCAAGCGCCCCGCCCCGCCGGTGGTGAACAGCTACGCCGCCGAAACCCCCGCGACCACGGTCGCCACGCCGGACGTGGCCGGCGGCGCGGCCCAGAGCCTGAGGTCCACGACCGACATCTCCGGCGACTGGTGGACCCTGTTCCATTCCCCGGCGCTCACCGCCCTGGTCGACCGCTCGCTCAAGGCCAATCCCGATCTGAAGGCGGCCCAGGCGGCCCTGGCCGTGGCGCGGGAGAACACCCTGGCCCAGAGGGGCGCCTTCCTGCCCGGCGTCTCGGCGGGCCTGACCGGCGCGCGAAGCCGGACCTCGGACCCGGCGCCGACCTCGACGCCCAATGTCGTCCGGTCCAGGCTGTTCACGCCCCAGGTCAGCATCGCCTATGCGCCGGATGTGTTCGGTCTCAACCGCCGCACCCATGAATCGCTGCAAGCCCAGGAACAGGCGGCCCGCGACCAGATGCTGGCCGCCTATCTGACCCTGACCGCCAATGTCGCCAACGCCGCGATCCAGGACGCCTCGCTGCGCGCCCAGATCGACGCGACCCATGAGCTGATCGCGCTCAACACCAAGGCCCTGGAGGCGGTCAGCTACCAGGCGAACAAGGGCTATGCGAGCCCGCTGGATGTCGCCGCCCAGCGCGCCCAGCTGGCCCAGACCGCCGCCACCCTGCCGCCGCTGCTGACCCAGCTGGCCCAGCAACATGACCTGCTGGCCGCCCTGACCGGACGCTTCCCCAGCCAGGCGCCGCCGGAGGACCTGGACCTCGCCAGCCTGACCCTGCCCCAGGACCTGCCGCTCAGCCTGCCCTCGGACCTGGTGGCCCAGCGGCCGGACGTGCTGCAGGCTGAGGCCAATCTGCACGCCGCCAGCGCCCAGATCGGGATCGCGGTCGCCAACCGCCTGCCCAGCCTGCAGATCACCGGTGACGCCGGCGCGACGGCGCTGGCCTTCAGCCACGCCTTCGGACCTGGCGGCGGCTTCTGGGATCTCAGCGCCGCCGTGACCGCGC
Source organism: Phenylobacterium aquaticum (assembly GCF_947378715.1). Classification (GTDB taxonomy): domain Bacteria; phylum Pseudomonadota; class Alphaproteobacteria; order Caulobacterales; family Caulobacteraceae; genus Phenylobacterium; species Phenylobacterium aquaticum_A. Next base: position 32,043 of record NZ_CANCLE010000010.1, read on the forward strand.
CGGTCTTCCAGGGTGGCTCGCTGCTGCACCAGGAACGCGCCGCCCGGGCCAGCTATGTCCAGGCCTCCGAACAGTATCGCTCGACCGTGCTGACCGCTTTGCAGAATGTCGCCGACACCCTGGCGGCCCTGGAGCATGACGCCGAGGGCCTGAAGGCTGCGGCCGCCTCGGCCGACGCCGCCAGGCTCACCTTGGACCTGTCGGAGCGCCAATGGCGCGCCGGCTACGCCAGCTATCTGGCGCTGCTGAGCGCCGAGCAGGGCTATCAGCAGGCGCGGATCGGCCTGATCCAGGCGCAGGCCGCCCGCTATGCCGACACCACGGCTCTGTACCAGGCGCTGGGCGGGGGCTGGTGGCGCCGCGCGGAGTTTTCCGGGAATCAAGATGGACACTGAACCGCTCCGGGGGCCGTGGCGCGCCCGCGCCCTGATGCTGGCGGCGTTCGCCGCCATGGGGCTGGGCGGCTGCACGCCCAAGGCCGAGCCGCCGGCGCCGGTCGCCCGCAACCTGACCCTGACCGCCGCCCAGCGCGAGCACATCCGGCTCTATGCCGTCAGTTCCGGGGCGTTCAGCCGGACGGTGGAGGCCACCGGCGTCGTCGACTTCGACAATGACCAGGCGACCAGCGTCCTGGCGCCCTTCTCCGGCCCGGTGACCCGGCTGCTGGTCCAGCCCGGCGACCTCGTGCGCAAGGGCCAGCCCCTGGCCATGGTCGAGTCGCCCGACTTCGCCGCCGCCGTCGCCGGCTATCGCAAGGCCGTGGCCACCGCCCAGACCACCCAGAAACTGGCCGAGGCCGACCGCGATCTCCTGGCCCACAACGGCATCTCCCAGCGCGAGGCCCTGCAGGCCGACACCGACGCCGCCAACGCCGCCGCCGACCGCGACGCGGCGCTGCAGGCCCTGGCCTCGCTGGACGTCGATCCGGCGACCCTGCGCGATCTGCAGGCCGGCCGGCCGGTCGCCCATGTGGAGGGGGTGATCCGCGCGCCGATCGCCGGAACCGTGGCCGAGAAGCTGATCACCCCGGGCCAGCTGCTGCAGGCCGGGGCGACCCCGGCCTTCACCGTCGCTGACCTGTCGCGGGTCTGGGTGATGGCCCAGATCCCCGACGCCGACCTGGCCTCCGTCCATGTGGGCGACACGGCCGAGGTCCAGAACGGGGCCGCCGCGCGCGGCGTCTCGGGCACGGTCGACAACCTCTCCGCCGTGGTGAACCCCGACACCCGCGCCGTGCTGGCCCGGGTGGTGGTGGCCAATCCCGGCGACCTCTTGAAAAAGCAGATGTATGTGCGGGTGCGGATCCATGCGCGGGCGCCCAGCGCCGGCTTGCTGGCCCCGACCTCCGCCGTGCTGCGTGATGATGAGAACCTGGCCTTCGTCTATGTGGCCCTGGCCGACGGCGCTTTCGCGCGGCGCCACGTGACCCTGGGCGATCGCACTGGCGATCAGTACGAGATCGCCGACGGCCTGAAATCCGGCGACCGGATCGTGGTCGATGGCGCCCTGTTCCTGCAGTTCATGGAAAGCCAATGAGCGACGCGCCGCCCGAGATCGAGGCCGCGCCGCGCTCCCCCTCGGTGATGAACCGCCTGGTCGCCTTCGCCCTGGCGCAGCCGCTGCTGATCCTCATCATCGCCCTGCTGCTGGTCGGCATGGGCGTGCGCTCCCTGACCCGCCTGCCGGTCGACGCCTATCCCGACCTGTCGCCGCCCAGCGTCGAGCTGATCACCCAATGGCCCGGCCACGCCGCCGAGGAGGTCGAGCGGCTGATCACCGTGCCGATCGAGCGCGGCCTGAACGGCGTGCCCCAGACCACCACCTCCCGCTCGGTCTCGCTCTATGGCCTCAGCGACGTGGTGCTGAACTTCAAGGATGGGACAGACAACAATTTCGCCCGCCAGGAGGTGTTCAACCGGCTGGGCGACCTCAGCCTGCCGGACGGGGTCGCGCCCTCGGTCTCGCCGCTCACCTCGCCGTCCGGCCTGATCTATCGCTACGTGCTGCAAAGCCCCGACCGCTCGCCCATGGAGCTGAAGACCCTGGAGGAGTGGACCGTCGAGCCGGCCTATCGCGCCGTGCCGGGCGTCGCCGATGATTCCGGCTTCGGCGGCGGCTCGATGCAGTACCAGGTGATGCTGGACCAGGCGAAGATCGCCGGCTTCGGCCTGTCCGCCGCCCAGGTGGAATCGGCCATCGCCGCCAACAACGCCAATGCCGGCGGCGGCTTCTATTCCCAGGGCGGCCAGTTCTACTATGTGCGCGGCGAGGGCCGGCTGGAGACCGTCGAGGACATCGGCAAGATCGTCCTGGCCGTGCATGACGGGGTCCCGGTCCTGCTCAAGGACGTCGGCAAGGTCGGCATCGGCATAGCGCCCCGGCTGGGCCAGTTCGGCTACCAGACCCAGGATGACGCGGTCGAGGGCGTGGTCATGCTGCGCACCGGGGAAAAGACCCAGGACGTGCTCAAGGGCGTCCAGGCCAAGACCCGGGAGCTGAACGACCAGGTCCTGCCCAAGGACGTCAAGATCGTCCCCTTCTATGACCGCACCCAGCTGATCCACCTGACCACCGACATCGTCATGGAGAACCTGCTGCGCGGCATGGTCCTGGTGGTCGTAGTGCTGATCTTCTTCCTCTACGACGTCCGCGCCGGCCTGATCGTCGCCACCACCATTCCGCTGGCGCTTTTGTTCGCCTTCGTCTGCCTGGACATCCAGGGGGCGTCGGCCAACCTCTTGTCCATCGGGGCGATCGACTTCGGCATATTGGTCGATGGCGCGGTGGTGATGGTCGAGAACATCTTCCGCCAGATCGCGCTGCGCGAAGGCGCGCCGATGAACGTCCGCGAAGTGGTCCGTGACGCCGCCGCCGAGGTGGACCGGCCGCTGTTCTTCGCCGTGGCGGTGATCGTGGTCAGCTTCCTGCCGATCTATGTGCTGTCGGGTCCCTCGGGCATCCTGTTCAAGCCCATGGCCGACACCATGGTCTTCGCCCTGATCGGCTCGCTGGCCGTCACCTTGGCCCTGCTGCCGGTGCTCTGCGCCTGGTTCATGCGGGCCGGCGTGAAGGAGCGGCGCAACCGCGCCTTCGAGGCGGTCAAGGCCGCCTATATCAAGGGGCTGGACGCCTGTCTGGCCCATCCCTGGCGCACCACGGCGGCGACCGGCGTGGTGCTGGCGGCCTCCCTGCTCCTGCTGCCCTTCATCGGCGGCGAGTTCATGCCGCAGCTGGACGAAGGCACGCTCTGGGTGCGGGCGACCATGCCCTACACGATCTCCTTCGATGAATCGGCCAGGATCGCGCCCCAGATCCGCGACATCCTGCGATCCTTCCCGGACGTGACCATGGTCTCCTCCGAGCTGGGGCGGCCGGATGACGGCACCGACCCCACCGGCTTCTTCAACGCCGAGTTCTTCGTGGGCCTGAAGCCCTATTCCCAGTGGACCGGGCCCTATCGGAACAAGGCCGGGCTGATCAAGGCGATCAACCAGAAGCTCCAGGCCTTTCCGGGCATCACCTTCAACTACACCCAGCCGGCCGAGGACGCGGTCGACGAGGCCGAGACCGGCCTGAAGAGCGCCCTGGCGGTCAAGGTGTTCGGAACCGACCTCGTCACCCTTCAACAGAAGGGCAAGGCGATCAAACGGGTGCTGGAGCATGTGCGCGGCATCCACAACGTCACCCTGGTGCAGGAGCTTGGCCAGCCCAGCCTGACCCTCAAGGTCAACCGCGACGCCATCTCCCGCTACGGCCTCAACGTCTCCGACATCAATGCGGTCATCCAGACCGCCATCGGCGGCGATGTCGCCACCCAGGTGGTGCAGCAGGAAAAGCAGTTCGACCTGGTCGTGCGGCTGGACGAGAAGTACCGCGACAATCCGCAAGCCATCGGCGACATCCTGGTCGCGACCCCCGGCGGCCAGCAGATCCCGCTGAAGACCTTCGCCGACATCGCCGTCACCAATGGCGCGGCCTTCGTCTATCGCCAGGACAATTCCCGCTATATCGGCGTGCAGTTCTCGGTCGAGGGCCGCGACCTGGCGGGCGCGGTCGGCGAGGCGATCTCCCAGGTCAAGGCCAAGGTCGACCTGCCGCGCGGCTATCGCGCCGACTGGGGCGGGGAATATTCTGAATACACCGCCTCGCGAGCCCAGCTCAGCGTGATCCTGCCTCTGACCGTGGCGATCATCTTCTTCCTGCTGTTCATGCTCTACGCCAATTTCAAGTTCCCCTTCATCACCGTGCTGGGGGTGCTGCTGTCGGCGCCGGTCGGTGGCCTGATCGCTTTGTGGGTGACGGGCACTCCGTTCTCTGTCTCGTCCGGGGTCGGGTTCCTGGCCCTGTTCGGGGTCTCGGTGCAGACCGCCGTGGTGTTCATCTCCTATGTCAACGAGCTGCGTCGCGACGGCGTGCCGCTAGAGCAGGCGGTGCGGGAAGGGGCGATCCTGCGCCTGCGGCCGATCATGATGACCGCCCTGGTGGCGGCGCTCGGCCTCTTGCCAGCGGCGCTCGCCACCGGGGTCGGCACCGATTCCCAGCGGCCCTTCGCCCTGGTGATCGTCAGCGGCCTGTTCTCGCGCCTGCTGATCAGCGTCTTCCTGATGCCCGCCCTCTACATGCTGGTGGCCCGGCCGGACGATCGCCTGGAGGTCTGACGCCGCCGGCGGTTGCCGGCTCCGGACCGCCTGGATAGGGTTGGGTCCTGGTGTCCAAGGAGCCCTATGCGCGCCCTCTTTCCGCTGCTCTGCGTCCTGGGCGCGCTCACCGCCTGCGGGCCGGCGCCCGCCCCCCTCGCCAAGCCGCCGGCCGCGCCGGGTCCCGGCCTGGCCTGGGCCTATCCCGATGGCCCTGAGGCGCCGATCCCGCCTGCGCCGCCGGGCCCACAGACGCTTCCCGGGTCGTCGCGGACCTTCACCCAGGCCGAGCTCAGCGACGACAGCCATGTGGTCGACTGGTCGCCGCAGGACCATCCGCCGGCGCCGCAGTCCGTCACCAGCCGAAGGCCGGGTGGCCCGCTCCCCTGCGCGGAGTGTCATCTCTATAGCGGGACGGGGTTTGTCGGCGCCGCCGACCTCAATGGCCTGCCCGCCGCCTATATCGTCCAGCAGGTCGGTGAGTTCCGCGCCGGCCGTCGGGTTTCCGCCCAGCAGCCCCGGCGGGCCGACACCGAGGAGATGATCGCCGTCGCCAAGGCCGTGACCGACGCCGAACTGGCCCAGGCCGCAGCCTATTATGCGTCCCTGCCGCGCCGGCCCTTCGTGCGGGTGGTCGAGGCCGATACGGCGCCGGCCGTGAAGCCCAGTCCCTGGGGCTGGATGGACCTGGTGGAGGGCGCCCCGGCCCAACCGCTGAACGGCGCGATCGTGGAGGTGGCGGAGTCCTGGCCGCGCATGGCGCTGCACGATCCCCATGCCGGCATCGTCGACTATGTCCCCCGGGGTTCGATCGCCCGGGGCGAGGCCCTGGTCCGCTCCGGCGGCCCGGGCGGCCAGCCCTGCGCCAGCTGCCATGGCGGCGATCTCAAGGGCCGGGACGGCGCTCCGCCCCTGGCCGGCCGGGCGCCGGCCTATCTGGCCCGCATGCTCTGGGATATCCGCTCCGGCGCCCGGTCCGGGCCTGCGGTGGCTCAGATGCTGGTCCCCGCCTCGGGCCTGTCCGACGCCCAGATCACCGACATCACCGCCTATCTGGCCTCCAAGGCGCCCTGATCCGTGGAGGGGCGCCCCCGATCGGCAGGCTTGACTTTCCATATGCGTCAGTTATTTCTTACATATGAAAGGGAGCGTCCAATTGCCTAGCGCGGGAGACCAGCTATTGGCCAGGCTGTCGGCGCTCGCCAGTCCGCATCGCCTGCGGATCATCGCCGCCCTCACCGCCGGCGGCCGCAACTATGTCAGCCAGCTGGCCCGCGAGATCGGCATCAGCCGCCCCCTGTTGCACCTGCATCTTCAGAAGCTGGAGGAGGCCGGCCTGGTCACCAGCCAGCTGGAGCTCGGCGCCGACGGCAAGGCGCTCAACTATTTCGAGGTCGCGCCCTTCGTCCTCGACCTGACCCCCGCCGCCATCACCGCCCTGGTCGCCACCCTCACCACGAAATCCGAGACCTGAGAAGGAACCCCCATGTCCGCCCCCGTCTTCTTCACCACCCTCAGCCTCATCCTCGGCACCGTGATCGTGGTGTTCGGCCTGCGGGCCTATGCCGCCATCCAGCAGGCCAAGGCCCGCCTGGGCGCGGAGGAGGCCTATCGCCAGATCGCCGAGAAGGCCGTGGCCGGCCAGTCCGAGACCGCCGCCGCCCTGGCCGGTCTCCAGTCCGTCCTGGCCGACGTCCCCGCCCGCCTGGCCGCCGTGGAGAAGATCCTGAAGCAGGTGGAGTAGGGGGCGTTCATCCGATCCCGGCCCATTGCCCCCCACGCCTTGCGCCATTAGAGGTGGCCCCCCGCTTCCACCCCGGCTTTTGTCTCCATGACCCTTTCCCTCGACGACGTCCGCGCGGCCGCTGACCGGCTGAAGGGGCATATTGAGCGCACGCCGCTGCGCCATAGCCGCACCCTGTCGGAGATCACCGGGGCCGAGGTGTGGGTGAAGTTCGAGAACCTGCAATTCACCGCCGCCTATAAGGAGCGCGGCGCGCTCAACACCCTGCTGCAGCTGGGAGACAATGTCGCCAAGCGCGGGGTGATCGCCGCCTCGGCCGGCAATCACAGCCAGGGCCTGGCCTATCACGCCGCCCGGCTGGGCATACCGGTCACCATCGTCATGCCGCGCAACACCCCCTTCGTGAAGGTGCAGCAGACCCGGGCCCATGGGGCCAATGTGGTGCTGGAGGGCGAGAACTATGACGAGGCCTCTGCCGTCGCCTACCGGCTCTGTGCGGAGCGCGACCTCAATTTCATCCACCCGTTCAACGACCTGCAGGTCATGGCCGGCCAGGGCACCGTGGCGCTGGAGATGCTTGAGGACCAGCCGGATCTCGAGGTGCTGCCGATCCCGATCGGCGGCGGCGGTCTGATCGCCGGCTGCGCCACCGTGGCCAAGTCGCTCAACGCCAATATCCAGGTGGTGGGGGTGGAGCCGGCCATGTACCCCTCCTTCACCGCCAAGATGCGCGGGGTGAACGGCACGCCGGGCGCCGGCGGGGCGACCATCGCCGAGGGCATCGCCGTCAAGTCGGTGGGGGAGCTCTCCTATTCCATCGCCCGGCCGCTGATCGACGAGGTGCTGCTGATCGAGGAGCCGCATTTCGAGCGCGCCGTCGCCCTCTACTGCAATGTGGAGAAGACCGTGGTCGAAGGCGCGGGCGCCGCGTCGCTCGCCGCCCTGCTGGCCTATCCCAGCCATTTCGCCGGCAAGAAGGTCGGGCTGATCATCACGGGCGGCAATATCGACACCCGCCTCCTGGCCTCGGTCCTGACCCGCGAGCTGATCCGCGACCAGCGGCTGGTCTCGATCCGCATCATCGGCGACGACCGGCCGGGCTTGCTGGCCAATGTCTCGGCGATCATCGGCAATATGGGGGCCAATATCATCGAGGTCGCCCACAACCGCCTGTCCTTGGACGTGCCGGCCAAGGGCGCCGAGTTCGACGTCACCATGGAAACCCGCGACGCCCAGCACACCCAGGAGATCATGGATGCGCTGCGGGTGGCCGGCTATCCTCCGCGCACGATCTAGGAGTTGCAGATGAAGCGTCTTTTCGTCGTCCTGGCCTGCGCGATGGCCCTGGCCGGCTGCGGTCCGGACAAGAAGGCGGCGGCCGAGAACCTGACCGCGGCCAAGGCCTTCCTGGCGACCAACGCCAAGGACCCGGCGGTCCATGTCCTGCCCGACGGCCTGCAGTTCAAGGTGGTCCGGACCGGTCCGGCCGACGGCCTGCGGCCGCAGAAGCAGGACGAGGTCAAGGTCCACTATGAGGGCAAGCTGCTCGGCCCTCCCGGCCAACCCCTGGCCGGCAAGGTGTTCGATTCCTCCTATGATCGCGGCGTTCCGGCCTCCTTCCCGCTCAACGGCCTGATCCCGGCCTGGATCGAGGCCCTGGCCCTGATGCGCCCGGGGGACGAATGGATCCTCTATGTGCCGCCGGAGCTGGGCTATGGCGAGCAAGGGGCCGGCGGCGGCGACATTCCGGCCAATAGCGTGCTGATCTTCCGCATCGAACTGCTGGGCGTCCTGCCGGGCGTCGGGCGGATCGGCGCCGGCTGAGGCCAGCTTCCATGACCCGGCCAGGCTTCGCGCTCTTCGAGACGGCGATCGGCCTGTGCGGGGTGATCTGGAACGAGGTCGGCCTGATCGGAACCCTGTTGCCGGAGGGCGAGGCGTCCGCCGCCCACGCCCGGATCGCGCGGCGCTGGCCCGCGGCGGTGGAGTCCGCGCCCTCGCCTGAAGCCGCCTTTGCGATCGCGGCGATCACATCCCTGATGGCCGACGGCCGCACCGACCTTACCGGGGTCGTGCTGGACATGGCCGGGATGTCCGAGTTCCTGGTCCGGGTCTATGCCGCCGCCCGCGCCGTGCCGCCGGGCCAGACCCGGACCTATGGTGAGATCGCTGCGGCGGCCGGCGCCCCCCGCGAGGCCCGCGCCGTCGGCCAGGCCATGGGCCGCAATCCCTGGCCCATCGTCGTGCCTTGCCATCGGGTGATGGGGGCCGGCGGCAAGCTGGTCGGCTTCTCGGCGCCGGGCGGAACCGACACCAAGCTCAAGTTGCTCTCGATCGAACAGGCCCGGCTGAGCGATGCACCTGGCCTGTTCGACGATCTCGGCGGCCTGCCGATCGGCGTGCGGCCCGGGACTTAGCCCGGACCTGCCGGGTTCATCACCGTCAGAATGAAGTTGGCCGTGCCATAGCCGGTCTTAGGCGCCGGGACCCGGACCTCGAACATCAGCTGGGACGAGCCGGCGACCGTGCCGGAATAGGTGGTGGCGCCGCCGGTGTTGGACTGCGGGACCCAGTCGCCGGCCATGCCGCGCACGGCGGCCTGCACCAGGGCCACCTGGGCCGGGGTGATATCCTCGACCGCCAGGCGGCAGATCTGGCGGGTGGTGTCGCTCATCAGGATGATCTGGCCCTGGGCGGAATTGACCGCGGCCGCGAAGCGTTCGCTGGGGCTGATGTCCTTGAAGGCGGCGAGGTCGGGCGCATAGCCGGAATCGGCCAGGATCACCCCGGCGGCGTCGAGGCCGGGTGAGGGCGGGTTGAAGGCCAGGGCGCCCTGGGCGTTGGCGGCGCAGGCCTTGAGCGCGGTGAGGGTGGCCTGGGCGACCGGCGCGGCGCCGGCGGTCTGGGCATGGGCGGCGCCTGCCAGGGCGCAAAGCGCGGTGGCGGTGAGCGCGGCGAGCGACGTTTTCATGGGTGTTCCTCCGGGCCGGCATGGGGCCCGCCCCTGGCCAGGACTGGCAACACCCCAACTCCCCGCATCGGGGTGGGGAACCCACAATGAGGCTTGGTGCGACGCTGCGCGGCTCGCGTTAAGACTTAGGAAGTGCTGTTTACGAAGATTAACGGCCCATCGCGCTGTGGCCCCGGCATCCCCGGCCACAGGCGAGAGTGAATCAAACTTAAACACCGATAGAATATTCTATTTACTGTATACGATCGGAAATTCACTTCATCGCCGAACTTTCCTCCTGCGATTCACCGGGCGCTAATTAAGCCGGTGCTATTCGCTGTAGCGGGCAAAACGCCTGCGGCTGCCAAAATGACGGCCGGACACCTGAGAAAAGGACGACTTGATGCCGAATAGCGTCAATACCAACGTCGGGGCCATGGTTGCCCTGCAAAACCTCAACTCCACCCAGTCCGACCTGATGCAGGTTCAAAACCGCATCAACACCGGCAAGAAGGTGGCCTCGGCCAAGGACAACGGCGCCATCTGGGCCATCGCCCAGAACCAACGTTCGACCTCCGGCTCGCTGAACGCCGTCAAGGACTCGGTGCAACGCAGCCAATCGACCGTGGACGTCGCCATCGCCGGCGGTGAAGCCGTGTCGGACCTGCTGCTGCAGATGAAGGAAAAGGCCCTCGCCGCTTCCGACTCCAGCCTCGACGCCTCCTCGCGCACCGCGCTGAACGAAGACTTCAAGGCCCTGCGCGATCAGATCGGCAAGGCCGTGACCAACGCCACCTTCAACGGCGTCAACATGATCAAGTCGGGCGGCACGACCATCGCCGCCCTGGCCGACGCGGACGGCACCTCCAAGCTGACTGTCAACGCCCAGGACCTGTCCCTCGGCGGCGGCAACGTCACCGTGGCGGCGACCGACTCGATCGGCACCCAGACCACGGCGGCGAACATGATCGCCACCGTCGCCACCTCGATCGGCAACGTCTCGACCGCGCTCTCCAAGCTCGGTACGGGCTCCAAGTCGCTGTCCTCGCACCTGACCTTCGTCGGCAAGCTGCA